>CALFBM010000088.1 GCA_937951645.1 uncultured Rhizobiaceae group bacterium
TATCGTCTGTTCAACCTTTTCAAACAGTTCAAAAGGAACTGCTTTGATTTGATTTTCGAGCAATTCAAAAAGAGTTGCTTCGAGATGAAACAAACTCAGTTTGGCCACCGAAGTTAAGCGAGGACAGAGACAGTAGAGCGGTAAGGAATATATTTCGGATATATTCCCTCCTAGAAGGCCGACCCGCGCGATTTATCCCGTGAGGCGGCACTAAAAATCTCTGCGTGGGCTGCTCAAACGAGCGTCTGAACTAATAACTTGATTGGCGTTTATTTGAGCAGCCTGCAAGTTTGTAAGAAAATTTATGCACCACTGTTCAGATTTGGGCGAGTGAATGCACAAACACGCCATCCTCGCTCTTAAGGCTAGTATGCAGAATATTCGAAACTTGGGTGCTGGATCCTCGGATCAAGCCTGAGGATGACGTAAGAAAGGTAAATATGGTGTAGGTAAACCACGGCATAAATAACCTATCTCCTCCTTGTGGGGAGGCAAATTAAAAAGGAAGGTAATAAAAACATGCTGCCACATTGACTTTAACCCGCAAGCTTGAAACTTTATCGTAAACACAGAATCCTAATGGAGCACCTCATGTCTCAAGGTCTTATGAACCTCGTATTTGTGCAAATCAGATGCAAGCCTGGCACAGCTTATCAGGTTGCGGATGTGCTTTATGAGCGTGAAATTTGTTCTTCGCTTTATTCAACCAGCGGTGAATGGGACTTATTGGCAAAAATTTACCCACCCAAGGATGCTGATGTTGGCAAGTTTTTAAACGATAATGTTCAGGATATTGAGGGTGTTGACCGTACACTGACCACCCTCACCTTCAAGGCATTTTAGAGTTTTAAATACTAAACAAGTTCTACATCCAATACGCCAGGCACAGCTTTCATGGCACTTTGTAATTGCGCGGAAACTGCATAACGTTCTTTTAACTGAACCTCGACCTCGCGAGCACCATTTTGCTGAATAACAACGAACGAAACACGGCTATTGCCGCGCTTTGTAAGCAAGGGAGACAAATTTTTAACAGGTGATTGATCGCGCAGGAATATGGTCAGATCTCGTTGTTCGCGAGAGGCAGCTTTTTCAAGTAACTCTACGCTTTGAATTCTGATGCTAACCCCTTCCGGACGCATGTCTGCTCCCACCAGCAGAATAACGGATTGGCCAACCTGCAGATCATCGCGGAAACGGACAAGTGCTTCTTCAAAGATAACGGCTTCATATTGGCCTGACGGGTCTGATATCATGATGATGCCCATGGCCTTGCCTTGTTTGGTTTTACGTTCCTGCTTTCCGGTTATGGTTCCAGCCAAGCGGCCTGCGGTTGCGCCATTTCTGACAGATGTTTCAAATTCTGCGTAAAGTTGTACGCGCATCCTTGCAAGTATCGCACGGTATTCATCCAGTGGGTGTGCACTTAGATAGAAACCAACAGCTCCAAATTCGCGGTTGAGTTTTTCACTGGCACTCCATGCTTCACAGAAAGGCATTTCAATCTTTTGGGCTTCACCGCCACTTGCTTCGCCAAACATGTCATTTTGACCCGTTTCACGGTCTTGGGCCGTACGGCTTGCATGCGCAACCAGTCTTTCAAGACCTGCCAACATTCGCTCTCGCGAATAGTCAAAGCAGTCAAAAGCTCCGGCGCAAATCAGGTTTTCAAGCGTGCGTTTGTTGACCTGGCGAATATCAATTCTGGAGAAGAAATCCTCAATGGATTTATAATCACCATTCTCACGACGCTCAGAAACGATTTGCAAAACAGCGCCCTCGCCTACCCCCTTGATGGCTGCGAGTGCATAAAGGATTTTGCCGTCGCTCACTTCAAAGCCAACCCCTGAGGTTTGCACAGAAGGTGGCACAACATGGATTTCCTGGCTCTCTGCATCCTGGTGAAATATGCTAAGCTTGTCAGTATTACCCAGATCAAGCTGCATGGAGGCTGCAATAAATTCCACCGGATAATTGCAGCGCAGGTAGGCAGTTTGATAAGAAACCAAGGCATAAGCTGCGGCGTGGGATTTGTTAAAACCATAATTGGCAAACTTTGCAAGCAAGTCAAAGATAACATTTGCCTCGCCTTTTTTGAGCCCGCGTTCAACAGCACCATCAACAAAGCGCACACGCTGGGCCTCCATCTCGGAGGCGATCTTCTTGCCCATGGCACGGCGTAGAAGATCCGCCTCACCCAGTGAATAGCCGGAAAGGATTTGCGCAATTTGCATCACCTGTTCCTGATAAATGATAACGCCGTAGGTCTCCTTCAAAACACCTTCAATTTTTTCATGATAATAATCAGGAATTTCTTCGCCGTGCTTACGGGCATTGTATGTCGGGATATTGTCCATTGGGCCCGGGCGATAAAGTGCCACAAGCGCGATGATGTCTTCAAAGCGGTCAGGACGCATGCCGATCAGGGCTTTTCGCATGCCCTGACTTTCCAGCTGGAAAACGCCCACTGTTTCACCGCGCGTAAGCATTTCATATGATTTGGCGTCATCAATCGGGATATGTGCCAAATCCACTTTTGTGCCGCTTTGTGCTATAAATTCCATGGCTTTTTCGAGAACTGTCAGCGTTTTCAAACCAAGAAAATCGAACTTAACCAACCCTGCTTGCTCTACCCATTTCATGTTATACTGGGTAACGGGCATTTCCGAACGCGGATCACGATAAAGCGGAACAAGTTCATCCAGCTTACGGTCACCAATCACGATCCCTGCAGCATGTGTTGAAGCATGGCGATAAAGCCCTTCAAGACGCTTTGAAATATCAAAGAGGGTCTCTACTATTTCTTCTTCCTTTGCCGCTTCTTGTAATCGTGGTTCCCCATCAATTGCTTCAACCAAAGTGGTTGGATTGGCCGGATTGTTGGGCACCATCTTGGTAAGTCGGTCAACCTGGCCATATGGCATTTGTAATACGCGACCTACATCACGCAACACGGCGCGAGCCTGAAGTGTTCCGAAAGTGATAATCTGAGCTACCTGATCCGAGCCATATTTTGCTTGTACATATTTGATAACTTCTTCACGCCGTTCCTGGCAAAAATCGATATCAAAATCAGGCATGGAGACACGTTCCGGGTTCAAGAAACGCTCGAACAGAAGCGAGAATTGCATTGGATCAATATCAGTAATCGTAAGCGCCCAGGCAACAAGAGACCCTGCTCCTGAACCACGCCCGGGTCCAACAGGAATTCCTTGCTCTTTTGCCCATTTGATAAAGTCGGCAACGATCAAGAAATATCCGGGAAATCCCATTTGCTCAATGACATTTAATTCAAATGCAAGTCGATCATCGTAATCCTTACGGGTATAGCCTTCTGCTATTGGGTATTTTTCCAGCCTTTCAACAAGACCGACCTCTGCCTGGCGATGCAATTCATCGTATTCCGCCTTGAGAGCAACTTCTGGAGCCGCATTTTCAGCACTTTCTGTGAACCGTGGCAGAATTGGCTCTGTAGTTGTCTCTCTAAAGATTATTCTTTTGCTTATATTAATAGTATTATCTATAGCCTCTGGAATATCTTTAAACAACAACATCATCTCTGATTGAGATTTAAAATAATGATCTTGTGTCAACTTTCGCCTGTCATCCATATTTACGACAGCACCCTCAGCAATGCATATCAAGGCATCATGCGCTTCAAAGTCATCTTTTTTGGGAAAAAACGGCTGATTGGTGGCTACAAGAGCGATATCGTGTTTGTAGGCAAGTTCAACAAGGCTTTGCTCGATATTACGATCATAATTGGCATGGCGCTGTAGTTCTACATATAGCCTGTCTGAATATATGCCCGACAATGTCCGCAAACGTTGTTCTGCATCTTCCTTGCGGCCTTCAGAAATTAGTTTGTTGATTGGCCCTTCTAATGAAGCCGTGAGACATATGATGCCTTCATTATAGGTTTTTATGGCGTCTAGCGTGACATTTGGCAAATCACCATCATCACAATCAATGTGCGCGCTGCTTACCAGTTTTTTGAGGTTGGCAAATCCAACATTATTCATGGCCAGGAGAACAAGATATGGAAATTCTACATAACCTGACCTTGGCACATGATCGTTTCCATCCTGAAAACTGACTGCAAGCTTACAGCCCATGATAGGTTGCAGTCCGTCTTTTGTCGCTTTTTCAGAGAATTCAAGCGCACCAAACATATTATTGCGATCTGTAATAGCAAGCGCTGGTTGATTATCAGCAATTGCCAAATCCATTACCTTTTTGAGAGGCAAGGCACTTTCAAGCAGGGAAAAGGCAGAATGCACATGAAGATGAACAAATTTTGCACTCATATCTTCATTTTGCGCAACACCAGAATTATCCGCCAGTGCAGCATTCATTTTTTGAGTAGCTCTTGAAGCCATGTTTACCAGAATCCATTTTTGACAATCAGTATACTACTGAATTTTTAGTGTCTGAAAATAGGCTTCAAGTTTCAAGCTTAAAGACATTTAGCCCCCTGATAATTGGGGCAAGGAATTTAGGCGACGAATTTAATGATTTCACCCCATGTAAACATTGCTGTTAAAAACAAGGAAATGGTAGCTAGTGATGCAAGGTCTCTAATTGATACGTACATGGAACAACTCCTGAAACTAAAATGTTCTCATTACCTGCTGTAATGTTCCTTATATGTTCCATTTTTGTTCTTTTTAGTCAACAGAAAAAGAACAAATTTATCGATGTAATTTATTATTTAGTAATATCAACAACTTGTCCTGCCTGTAATGTTACGGTTCTATCCATTTTTGCAGCTAATTCATGATTATGGGTTGCAATTAGAGCAGAAAGGCCTGTTTGACGCACTAATGTTTGCAAGGTGCCGAATACATGCGCCGAGGTTTCAGGATCAAGATTTCCCGTTGGCTCGTCTGCCAATAGTAATGACGGTGCATTGGCAACCGCCCTTGCAATGGCTACGCGTTGTTGCTCTCCACCAGAAAGTTCTGACGGGCGATGCTGCGCACGAGGTGCAATTTTCATATATTCAAGAAGTTCCATTGCCCGGTCCCTGGCGACCTTCTTACTTTGACCGCGTACCATTTGAGGAACCATCAAGTTCTCTTCTGCTGTAAATTCCGGTAACAAATGATGAAATTGATAGACAAAACCAATGGCAACACGCCTTAATGCGGTGCGTTCGGCATCATCCATCTTTGCGGTTGATTGGCCATTGATCAAAACATCACCAGCATCTGGTCGCTCAAGCAGGCCTGCTGAATGCAAAAGCGTCGACTTGCCAGTACCAGAAGGAGCAACAAGGGCAACCATTTCGCCAGATTTAATTTGCAGATTAGCATCCTTTAGAACAGTCAGCGCATGCTCATCCTTGCCATAGGTACGTTCCAGGTTTGTTATGTCGAGAATTATCCCCCCGTTCTTATTACTCATATCTAAGCGCCTCTACAGGATCCAGTTTAGCTGCACGCCACGCTGGGAATAGTGTTGCAAGAAAAGAGAGAGCCAAAGCCATGGCAAGGATCCAGAGTGTTTGGTTCATATCCATGCGTGCCGGGATATCACTTAGAAAACGCACTGTAGGATCCCATGGGTTACTACCCGTAACCCAGGTTACAAAGTCTTGTATTTCCTTGATATAGGTGCAAACCAGAACGCCCAGAAAGAAGCCGAAAAGCGTGCCGACTATACCGATGGCAGAACCGGTAATCATAAATACACGCATGATGGCACCACGGGTTGTACCCATGGTTCTAAGGATTGCAATATCATGGGATTTGTCTTTCACGAGCATTATAAGTCCGGAAATAATATTAAGGGCGGCCACCAGGATGATAAGTGTCAAAATCATAAACATGACATTGCGCTCTACATCCAGGGCAGAAGTCAAAGATGCATTGCGTTGACGCCAGTCTGAAAGGAACAGCTGCCTTTGAGCAGCAGTTTCAATACCTACTCTATATTCATCAACCTTGTCAGGATCATCAACATAGATATCAATGACATCTGCCTCACCCTCTTTGTTGAAATAGAGTTGGGCTTCTTCCAATGGAAGAAAAACAAATGAACTGTCATATTCAGACATGCCAATATCAAATATGGCATTGACCGGATAAGATTTAATTCTTGGCGTAACACCAAAGGCTGTTATGTCGCCTTTTGGAGATATAAGTGTAATATCATCGCCTAATTGAAGTCCAAGGCTGTTTGCCAGGCGATAGCCGATTGCAGCTCCCTCTTCGGTATCAAAACCATCCAGTGTGCCGCGTCCTTGTCCATCAGGTTTGATTTCTCCATTTTTAATGTTGGCAACACCATTTGCAATGGTTGCGACCCGCTTCATGTCACTTTCGCGCATACCTCTAACAAGCGCACCTGTACCATTATCAATGACACCTGAAACAAGCACCTGACCTTCAACAAGGGGTATGGCAAATTTAACACCCTTTGCTTTTTCAAGGCGCTTGGAGAGAGCATCGTAGTCATTCAGGGGAGCGCCAATCGGGTTAACAATCAAATGCCCATTAAGTCCGAGAATGCGGTCAAGCAATTCGGTACGGAAACCGTTCATCACTGCCATGACGATAATAAGTGTTGCAACACCCAGCATAATTCCCAAAAAGGAGAACCCTGCGATAACAGAAATAAAGGCTTCCTTGCGGCGAGAACGCAAATAACGGCCAGCCAACATCCATTCAAACGAAGAAAAAGCAGATGTGGCTGTTTTTTCGTTCATGACTTTAGTATCGCTCATAAAGTTGCCTTAGCTTGTGAACTTATTGATTGCCTCATCAGGAGACATGGTGAATTTTTCTGCCTCACCACGACGTTTGACTTCAACTTCGTTTTTCTCAATACCGCGTGGGCCAACCACGATTTGGTTGGGAATACCTATCAAATCCATAGTCGCAAATTTTGCGCCTGCACGGTTGTCTGTATCATCATACAAAACGTCCAGGCCTGCATTTGTGAGTTGTTCGTAGATTCTGCTACTTGCAGCATCACAAGCTGCATCTCCAGCCTTCATGTTGATAATACCAATCTGGAATGGCGCAATTGATTCTGGCCAGATAATTCCATTGTCATCATGAGAGGCTTCAATGATTGCAGCAACCAATCGACTTGGTCCAATACCGTATGAACCCATGTGGACTTCATGATCCACGCCATCAGGCCCTTTTACTTTTGCACCCATGACGGAGGAATACTTTGTACCAAAGTTGAAAATATGACCAACTTCGATACCGCGCGCATTCATGCGGTCACCTTCGGCAACTTCATCCCATAAGGTTTCGTCATGAAGTTCGTCCGTGCGGGCATAATTTGTTGTCCAGTCTTTAACGATGCCGGCAATCAGATCATCATCATCATAATCAACGTTTTCTGCAGGTACTGGCAAAGACATAACGTCTGAATGGCAGAAAACTTCACTTTCTCCAGTATCAGCCAAAATCAGGAATTCATGCGAAAGATCACCGCCAATTGGACCTGTATCAGCACGCATCGGGATTGCTTTTACGCCCAGACGTTCAAAAGTGCGAAGATACGAAACAAACATCCTGTAATAAGCAGCACGAGAAGCATCTTCATCAAGATCGAAAGAGTAAGCGTCTTTCATCAAAAATTCACGGCCACGCATCACACCAAAGCGAGGGCGTACTTCATCGCGGAATTTCCATTGAATATGATAGAGATTAAGTGGCAAATCCTTGTAGCTTTTTACATAGGAGCGAAAAACGTCAGTGATCATTTCTTCGTTTGTAGGTCCAAAAAGCATATCTCGGCCTTGACGATCCTCGATACGAAGCATCTCCTTGCCATAATCATCATAACGACCACTTTCACGCCACAGGTCTGCTGATTGAATGGTCGGCATAAGGATTTCTATCGCACCTGCGCGGTTTTGCTCTTCGCGCACAATATTTGCAATTTTATTGAGAACCTTGAGCCCAAGCGGAAGCCAGGTATAAATTCCCGCAGATTGCTGGCGGATCATCCCTGCCCGTAACATAAGCCTGTGCGAGACAATTTCAGCCTCTTTTGGGTTCTCTTTAAGAACAGGAATAAAATATCGTGATAAACGCATTGAAAGGCCCAGAATCAGTAGATTAATATTAGTTCCGTTAAAGCCTTAATTCATGGCCTATACAAGCCCCATACATATATTCAGGCCGCAACTAGAATATCTTAATCATCATTAGAAATTGTAAAAAGTGATCAGAATTTTGCATTTTTTGCATGACAGCATGCCTTGTGTGTGATTTATTCTCAAAAACACGTTTTGGGCTAACCAAACATTAATGCTGTCTTTGTCTTGGGAGGATATGATTCTGGCGCAATTTTTGCAGCCGCTGCCAACGCAGAAATGAATCGGGGCATGCAAGAAACTACAGGCAAGGCTAACGCCTTGCCTTTTTGTTTGGTTAAATGGAATTTAACTGAGCGAACGCCTTGCCCTTTTGTTTTAACAAACAGGTTTAGCGGTGCTGGTACCTGACCTTTATGGTTTAAAAGATAAAAACTAACCGCGTGGCTTTAGATGTTCTGGGAAAATACTTGGAATATCCGAGAACGTTAAATCAAAATATGATGTTAACCCCCAATAGATTGCAAAAACAACCAGGGCTATAATTGAATTCCAAAACAGCTTTTGCGGCAAGCGAGAGACAGTTGGTGCACCAGGGTCTGTTCCTTCAATCACGACACCATCTTCAGCTTGTGAACGATTTCCATAGGGCAAAACGATAAAAAGCGTTACCCACCAAATGATAAAATAGACGGCAAAGCCTGTAAATAATGCCATTACACTTGCTCCAATTCGACAAGAGTTCCGCAAAAATCTTTTGGATGAAGAAATAAAACGGGCTTTCCATGAGCACCAGTTTTAGGTTCCCCATCCCCTAATACACGAGCCCCCTGTGCCTTTAACTTATCGCGTGATGCGATAATGTCATCCACTTCATAACAAATATGATGGATGCCGCCTGATGGATTGCGCTCCATAAAGGGTGCTATTGGTGACCCTTCGCCCAAGACTTCAAGCAATTCAATTTTTGTATTGGGCAATTCCACGAATACAACAGTAACACCATGCTCAGGAAGTTCTTGTGGCTCGCTTACTTTTGCACCCAAGATGGAAGCATATGTATTTATTCCAGAACTCAAGTCAGGAACGGCAATCGCTACATGGTTTAAACGTCCAATCATCCAACCAAATCCTAAACTCTGGCAACAAAAACAGTTGTCATGGGTTTCTTCCCCCAAAGGCTTCTTGTTTCACTTCTGACAGCACGCGATACAGCTTCCCTGACAAGATTATCATCTTTACGGCGTTTTTTTGGAATGCCAGAAAGTGCGCTCATCGCAGCTTTATAAAGTGCATCATCAAATGACATGCCATCATTGGTAATTTGTGGAAGACCATGAAGCGCAATGTCCAGGTCATCAGCCATGTCGCCTGCTCTGTCCAAGACAATTGATATCGCAATATGTCCTGCATATGAAAGCTTGCGGCGCTCTTTCACACCTGTGGAAGCTTCGTCTGCAATGATTGCGCCGTCTTTATAAATTCGCCCATAAGGCACTTGATCAATTACTTCGGCAATCCCCGGGGCAAGCCTTACCAAATCACCATTTCTGATCGGAATAACTTGCGGAATTCCAGCTTCACTACCCAGACGCGCCTGTGCGTTTAGGTGGGCTGCTTCACCGTGGACCGGAATCAAAATTTCAGGCTTTGTCCATGAATACATTTGCTTGAGTTCATGCCTTCGCGGATGTCCAGAAACATGGACTAGTGTTTCTCCATCCTCAATGATTTCAATGCCTTGTTCAATGAGTTGGTTTTTAACTTCAATAATTGGTTTCTCATTACCGGGAATTGTTCGTGATGAGAATATAACCGTATCACCTGCTGCAAAGGCAATATAGCGATGTTCCTGACGCGCAATCTTTGCAAGTGCTGCACGGTTTTCACCCTGACTGCCTGTCAGAATAATAACAAGCTGGTTTCTATCAATATATTGAAAATCAATATCCTCAACGAAATCCTGAATGTCATCAAACATATTAAGATCAGAGGCAACTTCCACCACGCGGCGGATTGAACTGCCGACGAGCATAACCTTGCGGCCCACTTTTTCTGCCGCTTGTGCAATCGATCTGATACGCCCTACATTTGAGGAAAAGGTTGTAATTGCAACCCTGCCCTTGGCATTCGAAATCAGATTGGCAAGGCTGTCGGAGACTTCCCGTTCAGTCGGCGAATTACCTTCGCGCATTGCATTTGTAGAATCGCAAATCAATGCCAACACACCATCATCGCCCAATCGTTTGAAAGCGTTGGTATCTGTATTTTTGCCAAGCGTTGGGTCTTCATCCAGTTTCCAGTCGCCTGTATGAATAATACGCCCCAAGGGGCTCTTAATTGCAAGTGACATAGGTTCGGGAATTGAATGCGTTACATAAACAGGTTCAATTTCAAATGGCTCCAAATTGATGATGTCGCCCGCACGGTAAATTTCCAAAGGTAAATTTGGTGGCTCACCTTCATATTGAGCCTTTGCATCCAGCATACCTGCCGTAAATGCTGTGCAATATATTGGAACACCAATACGCTGCCAAAGGCTAAGAAGTGCGCCGTAATGGTCTTCGTGCGCGTGCGTGATGATAATGGCCAGAAGGTTTTTGCCAATTTCTTCAACGAACCGGATATCGGGTAAAACCAAATCCACACCGGGCAAATCCGGACCTGGAAATGTAACACCGCAATCAACCATAATCCATTTGCGATTTGCCTCATCGCCAAAGCCATAAAGCGCAAGGTTCATGCCAATTTCGCCTACGCCGCCCAATGGTACAAATACCAAATCCTTTTTACTCAAGATATTCCCCTTATTGACCTTAACCGGTCTTATTAAAAAATATGTCTGCAGTTGATATTTGTTTCGTCGTGCCGTCTGGCAATTCCAGCAACATATAACCATTATCATCAACGGAAGCAAAAAGCCCTATCTGCCTTTCCTGACCGGGAACATGCACTGAAATCATTTCTCCCAATTTATACGTATTATCCAACCATTTTTGCCTTATGGCGGAAAAATTGTTTCCATTCTTCCAAAGAGAGATATTGTCTGCCATTTTCTTTGCAAGGGCAAAAAACAATGTATTTGCAGAAACTTCCACACCTTCGGCAAATAGACTGGTTGCAGGATGTAAAGTTTGTACCGGGAAGTGCAGACAATTAATGCCAATGCCAATCACAACATAAGTGGTGTCTTTTTGATGGACACTTTCCAAAAGTATGCCGCTGCATTTTCGTTCATTCAACATCACATCATTTGGCCACTTCACCTGAACCTTGTTTTGTTTATGAGAAAAACTTTCAATAGTTTCTTGAACAGAAATTGCAGCAACAAATGTCAAATCAGCAAGGCGGTTTTTACTGCAGGGATCTGTTAACAACAAGGATGCAAAAAGATTGCCTTTTTTACTTTCCCAGTCACGCCCACGACTTCCCTTTCCGCCAGTTTGATCGGTTGCTGTAACCCATAAGTCACCTGGTTCACCAGCAAGTGCATATTCAAGACAAAGCGTATTTGTAGAAGAGGTTTCTTCAACTGTAAGGTGGCGGTATGCACCTCGCGCAGTTTCTATGGGTTCACCAATCAAAAGAAAGATGCGGCGGCAACAGATGTTGCATCAGTTACATAACCCGCGATGAGAACATAAAATGTTACAAAAATACCACTGGCCATTAGGACAAGCTTTAGCTCACTATCCATTGGAACAAAGTTATCTGCAGGCTCATCAAACCACATGGTTTTTATAATTCGCAAGTAGTAGAAAGAGCCAATAACGCTTGCCAATACACCAATGATTGCAAGTGCATAAAGACCGGCTTCTATAGCTGCAACAAACACAAAATATTTTGCAAAAAAACCGGCAAGTGGCGGAATGCCTGCAAGTGAGAACATCAAAATTGTGAGCATCAGGGCCATCATTGGATTACGACTACCAAGGCCAGCCAAGTCGGCGATTTCTTCAACCGTACCATCCTTGCGACGCATCGCGATGATGCACGCAAAGGTACCAACAGTCATGACCATATAAATCAGCATATAAATAATAACGCCATGAACACCGGATTGCGTACCTGCAGCAAGACCAACAAGGGCATAACCCATATGACCGATTGATGAGTAAGCCATCAGACGCTTTATGTTGGTTTGACCTATTGCCGCAAATGCACCAAGAGCCATGGAAGCAATCGCAATAAACGAAATGATTTGTTGCCAATCTGAAGTGACAGGTTCAAAAGCCTGAATGACAACACGGATCAGCATGGACATGGCTGCAATCTTGGGTGCTGCCGCAAAGAATGCTGTTACGGGTGATGGTGATCCTTCATAAACATCCGGTGTCCACATATGAAATGGAACCGCAGAAATTTTAAATGCAATACCGGCCATCAAGAAGACAAGACCAAAGATCAGGCCCAGCGAACGTTCGTTGCCAGCCATTGCATCGGCAATACCAGTAAAATCTGTATGACCGGTAAAGCCATAAATCAGGGATGCTCCGTAAAGCAACATGCCCGATGAAAGCGCACCCAGAACGAAATATTTCAAGCCAGCTTCCGTTGATCGTACAGAGTCGCGATTGATTGCTGCTAGTACGTAGAGCGACAGAGATTGAAGTTCCAGGCCAAGATAAAGTGTGATGAGATCATTTGCGGAAATCATCAACATCATGCCAAGTGTAGCTGTCAACACGAGGATTGGATATTCGAAGTTAATAACCCCTTCTCGCTTCATGTAATTCACAGACATGATGATTGCCAAGCCAGAGCCAACCAAAGTCAGTATTTTCATAAACCATGCGAAGTTATCAAGGATGAAGGAACCGTTCATCGCAGTTCCGCGTTCAACTGTTAGAAACAAGCCAATGCCTGCCGCAACGATGACTGCCAGTGACAGGCCTGTAACCTGGGAATGTGAGCGCTCGCCTGAAAAAACACCGACCATCAATAATACCAGCACACCAAGTGCAAGCCAAAGCTCAGCCCCCAATAAGCCAATGTTTTGTGTTTCACTAAATGCCTGCAATGTTTCTTGCATTGGAATTCTCTGTTCTATTGTTTCAGGCTTGCCTGAGCGGTTTCTTTGGCAGCCTCTATGGCCGCTTGATAATTTACGATTAGATTGTTGACCGATACTTCTGTCGCTTCAAATACCGGCATTGGATAAACACCATAGAAAATAACGAGAACAACAAGCGGATAAATAATTGCTTTCTCGCGTGTATCCAGATCAAGTATTGATTTAAGACTTTCCTTGTCAAGGCTTCCAAACACAACGCGGCGGTAAAGCCATAGCGCATAAGCTGCAGACAAGATAACGCCTGATGTTGCAAACAATGCAATCCATGTGTTCACCTGGAAAATACCAAGTAGAACAAGAAATTCACCGACAAAACCGGATGTGCCAGGGAGGCCAACATTTGCCATGGTGAAAATCAGGAACACAACAGCATATTTCGGCATACGGTTTACAAGCCCGCCATAAGCAGCTATCTCGCGCGTGTGCATGCGATCATAAACAACGCCTACACACAGAAACAATGCACCCGATACCAGACCGTGAGACAGCATTTGATACAGGCTACCCTGAATGCCGTTGGCATTCATTGTGAAAATGCCCATAGTTACATACCCCATATGAGCAACTGAAGAATAAGCAATCAGCTTTTTAATGTCTTCCTGCATCAGTGCCACAAGCGAAGTATAGACAATTGCAATGGCTGATAGAACAAAAACAAACATTGCCAGTTCATCACTTGCCACAGGGAACATTGGAATGGAGAAACGCAAGAACCCATAGCCGCCCATTTTCAACAAGATGGCAGCAAGCACTACCGAACCTGCTGTTGGCGCTTCAACATGTGCATCCGGCAACCAGGTATGGACTGGCCACATGGGCATCTTGACAGCAAAGGAAGCAAAAAACGCAAGCCAAAGCCAGGTTTGCATGGAAGCAGGAATAACAGATTCAGCGCGTGAGGGATCCAATAACAAAACAATATCTGTTGTATTTGTCTGCCAGTAGATTGCCATGATCGCAAGCAACATCAAAACTGAACCAAGCAGCGTGTAAAGGAAGAACTTGAAGCTTGCATATACACGTCGTGCGCCACCCCATATCCCGATAATCAGGAACATCGGGATAAGCCCCGCCTCAAAGAAGATATAAAACAGCATGATATCAAGCGCACAGAACACGCCAATCATGAAGCTTTCCAAAACAAGGAAAGCGATCATATAGGATTTGATATCTTTCTTGACGCTCTTCCAGCTGGCCAAAATACAAAATGGCATCAGGAAGGTTGAGAGAATAACAAACAACATGGAGATGCCATCAACACCCATGTGGTATGACATGAACGAACCGATCCATTCGTAACGTTCTACAAATTGGAAGCCTGCAGTGGTGTTATCAAAATTCACCCAGATGTAGAGCGAAGCAATAAATGTAATTATCGTTGTAAACAGTGCAACATTCTTGATGTTGCGCTCAGCAACTACATTATCTGTCGGGATGAGCATAATCATCAGCGCGCCAACGAGCGGCATGAATGTTATCATCGTGAGAATTGGCCAGTCAGTCATTAGCCTGCTCCTCCAAACATGGACCAGGTAATCAAGGCAGCGATTCCGATCATCATTGCGAATGCGTAGTGGTAAAGATAACCGGATTGAAGTTTTACAACCCTGCCGGTGACATCCAGTACGCGTGCTGAAATACCATTGGGGCCAAAGCCATCAATCAACCAGCCGTCACCCTTTTTCCAAAGGAAGTGGCCAATCCATTTTGCAGGACATACAAAAATGAAATCATAAAGCTCATCAAAATACCATTTGTTCAACAGGAACGAATAAAGACCCGGATGCTGTTTAGCCAATTCCCTCGGTATGTAAGGTGATTTAATATACATCCACCAGGCAAGGATGAGGCCAATTGCCATTGCAATAAAAGGTGACCATTTTACAAGCTTTGGAACTTGATGAAAAGTCTCAAGAATTTTGTTGTTTTCACCTGCATAAAGTGCTGTGCGCCAAAATTCATTGTACCAACCTTCATGATGGCCATCCGTTACATGTCCAACAAAAGCATCATGGAATACAACCCCCGCAAGCAATGCACCTGCAGCAAGAATATAAAGCGGTATCAACATTACATTTGGTGATTCGTGTACATGGCTCATCACATCAACAGAAGCGCGTGGTTTGCCGTGGAAAGTCATGAAAATCAAACGCCAGGAATAAAAGCTTGTGAATAATGCAGCAACAACAAGCAAGGCAAAGGCATAACCGGCATAAGCGTTTTGCCCCACGAAGGCACTTTCAATAATTGCATCCTTTGAGAAGAACCCAGCCGTACCAAGAACCGTTCCCGGGATGCCAAGTCCTGTAAGGGCTACTGTACCAATCATCATCATCCAGTAAGTCTTGGGAATATGTTTGCGAAGGCCACCCATCTTGCGCATGTCTTGTTCATCAGACACAGCATGAATGACTGAACCTGCTCCAAGGAACAAGAGTGCCTTGAAGAATGCGTGCGTAAACAGGTGGAAGATAGCCGCACCGTAAGCACCAACCCCCAGAGCTACAAACATGTAACCAAGCTGCGAGCAGGTAGAATAGGCAATAACACGTTTGATATCGTTTTGAACCAGCCCAATTGTTGCTGCGAAAAATGCTGTTGTTGCTCCTACTAGCGTTACAAACGTCAAGGCAGTTTGCGAATATTCAAACAGTGGCGACATACGTGCAACCAGAAATACGCCAGCCGTCACCATGGTGGCGGCATGAATAAGTGCTGAAACAGGTGTTGGACCTTCCATGGCATCTGGCAACCAGGTGTGAAGCAGGAATTGAGCAGACTTACCCATGGCACCCATGAATAGTAATAGACAAACCACAGTCATAGCTGCATCGGCACCAAGCTTGTAGCCAAGGAAGCTCATTACAGTACCTTCAGCATTTGCAACATTTTCCACATTTGCAAAGATGGTGGATAATTCGATGGTGTTGAACATGTAAAACACACCAAAGATACCCAGGGCAAAACCAAAGTCACCCACGCGATTTACAACAAAGGCTTTTATGGCGGCGGCATTTGCCGCTGGTTTTTTAAACCAGAAACCAATCAGCAGATATGAAGCAAGACCCACACCTTCCCAGCCAAAGAACATTTGAAGCAGGTTATCAGAAGTAACCAGCATCAACATGGCAAAGGTAAAGAGCGAAAGATAAGCAAAGAACCGCGGACGATGCGGATCGTGATGCATGTAACCAATTGAATACATATGAACAAGTGATGATACTGTGTTTACCACAACAAGCATCACAACGGTAAGTGTATCAATTCGTAACGCCCAATTCACATTGAGATCACCAGAGCTGATCCACTGTAATACTGGAATCGTGAATGGGTCAGCTTGCGAATAGGCAAAAGAAATAAAGGCAACCCATGATAGAATTGCTGATGTAATCATTAGTCCGGTTGTAATATATTCGCAGCCTTTTGAGCCGATGGACTTTGCAAAAAGCCCGGCAATCAAAAACCCGACAAGTGGTAGAAAGACGATTAAGTGATACATGGTCAGCCTTTCATCACACTTACATCTTCAACGGCAATCGAACCTTTATTGCGGAAAAAGACAACAAGAATAGCAAGGCCAATTGCAGCTTCAGCAGCGGCAACCGTTAAAACAAACAAGGCAAATACCTGCCCCATCAAATCTCCCAAATGCTGGGAAAAAGCAACGAAATTCAAGTTTACTGAAAGAAGAATAAGCTCGATAGACATCAAGATAATCAGGATGTTTTTTCTGTTTAGAAAAATACCAAGCATGCCAATCGTAAACAGGATGGCACTTACTGACAGGTAGTGTGAAATTCCAATTTCCATCTTATAGCCCCTTCCCGCTTTCAACATTTACATTTTGTATTGCAGTTTTTGGATCACGACCAACCTGCGTTGTAATATCCTGTCTGCGCACATTCGGTTTGTGGCGAAGTGTCAAAACAATTGCTCCCACCATGGCAACCAGCAATATCATGCCTGCAATCTGGAAGAAGAAGATATGGTCTGTGTATAGAATATTACCAAGTGCCTCGATGTTACGAATTTCGTTTACATCCGGAATGGGCTGGGCTGTCGAACCTGCAGTTAAAGGTGCCGCTACCCAACCTGCAACAACCATTAGAAGTTCGACCAAAACGATAATTCCAACAAGCGCCCCAATCGGCAAATATTGGAGGAAACCTTCGCGGAGCTCTACAAAATCAACGTCCAGCATCATAACAACAAACAGGAACAGAACTGCAACAGCGCCAACATAAACAACGATGAGCAACAATCCCAAGAATTCAGCACCTGACATGATGAAAAGGCCGGAAGCATTTACGAATGCCAGAATAAGGAACAATACAGAATGTACCGGATTTCGTGACGAAATCACCATAAAGGCTGAGGCCAACATGATGCCTGAAAACATATAGAAAAAGAGGATGGATGCGGTCATGGCTGTGTCTTACCTGTATGGAGAATCAATTGCGAGGTTGCGGGCAATTTCACGCTCCCAACGGTCGCCATTATCCAGCAACTTGTCTTTGTCGTAGTAAAGTTCTTCGCGAGTTTCAGTTGCAAATTCAAAATTAGGGCCTTCAACGATTGCATCAACAGGACAAGCTTCCTGGCAGAAACCACAGTAGATACATTTTACCATGTCGATGTCATAACGAACCGTGCGGCGTGTACCGTCATTACCGCGTGGACCTGCTTCAATTGTAATCGCTTGTGCAGGGCAAACCGCCTCACACAATTTGCACGCGATGCAGCGTTCTTCACCATTTGGATAGCGGCGCAACGCATGCTCACCACGAAAACGTGCTGATACAGGGCCTTTTTCGAATGGATAGTTGATGGTTGGTTTTTCCTTGAACATATACCGAAAAGCCAGCCAAAGCGCTGAGAAGAACTCTTTTAAAAGAAGTGATTTTGCTGCTTGTGCCAGATTACTCATGCTGCGACCCACCCTGTGATTTGAAGAACAAGTGCTGTTATGAAAACCATGAACAATGATATAGGCAGGAACACTTTCCAGCCCAGACGCATCAATTGGTCATAACGATAACGCGGTACAACGGCGCGAACCATTGCCATGGCAAAGAAAACCAGAAGCATCTTCAACACAAACCAGAATGTACCCGGTATCCAGTTCAAGAACCATACATCAAATGGAGGCAACCAGCCACCAAGGAAGAGAACCGTCGTCAGTGCACACATCAGGATGATTGCAACAAATTCACCCAGGAAGAACAACAAGAACAGGGTTGATGAATATTCAACCATATGCCCCGCAACCAACTCTGATTCAGCTTCAGGCAAATCAAACGGCGGACGGTTAGTTTCTGCAATGGCTGAGATAAAGAAGATGATGAACATCGGGAAAAGTGGCAACCAATGCCAGTCCAGGAACGAACTGCCCATACCCAGATAATGCGTACCAAATCCGGTTTGCTGCGCAATGATGATATCATCCATGCGCAATGATCCAACACACAGCAGAACCGTAATAATGACAAAGCCGATTGAGACTTCATAAGAGACCATTTGAGCTGCAGACCTTAGTGCAGCCAGAAAAGCATATTTTGAGTTTGATGCCCAGCCGCCCATAATAACGCCATAAACTTCCAACGATGAAATAGCGAAGACAAACAGGATACCAAGATTTAGATCAGCAATTGCCCAGCCTTGATCAAGTGGAATAACAGCCCAAGCTGCCATTGCCAGAACAGCGGATAGGATTGGCGCTATTACAAAAACTGTTTTACTGGCACTTGCAGGAATAACCGGTTCTTTGAGTACGAATTTCAACAAGTCGGCGAAGGATTGTAATAATCCCCAGGGCCCCACAACATTTGGCCCCCTGCGCATTTGAACAGCTGCAAAGATTTTGCGGTCAGCATACAGAATATACGCTGTAAAAATCAGTAGCGCCACGAGTAGTAAAAGGCTTTGTCCAAAGACAACAATTACTGGCCAGAGATATTCAAAGATTGCTTCCATGTTATATCCCTCGCCTATTCCGCTGCCTGCTTTATGCTGTTTGAGCGAAGTGCAGAACATTCTGCCATCACCTTGGAAGCACGTGCAATCGGGTTGGTCATGAAGTAATCCTTGATCGGACTTGTGAGAGGTGCAGAAATTACCTTGCCAGTTTTTGATGCACCCAATGATTTCACTATAGCATTTACATCAACAACACCTGTTTCTGCAACCTCATCAAGGTGTGCAAAGTGAGGAAACTGCGAATAAAGCACTGATCGCAAATCAGAAAGACTATCAAAACCGAGTGTAACGCCTAATTGAGCAGACAAGGCACGAATAATAGCCCAATCTTCTCTTGCGTCGCCTGGTGCAAATGCTGCACGTGCTGTCATTTGAACACGGCCTTCAGTGTTTACATAAGTGCCGGATTTTTCTGTATATGTAGAAGCGGGAAGAATCACATCTGCATGATGTGCACCGACATCTCCGTGACTGCCAATATAAATTTTAAAGCCTTTTGCCTGGTGCATATCAAGTTCATCAGCACCATGCAAAAATAGTACATCCATGTTTTTCATCATTGATGCTGTATCTTTACCGCCTTTACCTGGAACAAACCCAAGATCAAGACCACCTACTTGCGATGCGTTTGTGTGAAGCACATTGAATCCGTTCCACCCTTTTGCAATAACACCTGTAGATTTGGCAAGTTCGCCGACAAGGCGAAGTACCGTTTTGCTGTCAGAACGATTAAGCGCGCCCTGCCCTACAATGATAATCGGCTTTTTGGCTTTCTTTAGTTTGGCAGTGAATTTGTTTTTGCCACCTACGAGTTGCTTAAGTGTATCAGCACTTGCACCCAAATGTTCATAGTCATAGCGAATATCGCCAATCTCACCAATGACGCCTACTGGATAATTGCCCATTTTAACACGTTTCAGAATACGACTGTTTAAAACAGCTGCTTCAAAGCGTGGATTGGAACCAATAATCAAAAGAGCGTCAGATTCTTCTATGCCAGCGATCGTTGAATTAAACAGATAGCTCTCACGCCCATTTGCAGGGTCAAGAGCGCTACCAGTTTCGCGACAATCCATATTGGCAGAACCAAGATTGCCAAGAAGTGTTTTTAGAGCAAACATATCTTCAACTGATGACATTGCTCCGGCAATTGCACCTATTTTATCGGCTTTTGTGGTTTTTATCTTTTTGGCAATCGCCTTAAAGGCTTCATCCCAGGAAGACGGAGTTAGTTTGCCAGCCTTGCGAATGTAAGGCTTGTCCAAGCGCTGTGAACGAAGGCCATCCCAAATGAAGCGGGACTTGTCTGAAATCCATTCTTCATTCACGTCTTCATGCAAGCGAGGCATAATACGCATGACTTCGCGGCCACGAGCATCTACGCGGATGCTTGACCCCACTGCGTCCATCACGTCAATCGATTCTGTTTTGCGTAATTCCCACGGACGTGCTGTATCCTGATACGGGCGCGATGTAAGTGCTCCAACCGGACAAAGATCAATTACATTGCCTTGCATCTCGGATGTCATGGCAGTTTCAAGATAGGTTGTAATCTCGGCATCTTCACCACGACCCAAAAGACCAAGCTCTGAAATACCTGCAACTTCTGTTGTAAAACGAACACAACGCGTACAATGAATACAACGCGTCATTTTTGTGCGAACTAATGGGCCAATGTATTTGTCTTCAACAGCGCGTTTGTTTTCTGCAAAACGGTTTTTATCAACGCCATAAGCCATGGCTTGGTCTTGCAGGTCGCATTCGCCACCCTGATCACAAATCGGGCAATCAAGCGGGTGATTGATAAGAAGAAATTCCATCACGCCTTCACGGGCTTTTTTGACCATTGGTGATTTTGTTGAAATCTCTGGTGGTTCACCGTTAGGGCCCGGGCGACAATCTCTTACACCTAATGCGCAAGAGGCTTGCGGCTTTGGCGGGCCGCCTTTGACTTCAACCAGACACATGCGACAGTTACCAGCAATGGAAAGGCGATCATGGAAACAGAAACGCGGAATTTCAGCGCCCGCTTCTTCGCAAGCCTGCAGAACCGTATAGTGATCCGGAACTTCTATTTCTTTGTCGTCGATG
>CALFBM010000089.1 GCA_937951645.1 uncultured Rhizobiaceae group bacterium
TGACTTCGGCCCACAAGACATTCGCGTTAATGCAATTTCAGCAGGCCCAGTCAGAACATTAGCCGGCGCTGGCGTTTCTGATGCACGCGCAATGTTTAACTACCAAAAGAGAAATTCACCACTACGCCGTACAGTAGATATCTCAGAAGTAGGTGGCTCAGGTCTTTATCTATTGTCTGATTTATCCTCAGGCGTAACAGGTGAAATTCATTTTGTAGATTCAGGTTACTCTACTGTATCCATGCCTAAACTGGACGAATTAAACTCAATGGATGGGTAATTCTCCCCATACAAGTTAATCAGTTTGAAAACTCACATTTTTAAATTAATGCCGAGATTTTTGCTACTTAGCCGCCTCAATCACCTTGAAACCGTCACGCTCTTCCAGAACCTTAAAATGCCTGAAGACTTTATTTAAAGTGTCTTCATAAGGAAGATTACGGTTTGCTACCATGAGCAGCTTTCCACCTGAGGGAAGTGTTGAACCTGCTACCTGTATGAATTTTTTTCCAAGCTCCGGATCAGCTGAACGAGTCGAATGAAATGGCGGGTTCATGATTACCCATTGATATGGCTTCTTTTTAAACTCGCTTGTCACATCGCACCAATGGAAAGTAGGGGTTAAGCCCTCATAAGGATGAACATTCTTCTTTGCTGCTTCAAGAGAATTATAATCAGCTTCGTAAAGCGCAAGTTCGGTAACTTTCGAATTGCGTTTTAAAAGTTCGTTCGAGAGAAAGCCCCAGCCTGCACCAAGATCAGCTACCGGACCACCAAGACGTTTATCAAAATGTTCGACTAAAAGTTTTGATCCCTTGTCAGGTCCATCGCTGGAGAACATGCCTTCTGACAAATGATAACCTTCAATTTCCTTGGCGAGTGATAGCTCTTCCCACTCACAACCTTTTTTACTGAACCAAAATACAACTGCATGATGCTTTGAAAAACTGTCTGTAATTTCAGTTTTTTGAGAAATCCATTTACGCAAAGAACCAATACCTGCTGTCTTATCACCAGCAATTATTATCTGACCGTCATCACGGCAAGCATTCCAGGCGCGGATGATATTGTTTTCATTTACCTTACGGTTACGACCAGCAAGAACAATCGCACCAGAAAGTTTTTCTTTGCCTTTAAATTCTGGAACAACTGCACTTTCAGCACTTTCAAGTTTTATAACTTCAGGGCGAAGGCTCTGCTCAAAGATTAAAACCTGCTTCCAGTCCGTATCCAAACCCTGTAAATTTATTGCGTTATACATACACCACGCGCCCTCAGGCATAGCAATACCACGATCAAGGGCGAGGAGAAGTGCATCTTTGTAATCAGGCTTCATGGTTAGTCCTTAAACCAAAAATGGCGATACAGATTGCTGCACCGCCATTTGGAAATTTTATCTAAAGGCTTTTCCCATTTTGAAGACATTCAAAATGACAAGGAAATGCGCCAAAATAATTAGTCGTCGTCATCTTCTTTTTCGATTTCCTTGCCAGTTTCCTGGTCAACAACTTTCATGGAAAGGCGAACCTTGCCGCGATCATCAAAGCCCATAAGCTTAACCCAGACTTTTTCGCCTTCTTTGGTAACGTCGGTTGTTTTTGCAACGCGCTCGTTAGCAAGCTGTGAGATATGCACGAGGCCATCTTTTGCGCCAAAGAAGTTTACGAATGCGCCGAAGTCTACTGTTTTAACAACGGTGCCCTCATAGATTTCACCAACTTCCGGGTCATCTGTAATTGAGCGAATCCAGGTTACTGCCGCGTCAATTTCTTTTGCAGAAGATGATGCAACTTTAACTGTGCCATCATCTTCGATTGAAACTTTAGCGCCCGTTTTTTCAACGATTTCACGAATAACCTTACCGCCAGAACCAATCACTTCACGAATTTTATCTGTTGGAATTTTAAAGCTCTCAATGCGCGGTGCGAATTCACCAAGCTCGGCACGACCTTCAGTCAATGCATTTGCCATTTCACCAAGGATGGTCTCGCGACCGCCTTTGGCTTGATCAAGTGCAATTTTCATGATCTCTTCTGTGATACCAGTGATTTTGATATCCATTTGAAGCGATGTCAGGCCTTCAGAAGTACCTGCAACTTTAAAGTCCATGTCACCAAGGTGATCTTCATCACCAAGGATGTCTGAAAGAACAGCAAAATCATCGCCTTCTTTAATCAAGCCCATTGCAATACCAGCAACAGGTGCCTTAAGCGGAACACCTGCATCCATGAATGCCAATGATGTGCCGCAAACTGATGCCATTGAAGATGAACCATTTGATTCAGTAATCTCTGATACGGCACGTAGTGTGTATGGAAACTCTTCTTTCGAAGGAAGAACTGCACGTACTGCGCGCCAGGCCAGTTTGCCGTGACCAATTTCACGGCGACCTGTAAAGCCCATGCGACCTGTTTCACCCACAGAATATGGAGGGAAATTATAATGCAACATGAAGTTTTCTTTATAGGTGCCTGTTAGCGCATCAATCATTTGCTCATCATCTGATGTGCCCAATGTTGCAACAACCAGCGCTTGTGTTTCACCGCGTGTGAACACGGCAGAACCATGCGTACGTGGTAGAACACCAACCTCAGCAACGATTTGACGAACTGTTGAAAGATCACGGCCATCAATACGTTTGCCGGTTTTGATAATCGAGCCACGAACAACATCAGCTTGTACACTTTTGAAAACTTCGCCTAGAACGTTTGCCTCATCAGCAGTCGATTCTTCAGTAAGAAACTCTTCCTTGGCCTTTGTCTTGGCAGCATCAAGTGCCTCATAGCGCTCTTGCTTGTCAGAAATCTTGTAGGCTTTTTCGATATCTTTACCGACAAGCTTTACAACTTTCTTTTCCAAATCGGAATGATCAGGCTCAACATGCTCACGAATTGGCTTACCTGCTTTTTCTGCCAATTGAGCTACTGCATCAATTACCGGCTGGAATTCTTCGTGACCAAACATTACAGCGCCAAGCATAACTTCTTCTGAGAGAACGTTTGCTTCTGATTCCACCATAAGAACTGCGTCTTTTGTACCCGCAACTACAAGATCAAGATCAGACTCGTCCATTTCATCAATGTTCGGGTTGAGAACGTAATCACCATCAATCAAACCAACACGTGCCCCGCCGATTGGGCCCTGGAAAGGTACCCCAGAAATTGCCAGTGCAGCAGACGTTGCAATCATTGCAACGATGTCCGGATTGTTTTCAAGATCGTGTGAAATAACCATACAGGTTACTTGTGTATCGTTCTTGTAGCCTTTTGCAAAAAGCGGGCGAATTGGACGGTCTATCAAACGACATACCAATGTTTCATTTTCAGATGGACGCGCTTCACGTTTGAAGAATCCGCCTGGGATTTTACCAGCGGCATAGGCTTTTTCGATGTAGTTCACTGTAAGCGGGAAAAAATCCATTCCAGGCTTTGGAGCCTTGTCGGATACGACCGCACACATAACAGTTGTTTCGCCATAAGTGACGAGCACACAACCATCGGCCTGGCGTGCAATTTTACCAGTTTCAATGGTAAGTGGGCGACCGCCCCATTCTATTTCTACTAAGTGATGATCAAACATATATTGTCCTTAATAACATACATAGACACGACATCTCTTCTTTAGATGAAGTGCATTTTGCCGTGTGAGATTTTGGCTTTTTATGTCTAAGGGCAAGACAACGAGAGGTTCTGTTTTTTATGAATGAACCGCTTGCAATCCTGCCCAATTCTAGAGCCAGCTACATATAACGTTTATTGAGGTCACACGGTTGAAGCCTTAATAAACGAAAACGGCGCGAGACTTATAAAAGCCCGCGCCGGAATTCTTTATCGGCGGATGCCGAGACTTTTGATAAGAGACTTATAACGCTCTTCGTCTTTTGCTCTTGTATAATCAAGAAGACGGCGACGTTGAGAAACCATTTTCAATAGACCACGACGTGAGTGGTTATCTTTTTTATGACCTTTAAAGTGCTCGGTCAAATTCTTGATGCGCTCTGTTAAAACCGCAACTTGTACTTCCGGAGAACCTGTATCACCTGATTTTGTTGCATATTCTTTTATGAGCTCTGCTTTGCGCTCTGGCGTAATCGACATCAGCTTTTCTTTCTATTGTAGAAAACCAAAAGGCTTTCGAATTTTAATCGACGCCCACTGCCAAGATGTCGTCCAGCAAGGGCCATAATAAAAGAAACGGGCTTAAAAGCCCGTTTCTGCGTGTTTTATAGTCGATTTTAACAGATATGGCTAGTCTTTTATTGAACTTGGAAATATCAGTTCAAGGTCGCTACCTGGCCTTCCTTGCCATAGTAATTTCCCCAGGCAAACCAGAAGCCAATATGCCCTGCCAGACGAGCCAGTTTAGTACCATCCTCGGCAACCAATGCATCTTCTGTTATTTGCCAGATTTTGCTATCGCCAGAAATTTTTGCCGGATTATCCGTTTTTACAAATTCTATGCCATTTGAATTAAAGGCTCTAACTGTGCGGCTTGCTTCATCACCAACCAGCACAAGTTTTTGTGCTCCTGCCGTATCGTTGATAACCTTTCCACCTTTGAAGAATTTAATTGGCCAGGCTTTTTTAACTTCGCCATCCCTCAAGGAAAAAACATAGTCCTTTGCCTTGTGGACAGAAGTATCAACATTGACAGGGAACATTAAATCGGGGCTTTGCCAATACTGCTTGTAAGCAACACCTGTTCCATAGTCACGGTTGTAGCCGGTCTCAATAGAGATAACTTTGGTCGCCGGGTTTTCCGTCTGCCATTTTTCCCAGGTTGTAATCACAACAGGACGCACCTTTAACTCAATACCAGAATTTGCAAGAGGCCCTGCAACTGGCTTGCCTGTGAATTGGTTCCAGAGCGAATGCGTGTAGGTATCATACATCAATTTATTTGAGCGATATAGAAAACCGGATGAGCCAAGCGTTAAGTGATATGGATATCCTTCAAGTTTTGTCTCATACAAAATGCCTGAACCACATAATGTGCAATAAGCAAGACTTACAGACACGCCACCCACTACATCATTAAACATTTCATGCCAATCCAGAATACGAAGTGGGTATGCGCGTGCATCTCCATTGATATTAACACCGAAAACCAAATTTTCCGGCTCCATATATGTAGCTTGTTCACGGGTAAGCAATTTTGGATTTGTAAGCGCTGGAATACCGTCTTTTAAGACACCTCCCCATGTAATTTCTTCAACACGAATATTATAATCCCGGTCACCGCCAAGAAAGAGCTGAAAATTTCCATCAACACGCTTGTGTACATCTGCATGAATTTGATTGAAACCTTCAAAAGGTTTGACCTCAGAGTGGCGCTCTTGCCAAAGCATCCAACTGTTCCATTCCCTGCCAAGTTTTTCGCCGGTAATTTCTTCTAGCGCCTCTGAAATGGCAAAGGCATTTGGGGCAAAGCGCATTGCCAATGTTAAGACACCTACGCTATCAAGGTTTTTACGTTGCCTGAAATACTCAATAGCTTGTTCAACTTTTTGATTATCTGATTGATTAAAAAGATCACGCCCCTTTTTTGCTACCTCACTCTCTGCAAATGCTGCAGGTGAGAAGAGCAGGGATAAAGTTATTATAAAATATGATGCAAGTTTGGAAATTGATTTGTTCACAGCAAAACCTTCTTGAAAACAATATTCCCAACACAATAGAAATGAGGTCTATCACGGTCGAATGGATTTTTCGTGATGGATTTTGAATATTTCTTAAGAAAGCAGAAACCATAGAAGCCAAGATTTCTGAAAACTCTTTCCTGTATGATTATTTATATAGTGGAGACCAAATATGTTTAAAAAAATAGAAAACAGCTGGAAGCTGGCAAAAGAGTGTTGGCGCGTTTTGATGCTGGACAAGGAAATGCTGATGTTTCCTTTATTCAGTGTGATTACAAATATCGTGGTTTTCGGGCTTATTGCATATCCCTTGTGGGCAATCGGTTTCTTTGATCAACCTGAAACTGCATATTTAGATACAGGAAAATTATCTGATATCAATGTGATGGTGAAGCTGGCTCTGCTTACAGTCGTAGTAACTTATATCAGTTATGTTATTCTGGCTTTCTTTAATTCAGGTCTTATCACTTGCGCGTTTATTCGCCTGTGTGGAGATGACCCCATTCTTGCTGACGGTTTTAATGTTGCCTGGAAACGCTTACCACAAATTCTTACGTGGTCAGCACTTGCGGCAACAATTGGTCTTGTCTTGCGTTCGATAAAAGGACGCGACAGTTTTCCTGGAAACATCGTAAGTGGCATACTTGGCTTTGGTTGGCGTATTGCCAGCTTCTTTGTAATTCCCGTAATTGTTGCTGAAGAAAAGGGTGCAATAGATGCACTTAAACGTTCTGCTCAACTTATCAAGAAAAACTGGGGTGAGGCTATCACACTGGAAGTTGGCTTATCTGCACTGGCAATTCCTGCGACATTACCTGTCTTTGCCATGATCGGCCTTTCTGCTTATGTATCTACAGTTGTCCCAATGCTTGGCATAATATTGATTATTACAGGCGTGGTTTACGCATTTATAATAGCACTTGTATTTTCAACACTTGATGCAATCGCAAAAGCAGCACTTTACATGTATGCAACTGGTGATCAAATACCTGCAAATTTTAGTAGCGAAATTCTGGAAACCGTCTTTAAACGGGAAGGCTCTGCTACGCCCGCAACAGTTTAAATTATACAAATGAATGTTGGAACACCCTTTTGGGTTTAAATTGCCCACGGTCAATTTCACCAATTGCAATGAGTTCATCTCCATTAGAGGCAAAAGCCTCATCTGCTTGAGCAACAGCGTCGCGACCTCGCAATACAATTGCATTACCAAGACGCAAACGATGAACCTGTTCATTGGTAACAGGCACTTCAGGAATATCATTCAATGCCGTGCCTGTTGTGAAAAGCTCACCGTCCAATTGTTCAAGCACCCCTTCCATCTCGATCAGTTTTTCAAGCGGAATTAAATCTTCTTCAAGAAATGGTGCGACTGATGTACGGCGTAATTCTGTAATATGGCCATAACATTTAAGATCACGTCCCATATCGCGCGCAAGTGCACGAACATAAGTGCCCTTGCCGCATAGCACTTCGAAGGTTGCAGTGTCTTTTGTGGAACTCACCAATGTAAGTGTCTCAATTTCAACAATGCGGGATTTGATTTCCATTTCCTCGCCATCACGAGCACGTTTATAAGCACGTTCCCCATCAATTTTAATAGCAGAGAACTGTGGCGGGACTTGCTCAATATCACCTGTGTAGTTTGGAAGAAGAGCCAAGATTTCTTTTTTGGCAGGTCGTTTGTCTGATTTTTGTGTTACTTCACCAGCAAGATCATCCGTATTGGTTTCTGCACCCCAAGTGACTGTAAAGCGATATGTTTTCTGCCCATCCATAATGAACGGTACTGTCCGGGTTGCCTCACCAAGCGCCAAGGGTAACATGCCCGAAGCAAGTGGATCGAGGGTGCCGGCATGACCGGCTTTGGCTGCCTGATAAAGCCATTTGATTTTGGAAACACACTGCGTTGAACCAATACCAACGGGTTTGTCCAAAATCACCCAACCAGAGATTGGACGGCCTTTTTTCTTGCGCTGGCGGCTCATGTTTCTGAACCTTTATCAATATCATCACCCTCATTCAAATCACGCTGTACTTGTGGTGAATGTAATAATGCATCAATTTTTGCGTAATTATTAAAGCTTGTATCTTCGCGAAACCGAAACTCAGGCATATATTTCATTTGATTAAGGGCCGGTGAAACCTTGCCACGAATAAATTTTGCATTAGCTGCCAACGCCTTGATAATAGGTTTGCTATCCCCACCCCCAAGTGGCGAGATATAGCAAGTAGCGATTTTCAAATCTGGCGACATGGAAACTTCAGAAATGGAAATTACATGGCGCTGGAGAACATCATCCTGAATTTCACCCCGCTGCAAAAGTTGTGTTAACGCATGACGTACATTTTCACCAACCCGTAGCTGACGTTGAGACGGGCCTTTCGCGCTAAATTTGCTCATGATTTTTTCCCATGACTTTCTGTCCGGAGTAGGACCGGACAGAACTCTTTAATTTTCAGTCTTAAAGCGAACGCTCGATGTGTTCTACACGGAAGCACTCGATTACATCGCCTTTACGCATGTCCTGGTAGTTTTCAAATGCCATACCACATTCCTGGCCACTTTGAACTTCTGCCACTTCATCCTTGAAGCGTTTAAGTGTTGACAAATTGCCTTCATGGATAACAACATTATCACGCAACAAGCGAACGCCTGAACCACGCTCAACCTTGCCTTCTGTGATACGACAACCGGCAACCTTGCCAACTTTTGAAACATTGAAAACTTCCAGAATTTCAGCATAACCCAGGAATGTTTCACGGCGCTCAGGTGCCAGAAGGCCAGACATGACAGACTTCATGTCATCTACAAGATCGTAGATGATTGAATAATAACGGATTTCGATGCCTTCAGCTTCTGCAGCATCACGTGCCTGTTTATTGGCACGAACATTAAACGCCAGAATGGGTGCATTGGATGCAACAGCGAGTGCCACATCCGATTCTGTTATTGCACCGACACCAGAATGAACGATACGTGCAGCCACTTCGTCAGTATTCATTTTTTCCAGTGCCTGTTGAATAGCTTCTGCAGAACCCTGCACATCAGCTTTTAATACAAGCGCTGCTTCGCTTAACTCTGATGTTTGAAGCTGTGTCATCATCTGCTCAAGAGAACCACGAGAACCCGCTGCACGTGCAACTGCTTTTTCACGCGATAGACGCTGACGATATTCAGAGATTTCACGCGCACGCGCTTCGTTTTCTACAACACCTATACGGTCACCCGCTGATGGCGCACCATTAAGACCCAAGACCTCAACTGGCATGGAAGGTGTTGCTTCCTTAAGCTGCTCGCCTTTGTCATTTACAATGGCACGTACCTTGCCCCATTCGTCGCCAGCAATGATAATATCACCCACTTTGAGCGTACCGCGATTAATCAATACCGTTGCAACAGGACCACGGCCTTTATCAAGCTTGGCTTCAATTACCGAGCCCTCACCCGGACGATCCGGATTTGCCTTAAGATCAAGTAGTTCAGCCTGAAGAGTGATGGCTTCAAGAAGCTTGTCAAGATTAGTACCTTTGAGAGCAGAAACCTCAACAGCAAGAACGTCGCCACCCATGTCTTCAACAAACACTTCGTGTTGAAGGAGTTCGGTTTTCACTTTATTCGCATCTGCCGCCGGCCTGTCCATTTTGTTGATTGCAACAATAATTGGAACTCCTGCAGCTTTTGCATGGTTGATTGATTCAATTGTTTGCGGCATAACGCTGTCGTCAGCAGCAACAACAAGAATAGCAATATCGGTAATTTGAGCGCCACGAGCGCGCATGGAAGTAAATGCTGCGTGACCTGGTGTGTCAATGAAAGAAATTAACTGACCGTCATGCTCAACCTGATAAGCACCGATGTGTTGTGTAATACCACCAGCTTCACCAGAAACAACATTTGCATTGCGAAGTGCATCCAGTAGGGATGTTTTACCATGGTCAACGTGCCCCATGATGGTTACCACAGGAGGACGAGATACCAGGTCTTCATCACCATCCGGCGCATCAAAGATACCCTCTTCAATATCACTATCAGACACGCGTCTTACAGTATGGCCAAACTCTTGCGTGATGAGTTCGGCTGTATCTGCATCAATGATATCGCCTGGCTTCATCATCTGGCCCTGTTGCATCAAGTATTTGATGACATCAACAGAACGCTCAGACATACGGTTTGCCAGTTCCTGAATTGTGATTGTTTCAGGTAATTGTACTTCACGAGATACCTTTTCGCGAGGACCAGCATTTTGCTGAGCCAATCGTTTTGCCTTTTCTTGGCGGCGCTTGAGAGCTGCCAATGATGGACCACGTTTGCCGCTATCTTCATCAAGAGCATTTGTTAGTGTCAGCTTGGTTTTACGACGATCATCAACACCTTTGGTGCGTGATGGTTTTGCGGGTTCTTCAGGCTTCTTGCGTTCAAAAGGCTTAAGCTCTTTTGCCTTGGGTTCTTCACGAGTTGCAGGTTTGGAAATTGCACCTTCTTCAGCTTTTGCAGCAATTGCCGATGCATCTGCCGCTGCAAGACGTTCAGCTTCTGCATTCTGCGCTGCAAGGCGTTCTTCTTCTATTGCCTTGCGCTTTGCTTCCTCAAGCTTTGTATCTGCACGCAATGCATCTTCTTCTGCTCGACGTTTTTCATCAGCTGCAGCTTTTTCACGATCTATTGATTCACGTGCTTTTGCTTCTTCAAGCGCTCTTGTGCGGGCTTCCAGCTCATTCTTTGAAAGATTGGAGGCGGGCATTTCAACAGCAGGTTTGGGCGTTGGCACAACAGGAGCTGGCGCGGCAGGTGCAACCTCAGCTGGTGTTGCGTCTGCAGCAGGTGCTTCGCCGGGCTTTGTAATTCTACGCTTACGCGTTTCAACCACCACAGATTTTGTTCGTCCGTGAGAGAAATTTTGACGCACTGTACCTTGCGAGATGCCACTACCTCGCAATGTTAGTGTTTTCTTCTCTTTGGGGCTGTCGCCTTCGTTCTCGCTCATACTTTACCTTATCAGTAGCCAATTCAGGCTTTTTGGACTTTATAGCATATAAAATCCAGTATTTTGTTTTAATCGACGCATTTTAAGCTTCTTGGGCTTTATAATTCATCAATCGACTTATCATTTTCACCAATTTTCTGGATGCACCACCCTCGAGCAGTGCAACATACATTGTATTAGTCCCATTTAATGTTTTATCCAACTCTTCGCTGGTAAATTCATTAATTAGCATTACTTCTTTTTCTTCGTATACTTTCTGCGCTTTTACAGCCGCAGCAAGTTTTTTCACTCCGTCAGTACCTGCATCACTTGCCTGTAGCAAGGTTAATGCAGCACCATCTCTAATCATGGCTTCAGCTTTTGCTTGGCCTGTTGCTACAAGGCCTGCTTTTTTAGTCATTGCCAAAGCCGCAAGCGCTGTTTGGCGCAACAAATCTTCTACCAATTGAGGCAGACTGTCATCAACCTTTACTTTGTCTTTGAAGCCACGCACAAAAAGGTTTTTGGAAATTGCTTCCTCTAAAACTTTTCGCTGCGCAGTTATCCAAACACCACGACCCGGTAACTTACGTTTCAAATCAGGAAAAACCTGATTATCCGGGCCTTGAACAAAACGGATCATCTCATCAGGAGATTTTTCTGTTCTTGTTACGATACAGGTACGCGGATTCATGTCTTGCGCCAAAGCGTAATTTCCTTTTCTTTAGAAAATACGCCCAGTTTTCTTTGCTTCCTCTTCAACAACTTCTTCAACTTCTGGTTCAGGCTCAGCATTTGCTGCAGCAAGCTCCTCTTCGGTTACCCAGCCTGCCTTGACACGTGCCTGCATAACCATGGCATCTGCATCAACGCGAGAGATTTTATATTCATCAAGCAGACCCGGGAACCTTTTTGTTTCACCATCTTTGCGTTCACTCCAACCAATAAGATCATCAGCAGCACAGCCGGCAAAATCTTCCATTGTTTTAATATCATCTTTGCCAAGCGTCACTAGCATTGGCATTGTAAGGCCATCGATCTCGCGAAGTTCATCTACGACACCAAGTTTTTTGCGCTCATCATCAAGTGCGGTTTCCTGCTTTTCAATAAATTCTTTCGCACGTGCTTGAAGCTCTTCTGCAGTCTCATCATCAAAACCCTCAATAGAGGCAATTTCAAGCATTTCTACGTAAGCTACTTCTTCTACCGAAGAGAAACCTTCAGATGCAAGCAGTTGTGCAACCATTTCATCAACATTAAGCGCATCGGTAAATGCTTTTGCGCTGGTTTCAAATTCTGATTGACGACGTGAACTTTCATCTTCTTCTGTCATGATATCAATGTCCCAACCGGTAAGTTGAGACGCAAGGCGCACGTTTTGCCCACGACGACCAATAGCCAAAGACAGCTGATCATCTGGAACAACAACTTCAATACGTTCCGCATCTTCATCCAGAACCACCTTTGCAACTTCAGCTGGCTGAAGTGCATTTACAATGAAGCTCGCAGGTTCTGGTGACCAGGGAATAATATCGATTTTTTCACCTTGAAGCTCGCCTACAACTGCCTGAACGCGAGACCCACGCATACCGACACAGGCTCCAACCGGATCAATTGCCGTGTCATTGGAAATGACTGCAATTTTAGCACGTGAACCCGGATCACGAGCAACTGATTTAAGCTCAATAACACCATCATAAATTTCAGGCACTTCCATCGTGAAGAGCTTGGACATGAATTGTGGATGTGTGCGTGACAAGAAAATTTGAGGGCCACGCTGCTCACGGCGCACATCATAAAGGTAAGCGCGGACACGGTCGCCATAACGGAAGTTTTCACGTGGAATGGTTTCATCACGGCGAATGATTGCTTCACCCTTGCCAAGATCAACAATTACATTGCCATATTCAACACGTTTAACCGTACCATTGATAATTTCGCCAACGCGATCTTTATATTCCTCAAACTGACGGTCACGCTCAGCATCACGAACCTGTTGTACGATAACCTGTTTGGCAGATTGTGCTGCAATACGGCCAAAGTCCATGGGTGGTAGTGGATCAGAAACATAGTCCCCAAGCTCAATCGTTGGTTCCTTGTCACGTGCAAGCTCAAGCTCAATTTGTGTTGTATGATCTTCAACTACATCAACCACTTCAAGCAGGCGCTTAAGGTTTATATCACCAGTTTTCGTATCAACGTGCACATGTACGTTGGTCTCTTGACCGTAACGTGATTTTGCTGCCTTCTCGATAGCATTTGCCATTGCAGAAATAACTATCTCCTTATCAATGGCTTTTTCACGAGCAACCGCATCTGCGATTTGCAACAATTCCAACCTGTTAGCACTAACTGCCATGACACTCTCCTTTGACCATCCACTTTTCGTGAACTGATATTAAGTGCTGCATAGACTTTTCTTAAAAAAGCTTTATGCAATTTTCGTTTTCTAGTTCTCTTTTAATTCTCTGAGGACAAGGATTCATCCCCATCCTCAATTCCGTTTGCCTCGCGTAATGATTTATCACGTTTTAAAGCTTCGGTGATAAGATCATCTGACATTACCAGTTTTGCATCTTTGATTTCACCGATTGGCAAAATAAAATTAGGTTCTTCGTCTTCGCCTGGCGCTTCACGAAGAAAGGTAATATCATTGTCCTCAACTGATATAATCATACCCTTGTAACGTTTGCGGCCATTGATCATCTGATGCGTTTCAAGTTTAGCTGTGTGACCCGCCCAAGTTACAAAATCTGATAGACGGACAAGTGGTCTATCAATACCAGGTGACGAAATCTCCAAATGATAAGCCTGACTAATCGGGTCTTCAATATCAAGGATAGGCGATATTGCACGTGAAACTTCTTCACATCCCGCCACGTTCATGGAGCCATCAGGGCGTTCAACCATAATTTGCAAGGTTGCACCATTAATATTGGACAGTTTAACGCGCACAAGCCTATAGCCAAGATCTTCAATTTCTGGCTCAATGATATTGGCAACTTTTGCTTCAGCACCAGTTTCAATGATGATACGTGCATCTGACATAGGGTGCAATTTATCCTTCCAACTACGTTAAATCCGTTTAGACATTAAAAAAGAGCGGGTACCGGGTGGTGCCCACTCTCGCGAATGATACGGAGAATTTGAAGGATATATACGCTCAAATGGATATGTTTGCAAGTGTTCTGCTACGGCTTGCAGTTTTGGATAAATTCTGGCATGAAGTTCTTGTCTTATAGATATGCAGGAGAGACTGAACACAAGTTCAGCGCCGAAGGAGCAACACCCGGAAACTCTCAGGCAAAAGAACTGCTTATCATGGGTATTATACGCCCCAGGACAATCTGGAGAGTGATGAGGCAAAACTCATCCACCGAAGGAGAAATGGCAAGCTTAACCACGCCACAAGCTCTCAGGTTTCAAGACAGATGGGAAACGTCCCGGTATTTTGCCGGATAACGCGAACTGTCGAAAGGAACCAGGATTTTGCGTAAAATTGCTGTTATTGGTGCTGGTATTACCGGAATTACCACTGCTTACTCACTTTTGGAAAGAGGTTTTGAAGTTACAGTCTTTGACCGTAACCGTTATGCTGCCATGGAAACTTCATTTGCAAATGGAGGTCAGCTTTCTGCCTCAAACGCAGAAACCTGGAACCGTTGGGCAACTATATTCAAGGGTATCAAATGGATGTTTGAACCAGGCGCGCCATTGCTTGTTAATCCAAAGCCAAGCTGGCACAAGTTTTCATGGATGGCAGAATTTATGGCCAATATTCCAGGTTATAAAGACAATACTATCAAGACGGTTGAACTTGCAATTGCTGCCCGCGAACACCTTAAAGGGCATGCGGAAAAAGAGGGCTTTGACTTTTCTTGCGAAGATCGCGGCATTCTTCACGTTTATGATGACGAGGCAGAGTTTAACCATGCCCGTAAAGTAAATGATTTACTCGCAGCTGGCGGACTTGATCGTCGCGAAGTCAGCGTAGATGAAATCCGCAAACTTGAACCAGCACTTACACGTAATTTTATTGGCGGACTTTATACCGTTAGTGATTTTACAGGTGACATTCATTCTTATGCGCGTGGTCTTTCTCAGGCCTGTAAAATGCGTGGTGTAGAATTTCATTATGGCTGCGAAGTTGAAACCCTCAAACATTCGGTAGATGGTGTTGAAGTTCATTGGAGCGATGATGATAAACTTCGTATCCAAAATCAATACGATGGCATTGTCATATGTGCAGGCGTCAGAAGTCGTGAGTTAGCGAACCAACTTGGTGATCGCGTGAATATTTATCCCGTTAAAGGATATTCTATTACCGTTCACTTAAATGACGCAGAAAGCCAGAATGCTGCACCTTGGGTTAGCCTTCTTGATGATAAAGCCAAGATTGTAACCAGCCGATTGGGTAAAGACCGTTTTCGTATTGCAGGCACTGCTGAATTTAACGGCTATAATCTTGATATTCGTGACGACCGTATCAAACCACTGACCAAATGGTGTGAGAAACTCTTTCCAGAGGTTTCAACAGAATTCGTCACGCCTTGGGCTGGGCTTCGCCCTATGATGCC
>CALFBM010000090.1 GCA_937951645.1 uncultured Rhizobiaceae group bacterium
ATCTTTTAATTCATCCGGCTGGAGATGCATGGCATTGCCTGCATCATTTACATCCAACTGTATCCTGGTGGAAGCAAAGACAAGCACATAATTATTTAATGAAACATGACAGCGCCTACCATAGAGTCATTAACCGAGATCAGTTACTGCAAAATATAGCGCATTTTCCAATTTCAAAGAAAGAAGAACAAAAAACATAAAACAAGCCTATCTTCATTTGATAAGAAATGCCTTAAAAATGGGCAATGCGCTTTATAAGCGTTGCTCATTTTTACAATTACAGTTTTTATTGCATTAAAATTATGTATAGGAAATTTCAAACAAATGGCGCACTCGGGAAGATTCGAACTCCCGACCCCTTGATTCGTAGTCAAGTACTCTATCCAGCTGAGCTACGAGTGCGCATTTTGAAATTACAAACAATCTTTGCTTGCAGATTGTGGTGGTAATGCCAATAAGGAATAAAAGCAAGCCCTTTTCAGAGCTTTTTCCATACACGGTAAAATAAATTCATTGTATTTACTGCAGGCTAAACTTCATCCGGGATAATGAGGTGAAATGTAGTTCCATTTTCATCAGTTTTTTCGATTGATATAGTCCCGCCATGAGCTCTTAAAAGTTCAACCGCAATTGCCATTCCAAGCCCTGATCCGCCTGGTTTTGTTGAGCCCTCAAAGGCATTGAAAATCTTATCTCTAACATGTTCGGGAATGCCTGGTCCCGTATCCGATACACGAATATGAATGTCAGAATTTATCTTCTCGGCAGTGACTTTTAATTGTTTGGCACGCCCATGAATATCCGCGTCCATCATGGCCTGTTGAGCATTACGACAAAGATTCATCAAAATTCGAAAAAGTTGCTCAGGATCCGCATCAGCCTGGAGATCGAGCGGAATTTGGTTTTGCCACTCTATGGCCAAGCTGCTCTCCAATCCCAACAGATCGGCGACATCATTAGCAACAATATTAAGCATAAGCTTGCGTCTTTTTGGCGGAGCCTCTAACGCACGACCATAATCAATTACTGATTTTGTATAATCAACTGCTCGATCAATTGTTCTGATAAGCTTAGGCGCAAAACGCTGAACAGTTGGGTCTGGCAAACTTGTAAGTCTGTCTGAAAATAATTGCGCAGAGGCAAGAATATTGCGCAAATCATGATTAATCTTGGAGACAGCCAAACCCAATTCAGCCAGTCTTTGTTTTTGCCGTAATGTCTGCTGCAAGTCACCCTGGAAAGCTGCAAGGCGCTTTTCTGCTGTACCAATTTCATCAGATCGATTGCTTGGCTTAAATACGAGAGAAGCATTTTCAGGTGTTTTTGAAAAAGTATCCATATTTGAGGAAATGCGAATAATAGGCAGAACAATTAATCGATAAAGCGCCAGATACACCAATGCCGCTGTAAAAATGGAAATCAAGAGAGATAAAAATGCCACGTTGCGAGCATATTCCCACATGGCAGCCTTTATATGCCTACTTTCCTGGACAAGCTCCATGATGGCAGGACTGGAACGCATTGTGCCAAAAACCCTGTACTGAGAATTAGGTTCGGCAAAAAACATTGAAAGTGAGCTTTTTATTGAACCAAAGGCTGTCGAATTATCAAGATCAATATGTTGAACCAGGTCACCTGGCTGTCCCGATGATGCCATAAGTCTTGAAAAACTGTTTTGTCTGATTGCTACAGCTATAGATTGCGTTGTGATAAGCAGATCTTGCCCCGCACCTTCACTGAGCATCAGTTCATTTGCATCCAGATAAACTATGCTGGCTGCCTCGGCTGTTAATAGATGATCCTTGAGCCATACGTTTCTAAAATTCGCAATGGAAGGTACGAAAATAAGGACTTCGGCGATTAGAACAAAAACTGCGGTGAGCAGTAGAAGCTTTATTGAAAGGCCTGATTGTACAGCATTTTTCAATCGTTTAAACAGACCCGCTTTTTGCCTTGATGTGACCTCATCCCGTTCCATTTATCGTTTCCTATCCAAACTTCTGAAGGAAGTTTATGAGGCTTCTAATAATTGGTTTTCGGGCAAGTGATGTATAATTTGTGACCGCAGCTCTTTTACCAATTTCCGATAGGGTTGGATAAGGTGAAACATAACCTACCACGTCTCCAATCTTCATTTTATTGGTAATGGCCAGCGCCCACATATTCATCATCTCACCAGCATTGGCACCAACGATTGAAACACCAACAATCAATCCCTTTTTATTGGTGATCATTTTAATAAGACCTGTTGTTTTACGTTCAGCTTGTGCACGGTCATTTTCGTGATATGGCCAGCGTAATACCTTTACAGTTCCGTATTTTTCACGAGCCTGCTCTTCCGTTAAGCCAACATGCCCCAGTTCTGGCTCTGTATAAGTGACCCAAGGTATCATGGCATCATTTGGTACTGCTTTTTTGCGGAATAAAATTCCGCGAATAACAAGACCGGCATGATATCCTGCAACATGCGTAAACTGAAGCCCCCCTGTTACATCACCAATTGCATAAACACGTTTATTGGTTGTACGTAAATCCTTTGAAACAGTAATACCATGACGTGTGCTTTCAATGCCGGCTGCGCCCAATGAAAGCCCATCAACATTGGCCGAGCGGCCGGTTGCCATAAGCAAATGTGTCGCATCAACGTCATGTTGTTTGCCATCTTTTGTGTAAGATACCCGTATTCCAGCCTTGCCGCGCTGGGAGACATTGGAAACCATAGCATCTTCAATAAGGTTTATGCCTTCTTCCTCTAATTTCCCAATCAGGATAGCGGTTAATTCAGGGTCATCTTTGCCTAGTGCCTTTACGCCCTCAAGGACGGTTACATCACACCCGAGCCTTTTATGTGCCTGCGCCATCTCCATGCCGATGGGACCTCCGCCGATAATAACAAGATGGCTCATCTTTCTTGTATTTTCGAAAATGGTTTCATTGGTGAGATATGGAACGTTTTCCAACCCCTTTATCGGCGGAATAAATGCAGACGACCCTGTAGCAACAACAAACCTGCGTGCCTGTATTTCCTTGTCGCCGGCAATAACAGTACGCTCATCCTTGAAGCGTGCTTCTGCCTGAATAACTTCAACACCCAGACCTGTAAAACGCTCAACTGAATCATTCGGCTCAATTTGTGCTATCACATCATGGATATGATCATGGACTTTTTTGAAGTTGACTTTAGGCTCGCCCGTAACTGTGATACCAAATTTGGCTGCATCACGTATAGATTGTGCGTGCTTGCCAGCTGCCAAAATGGCTTTTGAGGGTACACAGCCGTAATTTAAACAATCACCGCCCATTTTACCTTTTTCGATCAAGACAACAGAAACGCCAAATGCTGCTGCAGCTGCTGCAACACTTAAGCCACCAGAACCTGCACCAATAACGCAAATATCAGGTTTTAAAACTTCGGCCATTCTAATTTCCTTGGATACTCATTTGTTTCTACTCAACCTCCGACACAGACTTATTACCGCGTATTTTTTTGATTATAAACGGCAAGGCAGATAATGCTGCAAGTCCAGCCAACGCAATTAAAAGATCTGTTGTAACAAGTGCACCAATATCAATTGAGCACATGCCTGCGTCTGCACATCCCGGATTAGCCTCTTCTTGGGCGGCAATAACGCTGTCTAATCCCGCACCAATATAAGCAAATGCAAATGTACCCGGGATAATCCCGACCAAAGTTGCTACTGCATAAGGTATTAGCCGCATTTTTAATAATGCTGGCACAATGTTTACAACCCAGAACGGAAAGATCGGCGTAAGACGTAAAGTAAGCAAATATTGAAATTGGTCTTTTTGGAAACCTGCAATCATCTTTTGAATAAAAGGTCCTGCTTTTTTCTCAAGAACATCACCAAGCGAACTACGTGCAATTAAAAAAATGACAATGGCTCCAAGAGTTGCCCCAATAACAGTCAAAGTGCCACCTAAAATACCACCAAAAACAAGACCTGACGTTATGGTTAGTGCAGAAGCGCCAGGAAAGGAGACGGCAACAATTAGTATATAAAGTGCAGTATAACAAAGCATGGCCAGCAAGATATTATCCGAGACAAACGCAACTATCGCTTCACGATGCCTGATTAAATTTGAAAGTGAAAAATATTCATGCAATCCAGCAAGGTATCCCACCACCAACAAAGCCAGTATAGTGCCTAACGCGCCCCATTTTTTAATCGGGTTAGTTACTTTTTTATTATTATCAGAAACCATCAAATATTCTTTAGTATTTAGTAATTTTCAAAACCAATGTATTAGGCAGGATTAGACCAAATATGCGTGACCTTCCATCAATTCTAATGACATTTATGTGTGCTTGTGGCAGGCATGCCAAACCATAAAATTTACGATTTAACACCAAGCGTTTTCTTGACTTGTTTTATTTATCCCACTATAAGCCGTTCAACAACTGGGTATGTGTGTTTTAACACACTTCGAGTTTTCTTCGAATAATAGATGATTGTTAGGGCTTATTGGCCAGTATCGTCAATTTAAACTGGAACTTACATATCCTAATAGTAATTTTGAGGGTTCGCATTAAACATGCGAATATTTAATTATGAAACGCACATTTCAACCAAGTAATCTTGTTCGCGCCCGCAGACATGGTTTTCGTTCACGCATGGCAACCAAAGGTGGCCGCAATATAATTGCTGCTCGCCGTGCAAAAGGCCGCAAGAAACTTTCTGCTTAAGCGATTTCCAAACGGCACATTAATATGTGTTTTGGCATTTACATGATGCTGGTCAATAATACTGGAGCCGGACTTGTCTAAACACCGGCCAATTTCCGAGTTAACTTCCAAAAGGGTTCCCACACTCAAGAAGCGCTCGGATTTTTTGCGTTTGCGCTCAGGAAAACGATGTTCTACCAAATCGCTTGTTCTTCAATCTGCACCTGTGAGCCCTGATGATACCATCATATCAGCACGAATTGGGTATACAGTTACCAAGAAAGTCGGGAATGCAGTTATTCGCAACCGGATAAAACGTAGATTGCGTGAAGTAGCCAACCAGGTATTTTCTCTTAAATCCCAACCTGGCTATGATTATGTCATTATCGGAAAACGTGGTGCACTGACGCAAGAATTCACATCTATTCTAAAGGATTTGGAGCAAGCACTTGACCATGTTCATAGGAACAAGGCAAAAGGCGTTAAGAATTTTAGTAAATCGGGTGATGCGGCACAAAACATCCCCACAAAAACCAAAGATACGTAATAGGACTGAATCTTATGAACGGCAATAATAGTAATACGTTTCTGGCAATTGGACTTTCCGTTCTTGTGCTGGTTTTATGGCAAGTCTTTTATATTGGACCCATTGTTGAATCCGAACGCAAGCAGGCAGAAATTGTTGCCCAACGTGAAGCCATTCAATCTGGCAAGGTAAAGCCTGCAGATAATGAAGCTATTCCACGAAGCGACACAGAAACATCTGAAGCGCCAGCTAGCAATGCCGAGATAGCGTCACAAGAAGAAGATAAACGCCTTGATATAGAGACTGACCTGCTAATTGGTTCTTTAAACCTTCGTGGCGCACGCATTGATGATTTGCGTTTAAAAAAATACCGCGTCGAGAACGAAGAAGGCTCACCTCTTATTACGCTGCTTTCCCCTCGCAACAGCAGCAACCCTTATTTTGCTGAATTTGGATATCTGCCATCAAAGACTGCTGGCGAAGTGCCAAGTGCCAATACACTTTGGAACGCAGAAACCTCATCTCTTGGTTCAAATGACAAGATTACCCTTAACTGGACCAATAACAATGGTATTCGTTTTGAACGTGATATTGAGCTTGACGACAAATACATGTTTACGATTACGGATCGCATAGTCAATACTTCAAGCAATCCAGTCGAAATCACGCCCTATGGCCGCATTGCACGCTTTGGCGAACCACAGACACAAGGTATTTTTGTCTTGCATGAAGGCCTTATTGGTTACTTTGGCGAAGAAGGTTTGAATGAGGTTGATTATGGCGATCTTCGTGAAGACAAAGAACTCTCAGTAGCAAGAACACCTTCTGGCTGGTTAGGAATCACTGATAAATACTGGGCAGCGGCCCTCATTCCCAGTACATCGTTCAAGCCAAGGTTTTTCTATGATGACAAGGGCGCCGAGCTCTTTCAGGCCGATTATGTTGGCGAAGTGAACAATATTGCTGCTGGCGGAAATATAGAAATTAAAAACAAGCTTTTTGCAGGTGCAAAAGTTACTGAAATTATCGATGGCTACCAGGAAGAATTAAGCATTGACAGTTTTGATCTGATGATTGACTGGGGCTGGTTCTACTTTATTACCAAGCCATTGTTCTGGCTCATACATTGGTTGCACGGCTTGGTTGGCAACTTTGGCTTGGCCATTCTTGGCGCTACCGTCATCATTAAGGCCATTTTCTTACCACTTGCGAACATGTCTTATGCTTCCATGGCCAAGATGAAAAAAGTTCAACCTGAAATGACTGAAATGCGTGAGCGTTACGCTGATGACAAGATGAAGCAACAGCAAGAAATGATGGCGATTTACAAGCGCGAGAAAATCAATCCAGCTGCTGGCTGCCTGCCGATGCTGGTACAAATTCCTGTATTCTTTGCGCTTTACAAAGTGCTGTTTGTAACCATCGAAATGCGCCATGCGCCATTCTACGGCTGGATTCAGGATTTGGCTGCACCTGATCCAACATCAATTTTCAACCTGTTTGGTCTTCTTCCATTTGAAGTGGGTGGCTTGTTCCTTGTTGGTATCTGGCCAGTAATCATGGGCATTACCATGTTCCTGCAATTCCAGATGAACCCTGCTCCACCAGATCCTACACAAGCCATGGTCTTCAAGTGGATGCCACTTGTGTTTACTTTCATGCTTGCATCTTTCCCTGCAGGTCTTGTTATTTACTGGGCCTGGAACAACACCTTAAGCCTCATACAACAGGGCATCATCATGAAGCGTCACGGTGCGGAGGTTGCATTGTTTGAAAACATCAAAGGCATGTTTAAACGCAAGCCCAAAGAGACTTAATAATATGCTGGATGACAAACCCAATGAGTTTAGCAAAGCCGCGCTTGAAAAAGGGCGGCTTTTGTTTGCCAGAGGATGGGAATTTTTGCTTGGCGTCCCTTCCATGAAATTCATGCCACCTGAAGGGCCTGCAGAAATTGCCTTTGCAGGACGCTCTAATGTAGGCAAGTCATCGCTTATTAATGCACTGGTAAACCAAAAGGGTTTGGCACGCACATCCAACACACCAGGGAGAACACAAGAACTTAACTACTTCATTCCCAAGAATGGCAGCGATGATGACGTGCCAGAATACGCCATAGTAGATATGCCTGGCTATGGCTATGCCAAGGCACCCAAAGCGCAGGTCGAAGCCTGGACACGATTGGTATTTTCATACTTGAGAGGACGTACAACACTTCGCCGAGTATTCGTGCTTATAGACTCACGTCATGGCATCAAAAAAAACGACGAAGAAGTTTTTAAAATGATGGATAAGGCTGCATGTTCTTATCAAATCGTACTTACCAAATCTGACAAGATCAAATTGCCAGCACTGGAAAAACTTCAGGTAGAAACGCTCGCCAAACTTTCAAAGCACGTTGCTGCTTATCCTGAAGTACTAACGACATCGTCTGAAAAAAGCGAAGGTATTGCGGAGTTACGCGCTGTGATTGCTTCTGTTTTCTAGACAACCTTGCTGATTTTCAAGTTTGCCGCTATGTAACATCTTGAATAACAGGCGAAATACTCATGACTGAAAAACCGGAAACAGATGGCCTTCACGAGGCAGAAATTCTTTCTCACGCGCTTCCCTACATGCAGCATTATGCGGGACGTACGGTCGTTGTAAAATATGGCGGCAATGCCATGGGTGACGAAAACCTTGGCAAGGCCTTCTGTCGTGATATTGCATTGTTAAAACAAGCTGGCGTTCATCCTGTTGTGGTGCATGGCGGCGGCCCGCAAATCGGTTCCATGCTGGACAAGATGGGCATTAAGTCAGAGTTCAAGGACGGGCTTCGTGTTACCGACCAACAAACCATCGAAATTGTTGAAATGGTTCTGGCCGGTTCCATTAATAAATCCATTGTTGCCTCCATCAATGCGGAAGGTGCTTGTGCGGTTGGACTTTGCGGCAAGGATGGCAATATGGTGCTGGTTGAAAAACTGCGCCGCACGTCTGTTGATCCAAATTCAAACATCGAACGCATTGTTGATCTGGGTTTTGTAGGTGAACCAAAGGAAGTGGATTCCACTGTACTTGATCTGGTGATTGAGGCTGGCCTTATTCCGGTTGTAGCGCCTGTTTGTTTTGGCAAGGATGGCAAGACTTATAATGTCAACGCTGATACTTTTGCTGGTGCACTGGCCGTAGCGCTGGACGCAAAACGCCTCTTGTTCCTGACTGATGTTGAAGGGGTTCTAGATAAAGACAAAAGCCTCATCAAGGAACTCACCATAAAAGACGCAGAAGCGCTGATTAAAGATGGAACAATCAACGGCGGCATGATTCCCAAGGTTCAAACCTGTATTGATGCACTGGGTGATGAAGATGTGGGCGTTGAGGGTGTCGTGATTGTTAATGGCAAAAAGCCTCACGCAGTCTTGCTCGAAATCTTTACCGAACATGGTGCTGGAACACTGATTAAGCCTTAAATCAACACCAGCAAAATAATTCCCAATGTGATTAGGGCACATCCGACAATCTCAAGTCGATTAATGCTTTCCCTGAAAAACAGGATTGAGGTTCCAAACGTAAACAACATTTCGATTTGGGCTACCACTTTTACCAAAGCTGCCTGTTGAAGCGTAAAGGCAGTGAACCAGCCGAAAGACGCCGTTGCGCCTGCAAAACCCACGGCCAAAGCCGGCTTCCAGGCTTTGATAATTTTGGGCAGCTCGTCTCTTTGGAATACAACAATCCAGATTAACATCGCAAGTGTTTGCAAAATGATTGCATAGACCAGTGTCGTGGAAGATTGCACCATAAAAAATTCATGTTCAATCGAAAGACTTGCCGCACGATACCCAACCGCTGACAAGCCAAACAGGGTTCCGGATGCAAGTCCCATGAGGGCTGTTTTGCTAAGTACAGATATAAAGATTGTCTTGAAGGTTATTGCCGATCGCGCGACCGAAATCATCATTACGCCGACAATGCTGACCGCAATCGCCATGACGCTTCCCACTGATAGTTTCTCGCCAAAGAGTATGAGCGCAAAGATGGCTGTTTGGGCGGGTTCGGTTCTTGAATAGGCTGTTCCTACCGTGAAATTTCTGAACGAGAAAAGATATACCAGCAGGAAGGTTGCTAATATTTGGGCAAATGACGCGATAGTTGCCCATAAAAAGAAGTTGCTGGTTAATTCTGGTAGTTGAAATTCAAACCCAAAAATCAATATCAACCAATAAAGACAGGCAAATGGAAGACCGAAACCAAAACGCACAAAGGTTGCGCCCGTTGAGCCCATGACGTTTTTGAGGTGTTTTTGAAGGCTGGAACGTATGTTTTGAAGGAAGGCTGCTGCAACTGTGATGATTATCCAAAGATTCATGGTTTTAGAAGTGCATCACCTCTCGCAATAGGTCAAGAAACATGGCAAAGACTGCACATAAAAGGAAAACCCATGGAAAATTTCAAGAATATCAATACTTGGGTCTTTGACCTCGACAACACACTTTACCCGCGCCACTGCGATCTCTTCAGTCAAATTGATGTGCTGATGACAGGCTATGTTTCAGACCTTACAGGGCTTGATAGAATTGAAGCACGAAAGCTGCAAAAAGACCTGTATCGTGACTATGGCACTACACTTCGAGGATTGATGGAAACCAGAAATATCGATCCGCAAGGGTTTTTGGATGTGGTTCATGACATTGATTATTCACCGCTGCCTAAAAACCCTGAACTGGGTGACATGCTGGCAAAACTACCAGGACGCCGTTTGATCTACACCAATGGCTCGGTGAAACACGCCACAGATACTTTAACAGCCATGGATGTAGACCCTGGCCTGTTTGAAGGCATGTTTGATATTGTGTCTTCCAACTTTGAGCCGAAACCGAAAGCAGAACCTTTTGCCAAATTTCTAAAAGATCATACCGTTAACGCCAAATCATCTGCCATGTTCGAAGACTTACAACGCAACCTTGAACCTGCCAAGGCAAACGGTATGACGACTGTTCTCATCACGCCGCAAACTTCAAGTAAGTATAAAGTCGAAGAATGGGAACATGTGGAGACAACTGCAGATTACATAGATCATTCTACAGATGATTTGGATGGTTTTCTTAAAGAGGTTTTGACAATTGTTTAGTCAAAACCTAATTCCCGCCGCCAATCATTTCACCTTCAAAGACTAATGCCCCTGTGCCAGCGAGTGACTGTGCGTCAAAAGGTGTTGCGGGGAAGAATGAGCGTTTGATGCCTTGTTTTGAACAACTAAGGCGTTTGCGCTCATAGGCTACGCGAGTTGTTGTGCGGCTGGAAGTACCAGTTTTACCTGTAATTACCTCGTAGTTGTTTTTTGACACAACTGCAGTATTGATTTCCATTGTCATCTCAGTACTCCCTGCGTTCTTGCAAGCCTGTTTTACTGTCTTGCAATTATAATGCCAGCAAGACCATCTTGTTTCGGATTTCTTTAATTACGCTGTACTGATCCGTTACAAGTTTAAATATAAGTTAGCAAATAAGGCATTAGTGTGTAAAATGTCACACTTTGTGAGTTGACCTGTAAATTAGTGCTTAATGCGGCGCTGTCTAAGTAGTCTCAAACCCATGATGTTTCGAGATAATTTCCCATCCTTCCCTTGCTGAATCAACAATGTGAAAAAGTTTGATATCATCAGGAGAAATGGTTCCCTGATTAGCCAATTCATCAAGATTTATTACCTTCCCCCAAAAATCCTTGCCAAAAAGCAGGAAGGGTATGGGTGCCATGCGATCTGTTTGAATAAGTGTAAGTGTCTCAAACATTTCATCCATTGTACCAAAACCGCCCGGGAAAACTGCAATCGCCTTAGCGCGCATCAGGAAATGCATTTTGCGGATGGCGAAATAATGAAAATTGAAACAAAGTTCAGGCGTTACATATTCATTTGGTGCTTGCTCGTGAGGAAGTACGATGTTTAAGCCAATCGACGGTGCGCCAACATCTTTTGCGCCTCGATTGCCGGCTTCCATAACGCCTGGACCGCCCCCTGTTACAACAACCATTTCCTTATAGCCTGTGGTTTCAGAATAGCGTGAGGATATACGAGCAAATTCCCGTGCTTCTTCATAAAACCTGGAATTGGCTTCCAGGTTCTTTTTCTGAACATCATTTTTTGCAGCCCACGCTTCTCCACCTGGTTCAGGAATACGCGCTCCGCCAAACAATACGACCGTTGATTCAATCCCTGATTCCGTCAGCATTAGCTCCGGTTTTAGCAATTCAAGTTGCAAGCGCACTGGCCGCAACTCTTCTGAAGTAAGAAAGTCCTTGTCATCGAAGGCAAGTCTATAAGCAGGCGCCCGCGTTTGCGGTGTATCAGGAACTTGATGCGCTTTTTTGATATCTACTGAAGAACCAATTAAAGCACGGTATTTTTTGCGGAACCAATTTGCCATGATGAACCATATTTCCCTATTATTTCATAAGCCGAATCACTTGATTTGATTGACCTTTGTTACCCTATGCCATAGACCCTTGCCAAACATTCATAAGTTCTATTTTTCGGAGTAACACCCATGTCCCTGCAAGCAACCATCGAGAGCGCCTTTGAAGATCGCGATAACATCAGCATTTCAACACAAGGTGAAGTGCGTGAAGCTGTAGAAGAAGCACTAAACTTGCTTGATCAAGGCAAGGCGCGTGTTGCAGAGCGTGGATCTGACGGCAGTTGGACAGTGAACCAGTGGTTAAAACAGGCTGTGCTGTTATCTTTTCGACTAAACGACATGAAAGTCATGGATGGTGGCACCGATGGTGCGACATGGTGGGACAAGGTTCCATCAAAGTTTGAAGGCTGGGGAGAGAACCAATTTCGTGCAGCAGGTTTTCGTGCAGTGCCAGGCTCTATCTGTCGTCATGCTGCCTACATCGGCAAGAATGTTGTGTTAATGCCATCTTTCGTAAACCTTGGTGCTTATGTTGATGATGGCTCCATGGTTGACGGTTGGGCAACAGTTGGTTCATGCGCGCAAATCGGCAAAAATGTTCACCTGTCAGGCGGCGTTGGTATTGGCGGAGTTCTTGAACCTCTACAAGCTGGCCCTACCATCATCGAAGACAATTGTTTCATCGGCGCACGCTCGGAAGTTGTTGAAGGCTGCATCATCCGTGAAGGATCTGTGCTCGGCATGGGCGTTTATATCGGTCAGTCAACCAAGATTGTTAATCGCGCAACAGGTGAAGTAACCTACGGCGAAGTGCCTCCTTATTCAGTGGTTGTGGCAGGCTCAATGCCATCAAAACCAATGGGCAATGGCGAACCAGGCCC
>CALFBM010000091.1 GCA_937951645.1 uncultured Rhizobiaceae group bacterium
ATCGCAATTGGGCAGTTACTTGATTTGAACGATAAGACCCTGCGTGACATCGGAATAAATCGCGTGGATATAATTTGGGCCAGCAAACTGCCACGTGATCGAATTGCTACGCTTGAATTACAAAAAATAGCAAGAAAAAGACACAACTAACATTCTTGTAAAATTGAAACCATAAAACAGATGGAGAAACCCATGACTAAATCATTCCTTGAACACGTCAACGTAACAGTAAGCAACCCCAAACAAACCGCCAGGTTCTTGTGTGAAATATTCAACTGGAAAGTCCGTTGGCATGGGGACGCAATCGATAGCGGCATAACATACCACGTAGGGTCTGATACGCACTATATTGCCGTTTATTCAAAAGGCAAAACATCAGATTTAAATACCAACAGCTATGATAAGCTGGGTGGATTAAATCATATAGGTGTCGTTGTTGATGACCTTGAAGAAACAGAAACAAAAGTTCTGGCCAAAGGGTACAAAACATTCTCACATGCAGATTACGAACCTGGAAAACGGTTTTATTTTCGCGACCATGATAATATTGAATTTGAGGTAGTAAGTTATGTTTAAATACATTCAAACGCAGTAGCTGGGAGTTTAATGTTGGGGGGGAACAATCCTCCCAGCTACGTTTGTCAACTTCAGGCAACCTGAAGCTGATGGGAGAGTTCTTGATGCGCCTGTAAAAATGCTTCACTAGCCACTCTTGCTAACGGAACACGGTTAAGTGTGTAAATATGAACAGATTCATAGCCCGCATAAGCCAAATCATGGACTTGTGACTTCAAAAGTTCAGAAGCAATTTCAAGTTCGGTTGAGCCACATACAGCACCATTTGCATAAGCTTCATAAATATATTCCGGAACATTTGTTCCGCAAGATTTGGCCATTTCACAAACCTTGGAAAAATTATATATAGGCAAGATACCAGGAATGATCGGAATGGTTATCCCACTGGCTCTTGCCTGAGATACAAATTTATAAAACGATGAGTTATCAAAGAAAAACTGGGTAATGGCAATTGATGCACCAGCATCTTGTTTTGCTTTCAAGACTGCCAAATCCTCATCCAGGGATTCAGCTTTTGGATGAATCTCGGGGTAGCAGGCAACAGCAATCTCGAAAGGGTGACACTTTTTTAATGCCGCAACAAACTCTGGTGTATCACTAAACGGCAACTCTTTTGTACAATCACGTGGATCCCCGCGAAGAGCAACAATACGTTTGATACCAGCCTCCCAAAGCTTATTGGAAAACTCCTGTATTTCTTCTTTGCTGGAGCCTGTATAGGTAAGATGGCTGGCTGTTGGAACACCACTGGAAGTTTGCATAGAAACAACTGCATCGAATGAACCTTGCTGATCACTGCCCCCTGCTCCGTATGTTACGCTTTGAAACTCAGGTTGATATTCTGCCAAAAGCAAAACTGTTTCTTCCAATTGATCTTTAGCTTTTTCTGATCGACCAGGGAAATATTCAAAACTTACGTGTGCCATCATTCATCTCCTTTGGGGCTTTCATACTTTTTATCATGGGTAGGTTAATTTGTAAATAAAATATAAAGATATCTTTATGTCTTGATTTTAATGTATGATTATTTTATTCAGACAAAATATCTCTCAGACATTCAGGTCGTAAAAACGGCAGGCATTGTCGCGGGGATAAGATTGAGATTTTGTACAAAAGTGCATGAATTACAAGAATAGAAATCCAAGTTGAGCCAATGCTTTTGAAGCACAGCTCATAACCATTGCAAGGCAACGCAAATGACACATACAATTGTCGCATCAGCTACCAAAGAAGTTATTATTGGCTTTGATCAGCCCTTCGCTGTTATTGGCGAGCGGATCAACCCAACAGGCCGTAAAATTTTAAACCAGGAACTTGAAAATGATGATTTTTCAAGGGTAGAGGCTGATGCGATTGCACAGGTAGAAGCAGGCGCCACAATTCTTGATATCAATTCAGGTGCGGTATTTTCTGGCAAAATGGCAGAAGACAAAAGATATGCCGACAATAATTTCGTCGAGCCAGTCCTGATGCAAAAACTTATTGAGGTCGTGCAGGGAGTTACAGACTGCCCATTATGCATTGACTCGTCTGTACCTGGCGCACTTGAAAACGGCTTGAAAACAGCCAAGGGCCGTCCTTTGCTAAATTCGGTAACTGGCGAAGAAGAACGTCTTGAATTGGTTCTGCCGCTTGTTAAAAAATACGATGTACCAGTCGTTGCCATTTCAAATGATGACACTGGCATATCAGAAGACCCTGACGTGAGATTTGAAGTTGCAAAAAAAATCGTGCAACGCGCAGCAGATTTTGGAATCAAGCCACATGATATCGTGGTTGACCCTTTGGTTATGCCAATTGGGGCAATGGCAACCGCTGGTCATCAGGTCTTCACATTGGTTCGTCGCCTTCGCGAGGAACTGGGTGTGAACACAACCTGTGGTGCATCCAACATTTCATTTGGCCTGCCAAACCGCCACGGCATCAACAACGCCTTCCTGCCAATGGCCTATGCTGCCGGCATGACAAGCGCGATCATGAATCCGGTCGCCTTGCCTGTTGGCCCCAAGAAAATTGCGGAGAAAAAGGCATTGGTCGAAGCAGCTGGCGTAACCCTTCCCGAAAACATGGATGACGAAGCTTTTGTAAAACTGTTTGGCATGGGTTCAACAAAGTCACGCGCCGGTAAGGAAATGGAAGCCATCCGTGCTGCCAACTTCCTGCTTAACCAGGACGATGGTGGAGCAACATGGATTGCATTCAACCGCGATCCTGATGCCGCACCAGGCGGTGCGCGTGGTCGCCGCGCAGGTGGAGGACGCAAACGCGCTTAAAGGCTTAACCAAAAACAACTTAACTAACTTATGGTAATAATCCAAACATGACAGACCCCAAAGACCACCTTGTACTCTTCATGCCATCTGGCAAACGTGGACGTTTTCCTAAAGGCAAGGTTATTATTGATGCAGCGCGCGAGCTTGGGGTTTATGTAGAATCAGTTTGTGGTGGTCGTGGCATTTGCGGGCGGTGCCAGATTGATATTCAGGAAGGCAATTTCGCCAAACATGGCATAACCTCTTCCAACGATCATATTTCACCATTTGGTGCAAAAGAAAAACGCTATGCTGAAAAGCGCGATCTAAAAGAAGGGCGCCGCCTTTCTTGTTCCTCAACAGTTGAAGGCGATCTGGTCGTTGATATCCCGCAGGACGGACAAATTAATGCAGCCGTTGTGCGCAAGGTTGACGATGGCCGCGTCATCGAACGCAACCCTGCCCTACAACTTTGCTATGTAGAAGTTGAAGAACCGGACATGCACAAGCCACTGGGCGACCTTGACCGTCTAAAGGTAGCGCTCAATGATGACTGGGGGTGGGAAGACCTAATGGTCGATAGCCACCTCATGCCCCATGTACAACAAATCCTTCGTCAGGGTGAATGGAAAGTAACAGCCGTTATTCATAGGGATATGGAAACAGCACGGCCTTCAATAATAGCACTTTATCCAGGTCTGAAGAATGAAGCCTACGGCATTGCTTGTGACATTGGCTCAACCACAATCGCCATGCACCTGGTCTCGCTTTTATCAGGCAATACAATTGCATCCTCCGGCGCACCAAACCCCCAAATCCGCTTTGGTGAAGACCTTATGAGCCGCGTTTCATATGTCATGATGAACCCGGAAGGGCGCGAAGGCATGACTACCGCCGTTCGCGTGGCACTAAATGGCCTCATCGAAAATGTCTGTACAGAAGCAGGCGTTGAGCCAAACGACATTCTAGATCTTGTCTTTGTGGGCAACCCGATTATGCACCACTTGTTCTTGGGTATTGATCCAACAGAGCTAGGCGGTGCGCCTTTTGCATTGGCAGTATCAGGTGCTGTTCATACCTGGGCTAGCGATCTTGATCTTGTAACCAACAAAGGTGCTCGCGTTTATATTTTACCCTGTATCGCGGGACACGTGGGTGCAGATGCTGCAGCCGTAACGCTTTGCGAAGGCCCACACAGACAGGAAAGCCAGATGTTGGTAGTTGATGTCGGAACCAATGCTGAAATCGTTCTGGGCAATTCCCACCGCACTCTTGCTGCATCCTCGCCCACGGGTCCTGCATTTGAAGGAGCAGAAATTTCATGCGGCCAACGTGCAGCACCCGGCGCAATTGAACGCGTTCGCATAGACCCTGAAACGCTGGAGTCCAGAGTTCGCATTATTGGCGTTGATAAATGGTCCGATGAAGAAGGTTTTGACGAAGCCGCAGAAAGCCTTGGCATAACAGGAGTTTGCGGCTCAGCCATTATCGAGGTCGTTGCAGAAATGTATCTGGCTGGCATCATCTCTGAAGATGGCGTTATCAATGGCTCACTGGCAGAAAAATCAGATCGTATCATAGAAGATGGCCGTACATTCTCCTATGTTTTGTGGCGCGGCAAGCAAACGCACACAATCCAGCAAACAGATGTCCGGGCAATCCAGCTCGCAAAAGCTGCTCTGTACGCTGGCATCAAACTCTTGATGGATAAACTCGAAATTGAACAAGTTGACTCGATTTCCTTTGCAGGCGCATTCGGAACCTTCATTGACCCCAAATACGCAATGGTTTTGGGCCTTATTCCGGACTGTGATCTGGACAAGGTAAAAGCCGTTGGTAATGCCGCAGGCTATGGTGCAAAAATGGCACTTCTAAATCGGGGCTACCGTCGTGAAATTGAGGAAACTGTCACTAAAATCGAGAAGATAGAGACAGCTCTTGAATCAAAATTTCAAGACCATTTCGTCAATGCAATGGCATTACCAAACAAGGTAGAACCCTTCCCCAAATTAAGCGAACAGGTAAAATTGCCTGAAAAAACTGCTGATAATAATGGTAGCGGTGATGCTGATGGCGGGCGCAGACGTCGCAGGCGTGCAAGAGGCTAAATCCTAGGCAGCCTGCTCCAACTCAAAACATGCACGCAAATGATCAGCTGCAGCCAAAGCAGGGCTTGATATTTTCTCAGCCATGATCAACCCCATGGCATAATCAGGTAATGGCGGTAGGTTAGACATTTGTGAAACCTGTACAATTTTACCACCAATGGAAGAAACCGGAATGGGTGCAACAGCAAGGTCTGCAAGAATAGCAGCTTTCTGACCAGAAATATTGGCACTTTGAAATGCAACACGGTGTTCAATTCCTTGCTCCTGCAGGCTGTTAAGACCAGCATTGCGCCAGATACAGCCCTCTTCCCAAACAGAAACGGGCAATGGTGACTTCTCGGAAGCAACCCCTCCTTTGAGGCCCGCCCAAACCAGTTTTTCACGCAGCAATATTTCTGCATTCTCATCACCGTCAAAACCAGCATCACAAGTAATCAATGCCAAATCTAGCGTACCATTTTTAACACGATCAATCAGGACAACAGATTCTTCAACCACTACATCAACAGTTACACATGGATGACTATGTGAAAAACGGCATAACATCTCAGGCAACAAGCGCTCAGCAGCATCATCAGGCGCGCCCATACGAACTATACCCGCAAGATCAGGTGTTACAAAACGCGCTACCATCTCGTTGTTGAGCGCAATTACGCGCCTTGCATGCTCAAGCAACAAAAGACCATCCTGTGTAAGAGAAACAGACCGGCTGTCTCTAATAAAAACCGGTCGCTCGACCAATTCTTCAATTTTTTTGACCTGCATGGAAATTGCTGACGGGGTGCGAAACACAACTTCCGCTGCAGAAGAAAAATTACCCGTCTCAGCAATTGCAATGAGCGTTCTGAGTAAATCCAACTCAAGCAGTGGCAATTGTGTGTTTGTAGAGCTAGCCATATTCTATCTTTCATTTTTTCTGATAGATACAATCAAATCTATTCGTTTGATTGAAGCACAATCATCCACCATTGTCTAGACAGTAGCCAACCCCTCCTCCCTTGGCACCAAAAGGAGAACGTAATGACTGATATGACAACATGCACAAATCAAGTTGATTGCCGCCCTGAAGCTAATCGAGTTCAGCAGAAATTCTCAAACTTCATAAATGGCATGATACTCAAATTAAAAACATTTCATGCCCAGCGCCGTCAACGAAGGATAGATCGGGATGCCTTTCTCAATTTAATGTCACTGGATGATACACGCCTCAAAGATATAGGCATAAGCCGTAACGACATCATCTGGGCATCAAAACTGGCAATGCACAAAAATGCCTCAAAAGAGCTTGAGAAAATACGCATGAATAATATTGCAACTGCCAGAACAAAAACCACAAAGAACACAGCAAGCAGAAAACTTTAAATTCCCCAATACCAATATGAGAATAATTATTGGTGGTTCTTAGGCATAAATTAGTATTTTCCGGTTATTGATTCAAAAACTGGAAAATACTAATGCCAACAAACCCATACATTCTTCATGACTTTAAATCAGGCTCGATAAGCGACGCCAATGTCATTGAAAAACTGGGTATGTTTAGCTTGAAATCGGCAGCCTGGATAACAAAACCACTGGATTACGTCGGTTTTTCAAAGGCAGCCGGGCTGGTTAGAACTTTCCTTCCAAGCAAGCGTTCTGTACGCACAATGTTATTTGACGATACTGCTTTTGAATATCCCTATGGGGATAGTTATTGGGCACGTCTTGCCTACAATGGCGACGTTTATGCACGTTCTGAAGAAGACTTTCTGATGGCAATGCGTAATGCTGATTATTCATATATAGATTGCGGTGCCAATTTTGGTTATATGTCATCAATCGTGACAGGCAGCAGCTATGGTAAAAAACCGGCGATCGCAATTGAGGCAGATCCGGATACATACAAAATCCTGGAGCAAAACGCTGAACTAAATCAAAATCGATTTGAAACGCGCCACAACGCAATCTTTTCCAAAAGTGGCGAGATGGTCAATATTCATGGTGACAAACATGAAGCACGTTCTATTCTTGATGACGCAGGCAACCGAGGCGATGGTAACGTCGAAACTTTGGCGCTGGATGATCTTACAAATTGGGTTGCAACCCAAAACAGAAAAGCGCTTATTGTGAAACTCGACGTTGAAGGAGTTGAAATTGATGCACTTAAAGGCTCAACAAATCTGCTCAACCAAAATACGCTCATAATGTTTGAAGATCACGCATCTGACAAAACACATGAAGTCAGCAGATACCTTATGGAACAAATGAGCATGCACATTTTTTATTCAAAGCCAGATGGCTGTCATGAATTAAAAACCATTGAAGACATCGCCGCAATAAAAACCAACACCCGCGTAGGTTATGATTTTATCGCAACCAAGAGCGATTTCTGGTTGGAAAAAGTTCGACACTGCAAATACCAATAAACGCAGACGCTCAACATCCTACGTTTTAAGTTTTTCCAATTCCTCTTTTGCTTCTTTCAAATCAGGATTAAGTTTAAGAGCGATATTAAAGCTTTCAACAGCCTCGTTATCCTTTTTAAGATTAACTTTTGTAAGACCAAGGCTATAATGTCCAACAGCAAATTCCGGTTGAAGCGCTGTTAATTTTTCCAAATATTCTTCAGACTTTTTTGATTCACCATGCTCACGCAATTTGACACCAAGCATTAATAGGGTTGGTGCAAAATCAGGTTGTACCTCATAAGACTTGCGATAAAATTCTAGTCCCTTTTCAATGTCTTCTTGTTTAATATAACAAGCCCCTAGATTATTATAGGCCTTGAAAAAATCAGGCTTCTTCTCAGCAACATTCAAAAAACACGAAATTGCTTCCGGAGTTTTTCCCAAAGCCATATAAGCGACACCGAGATTATATTCACCATCAACATATTCAGGTTTTATTTTCAATGCTTTCTTGAGTGTTCTGACAACACCTGAATAATCTTCTTGCGCTATCTGCGCCTTACTCAAAAGATCGTAGAACCCCAAAATCTTTGGATGTTTTTTTGTATAATGGCGCGACTTATCTTCAGCCTCGGCAAACTTTCCAGCTTGTAAGAGTGCCATAAGTGCCTGAACTTCTGATTGCGTAGGTTGTGGTAAGGCCATAATATAAAATTCCATCTGATTTGTTGGCTAATGGCTATCAAGAAAAACCATTAAATTAAACCTAAAATATTTTGAGAACCTCATGATAATTTCATACAAACGACCAAAAGCATTTCTGTTTGATGTTTTCGGAACAATTGTTGATTGGAGAAGTGGCGTAGCTAATGTGTCACAACAGTTTTTTGAAACAAAAAACATAAATCAAAATTCTCATGATTTCGCAGACGCATGGCGCTCAAAATACCAACCGGTAATGGAAAAAATACGTTCAGGCAATCGTGGTTATTTCCCGCTCGATCTACTTCACAGGGAAAACCTGGATCAGCTTTTACTGGAATTGGATTTAACGGATAAGTTTAACGAAGATGAGAAACAGGAATTAAACCGCGCATGGGAACAGTTACCACCCTGGCCGGATTCTGTAGCGGGTTTAATTGCCATCAAGAAAAAAGCCATTATTGCCCCCTGTTCCAATGGTTCAATTGCGCTCATGACACGATTAGCCAAATTTGGCTCACTGCAATGGGATTGCATATTAGGTGCAGAAGTGGCTCAAAATTACAAACCTCATCCAGATGCCTACCTCAAATCCGTAGCAGCATTAGGATTACAACCAAATCAAGTTGTAATGGTTGCTGCGCATAACTCAGACTTGGCGGCAGCCAGAAAATACGGTCTGCTAACAGCCTTTATCGCCAGACCAAAGGAGCATGGGCCAGAGCAGACAATTGATCTGGAACCATTAGAAAACTGGGATTTCATTATCACCAAAATTGGCGAACTAGCTTCCATATAATTAAAAATCAACGTTTGTTCATTATCTTTTGGGAAAATATTCATGGAAGTGAATTTTATGATTGCAATCATGAAATTTTCTGGCAGTGTCGCTCATACGATATTCTCTTTTGGTTTTGAATAAATGGAAAACCTCACTACACCAACCAAAATTATTGAAAAAGCTGCCAATGTAGATAGCCGTTCAATTGTTTTTTTTCTTGTTCCAGATTTTTCCATGATTGCTTTTGCAACAGCTGTAGAACCATTACGCATAGCAAACCGCATGTTGGGTGAAGAATATTATACTTGGCGCCTGGCCTCTATGGATGGGCAACCTGTTATTGGCTCCAATGGTGTGGAAGTTGCAGTTCAAACCAGCTTGAAACAGGAGCGTGACTCACTGGCTACATCACGTCGCCCATCAAACACTTTTTTATGTTCAGGCATGAATGTAGAAAAAGCCGTCGATAAGTCGCTTTTTGCTTATATACGCGAAAATAAAAATAGCGGCGTAACAATCGGCGGGCTTTGTACAGCAGCATTTTTACTGGCAGCAGCAGGCCTGTTAAAAGGCAAGCGCTGCGCCATTCACTGGGAGAACCTGCCTGGTTTTGCAGAAAAATTTCCTGATGTTGACGTCTATGCCGACCTCTACGAGATGGATGGCAATACCTGGACATGTGCAGGCGGCACGGCAGCACTCGACATGATGCTTTCCATGATTGAAAGCGATTTGGGAGAAGACCTGGTCAATCGCGTGTGTGAACAAGCCCTGACAGATCGTGTCCGCAACCCCAATGACCGCCAGCGCTTGCCACTGCGTGCACGTTTAGGGGTTCAAAACGCAAAAGTGCTTTCAATAATTGAGTTTATGGAAGCAAATATTGCAGAGCCCTTGCAGCTTGTAGAGATTGCAGATTTTGTTGGTCTTTCACGCAGACAAATTGAACGCTTGTTCCAGCAGCACATGGGGCGTTCGCCAGCGCGATACTATCTTGAGATAAGACTGGATCGTGCGAGGCATCTTTTGATGCAATCGACAATGGCTGTCGTAGATGTAGCCATTGCCTGTGGCTTTGTTTCAGCCTCGCACTTTTCAAAATGTTACCGGGAAATGTATGGTAAATCACCCTTGCAGGAACGTGTTTAAGCTACAACGTTATGCTCAGGACCATAAGGGAACTTGGTAATGTTCTCGGCACCATCTTCACCCACAACAAGAATATCATGCTCGCGGTAGCCACCTGCCCCTGCTTGACCTTCAGGTATCGTTATCATCGGCTCAATAGAGACAACCATGCCCGGTTCCAACACGGTATCAATATCCTCACGTAGCTCCAGGCCAGCTTCACGACCATAATAATGCGATAAAATACCAAATGAATGACCATAACCAAATGTGCGATACTGCAGAAGGTCGTGAGAGGCAAAAAGCTCATTAATCTCGGCAACAATATCGCAGCATTTGCTACCGGGCTTTACAAGACTGATACCAAGCTCATGTGCTTCAACATTTGCTTGCCAGACCCTCATACTTCTTTTGTCCGGTTCACCAAGAAAAAGCGTACGCTCAAGTGCCGTATAATAAGCCGAAATCATCGGGAATGTATTGAGTGACAAGATATCACCCTGCTCCAGTTTTCGCGTTGTAACAGGATTATGAGCACCATCGGTATTGATTCCGGACTGAAACCATACCCAACTATCTCGAATTTCACTATCAGGATGAGAACGCGCAATTTCCAATTCCATCGCATCACGTCCAGCCATGGCAATGTCAATCTCACGTGCACCTTCTTTAATAGCTTCACGAACAGCTTCTCCCCCATGGTCAGCAATCCTGGCACCTTCTTTAATCAGCACAATCTCCTCTGCCGATTTTACCATACGCAGCTTCATGACATCAGGAGCAATGTCCACTATGCTTGCCCCTTCAAAGGCTGCTTGCAACTTGCCGTACATCTCCAGAGTTAGATGATCAAATTCTGTTCCAACACGCTTTGCACTTCCAACAACAGATTGTACGGCACGAATATAATTGTCGCGACGCCAATCTGTGTAAATAACATTTTCATCCACTGACCTGCGCCAAGGTTGACTCAAATCAATATTGGCTGAAATGGTGACACAACGCGTTTGCGTTACCACACATCCATAAGGGCGGCCGAAAGCGCAATAAAGAAAGCCGGAATAATAGGCAATATTATGCATGGATGTAAAAACAACAGCCTCGACCTGCTTTGCCGCCATGGCAGCACGCAAGGCATTTAACCGGTTTTCATATTCGTTTCTGGAAAAAGGAAGTTTGGCTTTATCACCATTATGTAGAGTAAAAAAATCAGGTCTCTGCATGACATATCTCCGTTTGTATTTCCGGATCTGTCAAACCCGGAATAAAAGATATCCGGGCGTTCAGGACTAAAAAGATAGATAAGCTATCCAGTATTCACAAAACACGACGCCATCGTGCTCTGTGAGATTTATTACTTATTTTTCAAACAATGTCAGCATGAAAATGCATAAATGATGAATTAGTTTTCCTTGTTCCTGACAACAAAAAAATTATGCACAGGCGAGAGTCCGCTGGATGAATATTTTTCATCACCGGAAAACCAAACTTGGGTCGAACGTCCACCATCAAATGCAAGTGCTGCATCACACCCAAAAAACCCGCCATCCTCTTTTGACCGCATAACCCAGCCAGCTTCATATAAGGTAAGGCCAGACCGCGTTATGGTAGATAATACTATATTGCCATCTCCAAGTTTGCATAAAATGGTACGAGGCTTAGGAGAACCGGAATTACTCCCCATGGCCCAAAGACCGCCTGGTTCAATCAGCATGGGTTTACTTTGGATAACATCAAAATCACCCGCAGGCAGGCCTTTGTGTGTGGGGGAAAGCTCCAAGCCCTCAGGCTTAAAAGAAACAACCCCACCTGAAGATGGCCAGCCTTTGGAAAGGACTTCGCCATTTAATCGCAAATAGCCAATTGAGTACAAGACACTTGAACTGGTTATTGCAAAAAAACCGGCGTTGGTAGCAACAACAGCACCTTCCTGTTCGCCAATTTGCTTGACCCTGCTTCCAGACACATCATCTTGTAATGCTATGGAGAATGCAAAACTATCTGGCGAAACTTTAAAGGCAGTCATAACGACCCCCTCTTCAGTCATTGCACGAATAACCTGCAAGCCACTTTCAAGTTGCTGCCATTGTGAAGCCTTTAAAGATGATACAACTTTCGAAGTCTCCTCAGGTGCAATAACTGTCTGGGAATAAGCATTATGATTTGATAAAACAAAGACCAAAGCAAACAAGGTTGAAGAACCAAGTGCATTCAAGGCTTTACGAATCTTGTCTAGTCTTTTCATTCAGCACATATAATGCCGATAGCAATCCTCTACAAGCAAGCTGTATTTGTAAAGTTAACAAATTCACGCATCAGTAACGACGCACAGACTGGACGTTGCGGGCGCGAAAATTCGACACTTTCACCATATTGGACTGATTACCACCCAATACCTGAACACGACCATTCTTTCGTCCCGCATAAAATCCGACATGATGACCTCGCTTGGTACGAATAATAATAAGATCGCCCTTACGCGCTTTCTTTAAAGAGACCCCTTTACCAACACGCTTCCAATTGGCAGCTCTTAAATGGCCTGATGGGATTTTTTTGCCAGCACGCTTGGAAACAGTCGCAACGAATGCACCACACCATGGCGTACTGCGCGGGTTAACACCGATGTACTTTTTAAGTTTGCGTGTATGCTTACGCTCATGAAGACCAACATACCGCTTTGCAATGCTGTAAGTACCAGCATGTACAGCAGTTGCATTTGTTAATGACGCTCCCGCAAAAAGACTAAACGCAACACTTAGAGCAAGCAGCAAACGCTGCGCGCAATTGATAACTAATTTCAAGATGATTTTCCTTAGATTTTAAATGAACACGCATTAACGGAGAAAGGCTCCAGCTTCATTGCCTGAAATAGCAGTAAATAAATAAACAGCGTGAACTTTTAGAGAATTCCTTTTAACTTACGACAAGCGTTTCTTATCCGCGATTAGCGATTGAAAAAAGACATAAATATGGCAATGAAAACACACAATATTACAATTGTAACGTAAGGTGAACTAAGTTAACAAAAAAGCCCGTAACCACTACGGATACGCGCTTTAAATCACTTATATTCCAAGTATGACTACGTACGTAGTATCAAGTACGCGGCTTAAAATTCCCGGGATCATAAAGCGGCTCATACCCAATACCTGCAACTTCTACAGGGAATGTTTCACCAAAATATTCAACCGTAAATTCATTACCTTTTTTAGCCAGCTCAAATGGTAAGTAAGCCAAACAAATATTCTTGCCAATTGTAGGTCCATAAGAAACGCTGGTTACAAATGAACGCCGACCAAGGCTATCAACCAGAAATTCACCTGCTTTATCCATAATTGGCATATTGCCAACGGGATAACGTGCAACACCCTTGCCATCAATATTATCTGTCATAACCAAGGTACAAAGCATGGCAGGTTGATGTTCACGTTCTCGCTGCGCAACATAAGCAGCCTTGCCGTAAAAATCAGCTTCCTTGACCTTTGGACGCGCAAGGTCTGCTTCCATGAGATTATAATTGGTCAAGAGATCCGCATTTTGAAGACGCAATGACTTCTCGAGACGACGACTGTTTGCATAAGTCTCAACACCAATTGGCGTAACACCTTGGCCATACAGCGCATCCCAAAGTGCAAGGCCATCCTCATACTTGCAATGTAATTCCCAACCCTGCTCACCAACATAGGAAATTCTGAAGGCAGTCACCTTCACGCCATTCACTGTGAAAGTTTTAATGGCCGCAAAAGGGAAATTCTCATCTGTAAGTTCATCTGGTTCGTCCGCAACTGCTTGCAGGTTCACACGTGCATTCGGCCCCCACAGGCCAATACAGGTAAAGTCAGTTGTCCGGTCTTCAACTGTCACATCAAAACCCTTGTCTTGCGCCATGCGTTTCATGTAGACAAAATCGCGATTACCTGTATCTCCACCATCAATCACGCGATAACGGTCCGCCATGCGAATAAGCGTCAAGTCCGCTCGAACGCCTCCATCTTCATCAAGGAAATGTGTATAAACACCCTTGCCAACGGGTATAGTACCACCCACTTTCGCAACACATAGATATTCCATCATTGCTTCATGATCGGGACCGACCACATCATAAATCGCAAAGTGGGAAAGGTTCACCATGCCAACATTTTCTGTTAGTTCAAGATGTTCAGCGTTTGAGACACGCCAGAAGTGACGATTATCCCATTCATTCTCGCGAACAGGAACACGGTCGCCATATTTCTCCAACAAGTGCTCGTTTGCTGCATACCCATGCGCACGTTCCCACCCCGCGGCTTCCATGAAGTGGCCACCAAGCTCAACTTCACGCTCATAAAACGGCGAACGACGCATGTGACGTGAAGCAGTGTATGGCTCGCGGCTATGCACTGCAGGATTATAAATCTTGAACGCAGTTTCGTAACAACGCTCTTCAATATATTCCTCTTCCTGCTGGAATGGATAATAACGCGCAACATCAATTGATGAATGATCAAGCTCGGTTTTACCATCCGTCATCCAGTCAGCAATATATTTGCCCGTACCTGGCCCATCCTTGACCCAGACGGAGACCGCATACCAAAGGCCGCGCACTTTCTGACTTTCACCAATGGATGGCCCGCCATCCGCAGTTACCTGCAGGAGGCCATTGAACGAACGACGCTCATCAAAACCAAGTTCACCAAGAATAGGTGTAAGTTCAATCGCCCGTTCAAGCGGCTCCATGATTTGATCCATTTCAAGATCACGCTGTGACGGGGAAAGACGCGCTTCCTCTTTTGATTGAAGATCACGTGGATGACACATACGAGGGTCTTTTTCCTCATAATAGCCCCATTCAATCATGCCACCCTCTGCAGTAGTGGAATCGCCCGTATCGCGCATATAGGCAGAATTGCCCTGGTCGCGCAGAAGCGGATACCCAATTTCTTCGCCAGTCCCGTCAAACTCGTTATATGGGCCAAACCAAAGCAATGGATGATCAACAGGCATGACGGGCAAATCTTCACCAGCCATTTTGGCAACCGTACGCCCCCAAAGCCCTGTACAAACCACAACGTAATCAGCCATGATGTTACCCTTGGGCGTTACCACACCCTTAATACACCCCTCTTCAATAATGAGATCGGTTACTTCCGTATTTGCGAAAGTGACAAGCTTGCCAGTAGCTTCAGCCTCTTGCACCAGATCGCCTGCAACTGTTTGCGAACGTGGAATAACCAAACCCGCATCAGGATCCCAAAGCGCACCCTGAATCATGTCTTCTTCAAGCAGCGGAAATTTCTTCTTAGCCTCGCTAGCTGAAATCATATAGGCATTTGTGCCAAACGCCTTGCCGGAAGCAACCTTGCGTTTAAGTTCTTCCATACGATCATCATCATCAACCCGCGCAACTTCCAACCCGCCAACCTTGGCATAATTGCCACGTTTCATAAAGAAATCAATGGAATACATGGTGGTAGAACACGTTAGCTGATCATGCGCTGTCGCATAACAAAAATCAGAAGCATGAGACGTAGAGCCAACATCAGTCGGGATTGCCGACATATCAAGACCAACAATATCATCCCAGCCACGCTCAATCAGATGATGCGCCACAGAAGCACCCACAATACCCCCCTGCCCAACAATTACAACTTTTGCTTTTTCAGGAAATTTAGCCATGACAAATCGCTCTATCTAACGGTTTTAGTTAAGGCAGACTATCAAACGATTTTAGGTTTTTGAACTGTCCTGTGAGCGACAATTTTGCGGCGGGAGTGTGAGTTTCATTAAATCTTGTTCGAAGCGTTATGTCCAATCCCCAAAGTAATCTTGAATCCGCCAATCAGCGCGATTAAGTTCTTATGCCCCTCAATCATCCTAAAATACGGTTCAGTCCCGCGCCCCTCCAGCGTGTTGCGCGGACGCACACCTGCCCATCGGCCTATAATGGGCGCATCTTTCAGGGCTGGTACAAGCTCAATTGCTTTCTCATAGAAACTCATGTTTTCTTCATCAAATGAAGTTCCATTCTGCCAGTCGTTTTCAGAGGTAGAACCAATCGCCACACGGTTACCTTCATGAGGCACGACATATGAACCATCATGATAGACAATTGGCAAATCGTCATTGTGTGCAAAATCAACCAGTACTGCCTGCCCTTTAACACCACGACCAATGGATTTTCCATCATTTGCTTCACCCATAAAAGGTTGCAGTAGTGGATAGGCTTCATAGCCATTGGCTACAATAATCCTGGCCGCAATGATTGCGTCACCATTGGCTAGTTTAAGCTCGCCATGAGCTGACTGAACGTTCAAAAAATAAACTTCTGCACCTTCAAACAAGTCGCATCTGGGGCGCACAAAGGCATCCAGAGCAGCTATATATTGGCGCGGGTTTATACGTGCAGATAACGTGTCATCTTGTATGCCAAATTTTGCAATATCAGGATTAATCAAGTCATTATTCTGGACTTGTCGAAGCGTCATTGTATAGCGCCTTTGCCAATTCTCTTCAGCCCCCTTGATACGCCTTTCAATCTGCCCAAATAGTTTCTCATTAGTAACCGGCATAATGCGTCCACACCGACGATACCCACATGAGATACTTGTCTCATCTTCAAGCTCGGTAATGACGCCTTCTAAAGTATCCAGCCCTTCAAATTGAAATTGCTTTTTTGCATTCCAGTTATCAGGCATGTGCGGCATCAGCGCACCCAAAAATCCGCCCGAAGCACCTGCACCAATTTTACGCTTTTCCAGCAGCACAACATTCTCACCACGTTTGATTGCATGGCGAGCGGCCCAAAGACCAAGAATGCCACCACCGATAATTGCCGTATCGTATATTTTGCCAGAATGTGCTTTATGAATCATAATTGGAACTTGTCGTGCTAAGCGATTCAAAACAAGGGGAAAATTTTGAATAATCTTGAATGGCGCAATGGTGACTTCCCTGTCTCAACACAATTTGACGACCCCTATTATTCTATAGTTGATGGCAGGGCAGAAACGGATCATGTGTTCATCCATGGCAATACATTGCATGAACGCTGGCAACAAATGGAAAATTGCACAATCGCAGAACTTGGCTTTGGTACAGGATTAAATTTCCTGGAAACCGTCAGGCAATGGCAAGAAATCAAACAAGGCAATGCACAGCTTCATTTTATTTCTTTTGAGCAATACCCAATCACCAAAAAAGAAATGGAAAAAGCCCTCTCTCATTGGCCCGAGCTTGGAAATTTGACCAAACAGCTTTTGAAAGTCTGGGTGCCAGAAGAAACCATGGAAGTTGAATTCACAGACAGTATCCGGCTCACCGTACACATTGGCGACGCCAATACACTTTTGCCAAAGTTGAATTTCAAAGCAGACGCATGGTATCTTGATGGTTTTTCTCCAGCTAAAAATCCGGAACTGTGGAACGAAAGGCTTATGCAAGAAGTCAGCAGTCGTACTGCAGATAATGGAAGTTTCGCAACCTATACTGCTGCAGGATTTGTTAAACGTGGTTTGATTGCTGCAGGCTTTACCGTGGAAAAAATACAAGGCTTTGGCCAAAAGCGTGAAATGCTGATAGGAAGCAAATCATGAATTTAACCAGATGTGTAAAAAATCCAGTTAAACTGCACCGCGACATGCACGTCGCAGACAGACATTAAATCTTCACACAGCTTCTGACATCTTGTAGTCAATCACACTGGATGATGGAGGCTGCGATATGGACATCTCTTTAAAAACCAAAATAGCAAATGCGGCCATGCCGATTGAAAAGGCAACAGGTATGCCCAATTGGTTTTATACATCTCCTGATGCAATCATGGAAGAAAAGCAGAAAATTTTTGCACCAAACTGGGTAGGCATTGGTTTTGGCAAAGATGTGCCGGAACCGGGCGATGTGAAGCCCGTTGAATTCTTGGGCGATCCCTTCATTATATCGCATGGACGTGACGGACAAATAAGAGTATTTCACAATGCGTGCCGCCATCGCGGGGTCAAGCTTGTGCAAGAAGCAGGAAAAACCACCGGCCTTCTACGTTGCCCCTATCACGCCTGGTGCTATTCTACAGAAGGCCAGTTAAAACAAACACCTCACGTTGGCGGCCCTGGCATTCACGATCATCCCTCAATCCACAAGTCGGAACTAGGTTTGATTGAGGTACGTAGTCATACACATCTCGATGTTATTTTCGTCAATATATCAGGTGATGCCCAACCTTTTGAAACCTATTTTGCAGATGTATTGGAACGGTGGAAAGAGTTTGACAAACCCATTTATCATGGTGGTGAAGAATCTTCATTCAAACTCCAAGTGGAAACAAACTGGAAGCTCGCCGTTGAGAATTACTCGGAAGCCTATCATCTGCCCTTCATTCATCCTGGTTTAAACGAAGTATCCAAACTGGAAGACCATGCAAATATACTGAGTGATGGCCCTTTCTCTGGCCAACTAACACGCGCATTTACGATGGCAAAAGACGAGAAAGGACGCAACTTTGCATCCTTTGATGGCTTATCAGAACGCTGGGACAAAGAGGCAGAATATATAACCTTCTATCCAAACGTCATGTTTGGCGTTCACAAGGACCACACATTTGGCATTGTATTGGAGCCAAAAAGCGCTACTCAAACACTTGAGCATATTGAAATCTACTATGCGGCTGATGAAATGCGTACTAGTGACTGGCAAAACATGCGGGAAACCAATGCAGTGTTTTGGAAAGAGGTTTTTGGCGAAGATGTTGGCGTAGTCGAAGCCATGCAAATGGGTCGCAAGGCAGATGGCTTTGATGGCGGTCATTTCTCACCTGTGATGGATGAATCCACGCATCATTTTCACCGCTGGATTGCTGGCCACTTTTTGGGCGGAGTTGAAGAAAACAAAAAACAGCATGGACCAATTTAACGATATAAACTTGCGCAAAGCTTATTTAGCCAAAGCTGTATAAAAAACCTCGATAATATCCTATAAGCAATCATCCCTTACGTGGTGAAGCCGCAAAGACAAAAGAGGAAAACAAAGTGGGCCTGTTAAAATTATTATTAAAAATATTTCTGTTTCCAGGAAATATCGTTCTTCAAAAAATTGGCGTTTCTGTAGAAGAAGATTCAGGCATATTGCGCTCATTCATAAATTCATGTGTATGGGGCGGAATATTTCTCTTAATCATATTGAAATTTATGTAAAAAAGCCCGAATAAACCTAGTTAGGTTTTGTCTGTTTCATGCTTTCACGCTCTGAAAAAGTAGCCAACATCTGTGTTAATATTGGACGACCTTCACGCCAGTCAAAATCAGGTTGGCGGAAATCGAGGTAGGCCAGTGCAGACGCAACTGAAATGGATCCAAGATGAATATCCTGCAGTCTGCCAGTGCGCCAGGTTTCCAGCACATCAAGCGCTTGCACAATTTTCTTTTGTTGTGCATCCATCCAGACATCCCATTGGAATTCTTGTGGCCGCAATGCCTGCTCATATCGAATGGAAACAGCAGTTTCCATAATACCATCACCCATCGCCTGACAAACGAGCGTATTATACCGATCCATCCCATCAACAGGCAGAAGCTTGTCACCATTATGGAGGCCATCAAGATATTCAGATATCACCCGACTATCAAAAAGCGTATGGCCGTCTTCCAGAATAAGCGTTGGAATTTTGCCAAGCGGATTCAACTTGGCGAGTTCAGCATCTGGCGCAAGTGCTGTATTGGCAACGTCCACCAGCTCAATCTGGTCAATCAACCCTGTCTCATAAGCCAGCATTAAAACTTTACGGACAAAGGGTGATGGCGGCGAGTACCAAAGCTTCATGGGAGGTTCTCCAGATTATATTCGGTTTGAGTTGAGCATAGTCACACAGGCAAGACAACAAAATAAATATGCCTGCCTCTTCCTTCTAGGGAAGCAAGCACTCAATTAATTCCTAATCGCATTCCCGTTTCGAAGAAGCTGTGTGATGCGCTCAAGTGTTTCTGGAGTCTTGGCAAGTTCAATAAAACTGGCTCGTTCGCGTGCATACATATCTTGCTCGGTCTGCGGCAGTTTTTCACTGCCAGAGCCACCAGTCATGATCTTTGCGATTGCACTTGCAACCACAACATCATGCGGGAAGAACCAGCCTTTATCTTTGCCATCTTCAAGGAAAGCAACCATTGCGTCATGCGCTTCACCACCTGCAAGCATGAACTGTGGTTTATCACGCGGTTTATAGCCGTTGTGCATGTCAAAAAGTGCTTTGCGTGCACCCTCGATCAAACGATCACGGTTCATGACTTGTTGATCGCGTCCTTCAACAAAATATTGCATTGGAATGGCTTCATCAGGCGAGGTAGCAGTCATTGCGTAGCCAATTTGGTCAAACGTCTTGCGAGCAGCCTTTGCCCAGTCACCTGTTGCCTTGTACCAGCGCAGATATGTTTCCTTGACCCCGCCCCCGCCAGGCACAACACCAACACTTGCTTCAACCAGACCAAGCACAGAGTTGGTATGTGCAACCAACTTGTCACAATGAGCAAGCACTTCGTAGCCACCGCCAATAGCAAGACCGGAAGGCGCTCCAACGACGGGTGCATTACAGTATAAAAGCGCTTCAACTGCATTTTGGAAACCATGCAGGAAGGTATCAATCCCATCCCAATCCCTGGCTTCAATCATCTCAAGAAAACGTTCAAGATTAACACCTGCAGAAAAATGCTGCGCATCATTGTGTACGATAATACCAGGACCCGGATTTTCTGCAGCAGCTTTAACAATCGCCATGCAATCCGCATCCAGTGCATTGGCCTTTGTGTGGAATTCCACCAGTCGAAGTCCGTCTTCAAGATGGAAAAGACTTGCACCAGCATTTTCCAGTACCGGCTTCATGGTTCGTCGTGCCATATGAAAACGTACAACACCATCAGGCAGGTTTACCGGATGAAGTTCACCGTCATGGTGTCGCACTTTCAAAACCGAACCTTGAGCTTCATAAAACGGTTTGCCGGCATTATCACGGAGGAAGTCTGGCACGTGCCAACCTTCACTCTCTAACCGCTCAACAAACTTTCCAGAACCGATGGTGTCAATCATCTCAAATGGCCCTTGCACCCAGTTGTAGCCAAGCTTCATCGCATCATCAATGTCTTGCGGTGAATGGGTCACGTCTGGAATCAGACTTGCAGAATAAGTCAGGATACGAGCAAGCACACGCCAGGCAAATATGGAAAGCTTGTCATCCCCTTCAATCAGAACATTGATGCCACCCTTCTCGCCGCGTTGGGCAAGTTCAGGCAATTCACGCACCCGCGGACGCCAACTCTCGGATTGCAAATCCCAAGCCTCACGTTGCTCATCCACTTCACGGTAAAAACCGCCGTCGCCCTTGTCACCCTTGAAGCCGCGGGCAACCTGATCATTTACGACCTTGTTTTCACCCCCTACTTCCATGAACGGATCACCCTGGTCCAGAATGGAATTAAGCGAGCGAACCACGTCTCCCATCAAATCAAGGCCAATCAAATCATAAAGACCAAAAGCACCTGTTTTTGGAATTCCCATCGGTCGTCCAAAAATACTGTCTGCCTCTTCTGCCTTTAATCCAAGTTCAACCGCCTCATGCACAGCAGCCTGAAGTGCGAATACACCCACACGGTTGCCAAGGAAGCCTGGTGTATCAGCACAATTTACAACGCCTTTGCCCAACATTTTATCATTAAACTCGTGCAGCGCTTCAATCACGTCACCGCGTGTCTCTTCACCACGAACCAGTTCAAGCAAGCGCATGTAGCGAACCGGATTAAAGAAGTGCGTAATACAAAAACGCTCTTTAAAATCCTGCGAGCTTTCTTCAACCAATAACTTGATTGGGATTGTTGAAGTATTGGAAGAAACCAAAGTCGTGGATTTCAAATGCGGCAAAAGATTTGCATAGAGTTGGCGCTTGATATCGAGCCGTTCAACAATCGCTTCACAAATCCAGTCGCACTGACCAGCCTTGTCCAGATCATCTTCGATGTTACCAACTGAAATCAGGTTAACATTATCCTTGCGCATCAACAGCGGAGGGTCGGATTTCTTGATACGCTCAATCGCACCTTCAGCAACCGCATTGCGCCCTGCATCTGAAGTAATATCCAAAAGCAGAACCTCAACACCAGCATTTGCACATTGCGCCGCAATGCCTGAACCCATGGTGCCAGCACCAATAACGCATACCTTTTTAATGTCGGAGGCTGTAATTGTCATAACTTTATTTATCCATTCTTAAATACACACTTAAGGTAGCGCATTTATTGCTTCGCTTATTATTCGATCAAATTCTGTAACTTCGCCGCTCAATGTGGAACTGTTATGATTTATAGCTATTGTCCAACCACTATCCAGCTTCGCGAAGTAGGCACCAAAACGTGCTGTTTCATTGCCCCATTCATAATCCCATGCGCCTTGATGCCAAAAATTGAAACCACCATTACGTCCTTGCCTGAATAAATAGCCAAGCCCATAGCTAATACCAGTTTCAATTTCATGGTGAGGCAAAGCTTCAGGTGACGTTCCTATCATTGTGTTCTTCTCAAAATAAGCATCTAAAAATTTGACATAGTCAACCGCAGAAAGTCGCCAACCACCCCAGGCGGACATAATTCGCCAAGGTTTATTCAACTCCGCATTGGTGATACCAATTGGTTGAAAAACCAGTTCATTACACGTGGCTTCGTAGGAATTTCCTGTTACCTTACGGATAACAGCGCCCAACATAGCATAATTGGCGTTATTATAGTGAAACTTCCCAATCATATCAGCATCGCGCCCAGCACTAATTTCTTGTTCGCTTACCCATTCAAGATATTCTTGATCACGACCAATATATTCCAAAGGCTTCTGTGTGATATCACGCGTATAGCCGCTCGTTTGCTGCAATAGTGAGGCAATAGAAACATCACTATCCAATTCTAGCATGACCTCATTAAGCTGCGTTTGATAAGTAAGTTTGCCAGCTTCAACTAGTTTTAAAACACATATTCCCGTAATTGCCTTAGAAAGGCTAGCCACAGGTGCAGGATCATTAGCATCCATACCATGACCACCTTTAGCCAGTATTTTGTCATTATGACTAATTGCGATTGCTGCTTTGGTTATAGAATGCTTATTTAGCCATTTCTCCCAAGCATTAACAATATTCTGCGCGCGCATAACATACTCACTTTGTGCAACCGCAATTCTGGGAAACGTACTAAAGGCTAACAATATAATTAAACTAGCAAGTAAGAACCGCACCCAACTAACCCTTTAAAAAATCACGTATAAACTGATTGAGCTCATGCGGTCGTTCGGTTGGAATTGTGTGGCCTGAATTCGGCAGAATATGCAACTGGTTATTTGGTAGAATACCCGCCAGTTTTTTGCCAAACTTGATTGGCGTCATTTTGTCTTTACCAGCCAGCACGCACATGGTCGGGCAATCTATTTTGGCGGCAGATTGCATGCCTTCTTCATAGCCTGCACATGCCTTGAGATCAGTTGACAATGCCGTTTCAGTATTCAAATCCATGGTACGCAAACCATTACCGACATTTGAAAACCCAGGAACAGAGTT
>CALFBM010000092.1 GCA_937951645.1 uncultured Rhizobiaceae group bacterium
TCCTCATCATTGAAGATACCGCTTCAATAGCACTTGTCTTTCAAAAATGGCTCAAAAAATCTGGTATGAATGCCACGATTGCAAGTACGGGTACACAAGGTATTGAAAACCTTCGAACTGGCAAATTTAAGGCTGTTTTGCTTGATCTTGACTTACCAGACATGAAAGGTCAGGAAATTATTGCACTTGCAAAAGAAGAGGGTCTTGATGTTACTTTTGTAATTGTAACTGCTAGTGGGTCAATTAATGTTGCAGTTGATGCAATGCGTATGGGTGCATATGATTTTTTGATAAAACCTGCTGCTGAAGAGCGTCTTGTTACGACCGTAAGAAACGCTTTGGAGCGAGAAGTTATCCAAAGTGCCGTTAAAGAAATAAAGAAACGATCTTCTAAAAAAAGCAAACATGGTTTTACGGGTTCAAGCCTTCCAATGATTGCTGTTTACCGCATGATTGACTCGATAGCACAATCCAAAGCCAGTGTTTTTATTACAGGTGAAAGCGGAACAGGCAAGGAAGTTTGTGCTCAGTCTATCCATGATGCCAGTCCTCGAAAAAGTTCTGCATTTGTGCCACTCAACTGTGCTGCCATACCAAAAGATTTAATTGAGTCAGAAATATTTGGACATACCTCAGGAGCCTTTACTGGTGCTACTTCTGATAGAACCGGAGCTGCTATCACTGCTGATGGTGGAACGTTGTTCTTGGATGAGATTTGCGAGATGGATCTCAATTTACAATCAAAACTTTTACGGTTTTTACAAACCGGTATCGTTCAGAAGGTTGGTAGCGACAAGCAAACAAGGGTTGATGTCCGAATTCTATGTGCAACTAACCGAGACCCGATGGTTGAAGTTGCAGAAGGTCGTTTCCGGGAAGATTTATATTATCGTCTACATGTATTACCTATTCATCTCCCCGCTCTTCAAGACCGTGAAGGCGATGCAGTTGAGATTGCCCAAGTTTTCCTCAATGAGATGTCAGAAGAAGAGGGAAAGTCATTTACAGGTTTTACAGAAGATGCAGAGAATGCGTTGCTAAGTTACACTTGGCCAGGCAATATTCGTGAATTACAAAACACCATACGAAAAGTAATAATCCTTAATGATGCAGAAAAAGTTACGGCAGAAATGTTGGGCATTGACAGCACCAAGACTTTTCATGCTTCAATAAAAACCAAGAGTGCTGAATTTGGAGAAGATGGGTTACCGTTTTCAATAGACTTAAATCAAAACTTTGCCGATATTGAACGCCAAATTATTGAAGCTGCAATTCAGTATTGCAAGAACAGCATTCCAAAAGCGTCTGAAATGTTGCACCTAAGTCCTTCAACAATTTACCGGAAAAAAGAAGGGTGGGAATAGTGTTGTGGCCAACAAATAGCCAGCCGACAAACCTTGAATATAATGTTAAGCCACTCGTGCTTTTGAAATGGCTGTACGTACTTCCAATAACTCCCAAGTGTCATGATAACTATTGACTTGATGTGAGGAATGTAAACCTATTGGAGTTTTTAATGCTTCGGCGAGCGGTAAATCATTGCCTCCTTCAACGATTCGATCACCAAAAAATATTAGTGAAGCGTCTGGATGCTTATTCAAGACTTCATTTTTAACAACAGATTTATTCCAACCACTAGGAACAATGTCGATACTAATTTCACCACCTGCAGACGCTTCGTATGGAAGGGAACTTTTATTAATTTTCTCGACAAAAGCTAAACGCTCTTTCGACTGATTATCCCATGCGTTATATGATTTACGTTGTTCATTAGTTGCGTTCCGACCAACCGTTGAAATATTAAGCATTCCGGGACGCTCTTCGATGTGAATACCGCATCGTAATTGATACTTACTCTTATCAATATAACGATTACATAATGCTAGAAGTTCATCCGGAAATTGGTGCAATTTAGAATATAGCATTGTACCTTTTTCATAATACTCAGCTCCTGAGCAACCATAAACACCATTGCAGATATCCAAGATTTCTTTAGGCACTTGCTCAGAAATTTTCTTATAATCACTACCAGAGATAAGTACCACATCATGAGAGCTTACAAAGTCATAAAAGAACTCTGAAAACTTTTTATTCATGGGCAACCTGGGCGGTGTTAACGTACCGTCTACATCGAACAAATATATATGTTTCATAACGTCCATCCTTAAGCTGCTACTTCATGAATTGGTTTTTCGGTAGCCGAGCGATTATATACATCTTCAACTCTTACAATATCATCTTCGCCAAAATATGTACCATATTGAACTTCAATAATTTCAACAGGCTCATCAGTAAAGTTTTCTAGGCGATGAACTGCGCCTTGAGGGATGAATACCTGTTGACCTGGGATGAGTTGAGTCACGTCTTCATCAACGGTAACAGTTGCAACCCCTTGAACAACAATCCAATGTTCTGAGCGATGGAAATGATACTGCAAGGAAAGCTGACCGCCAGGGTTCACCTTGATGCGTTTAACCTGATGGGTATCTCCTTTATCAAGGCTATCAAAACGTCCCCAAGGGCGTGTTTCACCTGAATGACTCTTAACAACTGATACTTCATCGGCTTTCATTTGCTCAACAAGCTTTTTGACGCCTTGTGGGTTTTCCCTTGATGTAACAAGAACTGCGTCACGGTTTGCTACAACCACGATATCTTCTAATCCGCAAACACCTACAACGGGACCATCTGATTGAATGATACATCTGTTGGTATCATGGCTGTAAGATGAGCCTTTTATAACATTTTGATCCTGATTTTTTTCTGAACAATCCCATACAGTTTTCCATGAACCCATATCTGACCAATCTGATGCAAGGGGAGCAACGCTTGCAAATTCGGTCTTTTCCATAATCGCATAATCAAGCGAGAGAGCATTTACCTTGCAAAATTCATTTGCATCTGGTGTGAAAACATTTCCATTCCACTTTCCCATAGCAACTGAACGCGCTACATCATTGAATATGCCGGCCGAATGATTGAGAAACTCCCTGCGAATAACTGCATTTTTGAAGAAAAAAATACCCGCATTCCAAAAGATGTTTTGTTCTTGAACTAATATTTCAGCTATTTTTGAATTTGGTTTTTCTATGAATTCCAAGAGTTGATTACAATTTGAATTACCTAATGTCTGCCCTGCTCTTATATAGCCAAAACCTGTTTCTGGATAATCAGGCTGAATGCCCAATGTTACAATTCGATCATGTTTTGAAACAATTGGTTGAGCCTGTTTCAGAGTTTCTTGAAACCCTGCTACATTATTGATTTCATGATCAGATGGCATTACTACAAATTGGTCTTCAGCATTATTTCCTGCTAGTTGAACCGCAAGTGCAATTGCAGCAGCGGTATCACGACCTTCTGGCTCTAGAATTGTCATTTGAACTTGCTTGTTACATGCAAGTAATTGATTTGAGACAATTGATTGATGAGTATCATTACAAACAATAATTGCTGGATTGAACATTTCTTCATTATCAACTCGGTCAAGTGAGTTTTGGAAAAGACTATTTTGCCCCTCCATTGAACAAAATTGCTTTGGCATATCTTGTCTTGATAGCGGCCATAGTCTTGTGCCTGAGCCGCCTGCAAGAATGATGGGTGTAATACGTTTATGTGTCATGGTGTTCTCCTGATTAAATATTTCTACCCGGAGAATTGCAAAGCTTAGGCCATTTATTTTTGATGGTTTTAATGAATTTAAATCTTCAATTAATTCAGTGTCTTATCATTACATGAGTGGTAGAAATCCGATTTTTGCAAAATGCGAAAACATGAAATTTCTTTGCAAATTGAAAATCAATTTTTGCAATATGCAAAGAAACGAAACTATAAGTAAATATAACATGTTGTTATATATGAATAATTTTATTGGCACGCGACTTGCTCCCTATTACATGAAAGGAGCAGTACATGCGTATCGAGAGAGAAAAACCCTGCCAGAGACGTTATCATCGCGTGAAGGCACCGATGAAAGTCAAAATGACTGACGGCCACTCCAGTATGGCTACAGACTGGAGTATTGGCGGACTACGGCTTGATAGCATCAAGCGCGATCTTCCATCTGTAAATGACGAGTTGAAGCTTACGTTAGAGCTTCCTTTTCAAGGCTTTGATATTGCCTTTGAAGTTGAAGCACGCGTGGTACGGATTGTTGAAGAAACCAAAACCATTGGTTTTGAGTTACAAAATCTAAGTGAACGTGCCCATGATCTAATGAGCCATTTCATTGATGATCTTGTGCGCGGTCAGATGGCAACCGTTGAAGACACAATTTGCAGGATCGATATCCCTGTTACACCGATCTCCACTGAACCAGATAAAAACCCCTCAGAAGAAGTGCCCGTAAAAAGATTACCCGTCAAGCTAATCCTGATGTCAACATTTTATACAATGCTGGCAGTTTGCATCTTCGGTTATTTGAGCATCCTAATATACAGCAAAACAATGCGCATGGAAGTTTCTTCTGCCGTTGTCTCAGCACCTTTAGCAACGATCAAGATGCCTATGGATGGCATCCTTCATCAAATCTTCATGCAAGAAGACGTTCAGGTAAAAGCAGGTCAACCCATTGCTAGAATTTATGATGTGAAGTTTGAAACAAACCTGGATGAAAAACGAATTGCGCTAGATCAGGCAACCAGAAATTATATTCGTGTTCAAGAGAAATATAAAATCGAGGAACAGCGTATGAAGCTATACCAGATCATCAATAAGACTGATCGCCAAATTGCTGAAGCACGTGTCGAATCTGCAAAGCAGGCTCTTGAAACTTCCGATGCTCACTTTGAACGCCTTATGAAACTACGAAAAAAAGGATTGGTAGCAGAAAGTAAAATTGATGAACTACGCCGCCAACAAGCAGATACACTTGGCAGATTGAAAGAAGCTGAGTTTGATCTCGAAAGGGCAACTGCAATGGATGCAGTCTCGGGTCGTCGCTATTTCAATCATAAGGAATTTGTGTCTGATTTGGATATGCTCGCTCTTGAAATAGAAGAGGCAAATGCGAAGGTTATCTCAGCCAACATGCAAGTCGAAAAACTTGAAGTTGAAAAAACACGCATGATTATCAAAGCCCCCTTTGATGGACGCATCGTATCTGTTCAACAGCCTGACAATATTATGGTTTTGCGTAATGAACAGCTCTTTACAATTGAGAAGCGAGAACAACCAACAGTCACAGCATTCTTGGACCAAGAGCAAATTTTATCTGTTGGTCTACATGATGAAGCCAAGATATTCATTCCTGCACTAGGACGTCACATACTTGCAAAAGTTTCAAAAATTGACCGCAACTCAGCCTTTATCAATGAAAAAGCAAATCATTATGTTTGGGATGAAAAGAAAGGTAAGTCTGCAGCTGTCTCGTTAACAATCCAACTTACGCAAGAAGAACAAAATTACATTTACGCTGGCCTGCCAGCCGTAGTAATTTTCCCTAAACGCTCAACAAGTCCGATCTATAACCAACTTGGTGAAACAGTATCAAAAATAACAAGGATCTTCCAAGATGAAACCTCGATTTGATACTGCAAAGCATGTTGATGACCCAACCCATTGGCCGAAAGGATTTACCAAGTGGTCTCCTCGTATATTGATGGGTATTGCCATGTATGTGGGGTGTTGCGTGATCGGTTTATTGACCGTTCCCAATACTATTTTTGACCACAAGACAATGGCTATAACCTTTACAATAGGTGGGCTCGGAGCCTGGCGCTACGGTTGGTGGTTTACACATGCTATTCGTGCCTTGATTTATGGCAGAATTGTTTATCCAAAAATGCGTGACGAGGGGAAAAAAATCTGGGAGTCTGGATGGCGCCCCAATCACCTTCATTTCATGATGACAACCTATAAAGAGCATCGTGAAATAACTGAAATGGTTGTTCGTTCAATCATAAAGGAAATTCATTCATCAGGTGTTCCTGGCACAATTTGGCTTGGATCCTCAGACCGCTTTGATGAAGACATAATTTCTGACTTTCTAAAACGTGAAGCAACGCATATTGATGTAACTTTACGTATCATAAGACAGAATGTTTCTGGCAAGCGTGCAGCTATTGGCTTGGTGCTTCGGGCCATGTGCCGCTTGCCGGTTTTGGATGATGACTTGGTAATCTTTATGGATGGTGATTTTGTTTTAAGTGAAGGTGCAATCAGTCGATGTATGCCCATGTTTAAATTACATCCTGATCTTCAGGCATGTACTACTGATGAAGAAGTCATTTGCATTGGTCCACGATGGATTGAGCGCTGGCTTAAAATGCGGTTTTCCCAGCGCCGCCTCGCAATGCAATCTCACGCATTGTCAGGACGGGTTCTGACACTAACTGGCCGCATGTCAATATTCCGCGCAAAGAACCTTAAACAATTGGAATTTATTCGCTTACTTGAAGCTGATCACCTTGAACATTGGTTATGGGGCAAATTTCGCTTTTTATCAGGTGATGACAAAAGCACCTGGTTTTTTATGCTGAAACACAATTCGCACATGCTTTATATTCCCGATGCGCTTGGGTACACGATTGAAGTGATTGAGGGCTCTGGCATGGAACGTATGGTACAGAACTTCAGGCGTTGGTCTGGTAACATGCTCAGAAACGGCCAACGTGCAATTATGCTTGGCCCACGTGCAATGCCATTTTTTATCTGGTGGTGTCTGGTCGATCAAAGACTCTCCATGTGGACAATGCTCGTGAGCCCGGTACTGGCAATTTCAGCAGCCTTTTTGGTTGGTATTGAATATTTGCTTTCATACGTGATCTTTATTGCAATAAGTCGTCTCTTACTGTCATTGGTTTTATGTACTTACTCAAGAAAAGTAGAACTTTCCTACTCATGGATCTTGTACCTCAATCAAGTCATCAATGCGTCTGTTAAGGTCTATTGTATCTTCCGTCTTTCCAAACAGCGTTGGTCAAATCGTGGTAATCAATCTGCTGGCATGAATGGTGAAAGTTTTATCGAAATTTTTCGTAATTGGATGGCGTCCGTTTGTACAACTGTTGCTGTAGCACTTCTATTTCTAGCAACTGTTCACTATACAAACCTGGTTGATGTACCAAGTTATATTCAATTCAAAGATGTCCTCACATTTCTTGCTTAAACCATCTTTGCCAATTGCAAAACGTACTTTGCAAAATGCAATTATTTTATTAAATTTTCAATTCAGAAAATTGATAACTAGTTGTTTTATATGAGTAATATATTTGGCATTCATTTTGCAATCCATTCTTTAAATGATTGGAGAATAAGATGCCAGACTCTAATAAGCCAAAACAAAAACATTATTTGTCAATGCTGGGTACAGTGTTTGCTCTTGGTGCAATGCCAGCAGTTTTAAACCTGACAGTTGATCCTTATCAGATGTTTTCTATTAAAGACCGCCCCACTGCCATCAATGATATTGCTGAAAAGGCACACTATCCACTTTGGAAGCTTGCGAAGTTCAGACGTGGCAATCATGATACAATTATTCTTGGTGACAGTAGGGCACGTGCATTAAGGGATAAATATTGGCATGAACTTCGCATACCAAATGCCCTTAATCTTGCTTATGGCGGCGGGACGATACCAGAAGTTTACAGCACGTTTAGTGCCATAAAATCCGACCCGGCAATCAAGAACCTTATCATTGGTATTCAATTACGCAGCTTTGATGAAGATCATAAAAAAGGCATGAATAGAGTTCCTGAAGCTATTAAACTGGTCAGGCATAAACTTGATTATTTGAAAAATTGGAATGTATTTCAAACTACGCTGCAAATGTTTGAAAAGGAAAATGAAGCAATAATTAGTCAATATGGTTCTCTTGTATCACAAGCTAATGCTTCACCACTTGGAAAAGAAGGCAAAACAACTCTTTCCAAACTATTAGAACCTGATGTTTGTTTTGGTTGTGACCTGCCTGCGGGCCTTTTATCAATCAAACAACCAGCAATGCATAATAGATATTCCCTTCCAGGTAGCTACAGATACAACAAGATAACTTGGGGTAGTGATACTCCAAGTTATAATTGGGAGAAATACCAAGGTTTTTATGAGATTGAAAATCTGGTGCAAAACTTACCGGAGAAATTTGAACGTCAAGTACTTAAGAATGGTCAAGCTGATTGGAGAGGTTTTGAACTCTCACAAAAATACTGGGCGCATTTTGAAGAAATTGGCGCTTGGGCGAAGACAGAGAACAAAAACTTGATTTTTGTTATTCCGCCTACGATCGCAAATTTGCAAAACACAATCCAGTCCAACGGCTTGGGAAAAATAAACCATCAGTTACGTATAAAACTTGCAGAATTGGGTACGGTTATTGATTTGGATTACCCAAACAAGCTGACCAACACTGCTGCTAATTTCACAGACGCTTATCACTTTAATTCAAAAGTTGCGCGTCAAATCGTGGGGCAGGTTATTCCGCTAATTACAAAAAACAAAGAGGCTATCAGTAAAGCATTAAAACGACAAAAAAACTTGAAATGCAACTCAGCGTCTTCGCAAAATTCAAACCAAGTAACTAAAAAAGTGCGCTTTAGTGCAGGTAAAAACTGTCGAGTATGGAGTACAGAAAGATGAACCACGAAAAGAAAACAACCATAGCATCCTTTGTTATTTTAGGAGCTTTATCAACCATCATTGTTTCAACTACTTTATCCTTGCGCAAGCCATCAGATAGAACACTATATATATCTGATCCAATCACCCAACGTGAACTTTCAAGGGCTAATAGTTTTGCAAAAAAGAAAAATTGGCAAGAAGCAGCCAAAATTCTGGAACGCAATGCTGTTGGTACTAATGTGCAGGCAAAATATGAATTTGCAATGCTCTATGTAAAGGGTTGGGGTGTGCCTCGTGATCTGGAAAAAGCGCGTAATCTTCTCCTACAAGCTGTTCAAAGACCATTTAAAAATCGTGCAAAGGCTGCCTTTGAACTCGGACGTGTTTACCGAATGTCAAAGGGGGAGGATTGTTCTCGTATTGCGTTTGAGTGGTTTAACAAGTCTGTTCAGTGGGGTTACATGAAAGCCCACAATGAGCTAGGGAAATCGTATGCTCGCGGCATCGGTGTTGACCAAAACATTGAACTTGCCTTGAAGCATTACAGGATTGCAGCAATGCACAATTCTACTTCGGCAGTTCTTCCTTTGATTGAGTTATTGGCAAAAGGAAGTTCAACTGTGCCGGCGAACCCTCAAAAGGCTGCAGCAATATTAAATGAGTTTATGCCAAAGCTAGAGATGGCGGCAAAAGCTGGTGATGCAAGAGCAGCGCGCTGCATTGGCCGCCTATATTTAAACGGTATGGTTGGCAAACCAAATAAAGAAGAAGCATTGAGATGGTTCTCGATTGCAGCAGGTCTTGGTGATGCAATTGCCATGCATGACATGGCGCTTTTGATACTTGATACAAGAAAAGAATTTGCCTCCAAGGAAGATGTTCTTGGGCTTTTGAATGAAAGTATCAAACGCGATTATGCGGCAGCAATAACAACACTTGGGCGATTACATCTCAAGAGCCAATTTGGCCTGCCTGAACGCAAGGCATTTGAGCTGTTTAACAAGGGTGTTTTAGCTGGGCATTCTGGCTCAATGGAAGAGCTTGCCAGACTATATCTCAACGGAAAACATGTTCAATACAACCTGAAAAAAGCTCGTGAATTAGCAGAACAAGGAAGTCGTTTAAAGCATTCTGGAAGCAAAAAATTATTAAAGAAAATCAAAAAAATAGAAGCAAAGTTAAGTGAAGAAACTTCAACTGTAAAATTAGCAGGAAGAGGATAAGACCATGGTTTTCAGTTCATTAGAGTTTATTTATCTATTCCTGCCACCCGTATTGATTGGGTTTTTATGCTTGCGCGCAATGCGTATGCAAACAGCCATCATCTGGTGGTTGATCATGGCGTCACTGGTATTTTACATGTGCTGGAGCCCCAAACATTTAATACTATTGCTGCTTTCTGTTGGCTTCAATTACCTTCTGCACCTTTATCTTAAAACAAGCAGGTCAAAAGCCGCTCTGACATTTGGAGTTGTTGTCAACTTGGCAATGTTGGGTGTCTTTAAATACGCTGATTTTTTCATTGGAAACCTTGGCGCTCTTACAGGTGTTGAAATTGCAGAACTAGGGCTTGTGTTACCACTTGCTATTTCGTTCTACACCTTCCAGCAAATTTCGTTCTTACGCGATACCTATCAAGATAAACTAGTAAATTGTGACTTTAAGAAATATGTTCTTTTTGTAACGTTTTTCCCCCAGTTGATTGCAGGGCCAATTGTAATGCAGCGCGATACAATTCCTCAATTTACGATGAATAATTTTAGCAATCGATATTTGACCAACATCATGACGGGTGCAACCTTGTTTGCGATCGGTTTGTTTAAGAAAATTGTACTTGCTGATGGTATTGCACCAATAGCAAATGCAGCATTCAATCTTGCCGACCAAGGTACAAATGTACCACTGGAAGCTGCATGGCTAGGTGCTGTGGCATACACATTCCAGATTTATTTTGATTTTTCTGGTTACTGCGACATGGCGCTTGGATTGGCACTAATGTTTGGCATTCGATTGCCAATAAATTTCAACTCACCTTATCGGTCTTTGAGCATTGTTGAGTTTTGGCGCCGTTGGCATATCACTTTATCCAGGTTCCTGCGTGATTATCTTTACATCCCAATGGGCGGTAATAAATCAGGCCTACTTGGTACAAGAGGCAATCTCGCTATAACAATGTTACTAGGCGGATTATGGCATGGAGCTGGATGGAACTTCATAATCTGGGGCGGTTTGCATGGTGGTTATCTAATGATCAATCACATATGGAGTGGATCTAGCTTTGGAAACAGTTTCCGCGCGATTATTCATCCATATGTTTATGCAATATTTGCATGGTCGATCACCATGTTGGCCGTCATCGTTGCATGGGTGTTCTTTAGGGCAGAAACATTCAATGGAGCAACATTAATGCTTCAATCAATGTTTGGATTCGCAGATTATTTGAGCATAAATACATGGCAAGATATTATTCCAGATTCTGGAATTGCACCTTACTTCTTATTGGCCATGACAGCGATAGTTGTATTCTTTCCAAACAGCATTGAGTTCACCCAAAGGTACAAACCTGTTTTGGATACGACAAAGGAACTTGGTAAACCACTCTTTGAATTCTTCCAATTCAAATGGTCCCCAACGCCTTCATGGTCAGTTGCTTTATCAGCGATTGTATTTGTATCTATTATCCAGATTTATCGATTAAATGATCTTACTGAGTTCATCTATTTTAATTTCTAGAAATTCTAAATGTAAGTTTGAAATAGTGGGTATTTTACCCACTATTTTTTTGACCAAATTTCACTTTGCAAAATGCAAAAAATATCTTTTCAAATTGCAAAATATAAACAGAAAAAATCCTTAGTAAATTATTTAAGCATTTGTTTTTATTGAATTTTCCCATATGGCACAAGAATTGAAAGACGTGTGCTAATCATAATCCACTGAGGAAAAAACAATGAACGCACTAGCTCAAAAATTCGAATTTGAATATTCAACTGCACTACCAGAAATAGATTTTAATAAACCGGCAATTTCAGTAGTTGGTCTTGGCTATGTTGGCGCTGTATCCACAGCATGCCTATCCCAATTAGGCCACCGGGTAGTGGGTGTGGATATCGATGCGATCAAGGTTCAACAAATTGAAGAAGGTACTTCGCCAATTCATGAAAAGGATCTGGCTGAATATCTAAGTGACGGTGTTGAAAACAATCTTATCTCGGCAACCACAGATTTGGTTGGTGCAGTAATTGATACTTCTGTAACGTTTCTTTCGGTTGGTACTCCAACAAGTAAAGATGGTGGCTGTGACTACCGTTACATCATCTCGGCTGCACAGGCTATTGGCGAGGGTTTGCGTCAAAAAAATTCTTACCATGTCATCGTCATGCGCTGTTCAATTCCGCCAGGCGCAACACTGGATGTCATGGTTCCGGAAATTGAAAAAGCTTCTGGTCTTAAAATGGGTGAAGATTTTGGTATCTGCTTTAACCCGGAATTCCTCCGTGAAGGTACTGCAATTGAAGATTTTTATGCCCCGCCAAAAACGGTAATAGGTGCCAATGATGAGCGCGCTGCAAAAATAGTAGCAGACATTTATAATCCGGTTGATGACAAGATCATTATGACCACGATCGAAGTTGCCGAGATGGTGAAATATGTCGACAATGTTTGGCATGCTACCAAGGTAAGCTTTGCCAATGAGATTGGCCGTATCTGCAAGCCACTCGAAATTGATAGCCATAAGGTCATGGACATTTTTGTTCAGGATACAAAACTCAACCTCTCTCCATATTATCTAAAGCCAGGCTTTGCATTTGGCGGCTCATGCCTTCCCAAGGAAGTTAGGGCTGTTGCTCATCTTGCAGACAGGCTTGATGTTCGTACACCTTTGATCAGAAGCCTTGCAGCAACCAATATGCTGCAAGTTGAAACAGCAACTGAAATGGTTCGAAACTCTGGACACAAGCGCATTGGTTTTTTGGGTCTTGCCTTTAAAGCCGGTACTGATGACCTTCGTGAAAGTCCAATTCTGGAAGTGATTAACTCACTCGTTCAAGAAGACTATCAAGTAAGCGCATATGACCCGGCAATACGTCCAAATACACGTATTGAAAATCAATTCACTTATGTTGAAAATGTATGCCCGCATCTCAAGCCTACTGTAAACGCATTGCCAGATATGATGCGTCAATACGGGCATGAAGTAATTGAGCAAAGCGATATCATCGTGGTCACTCAAAATACGCCAGAAATTCAAAAACTTGTAGCATCCGCATTCGGACGTGTTGAAGTAATTGATCTTGTGCGCGTTTTTAAAGAACAACCGATGTTCCAAGGATACCATGGCATCGGTTGGTAATAACTCTCTCTATGAAAATTTAGGAATATAACATGACTGTAGATACAAATATGAATATCTCACCTTTATTAGGTGAAAACACGAATGACAATTTAACAGGCACAGGTCGATCTGAAGTTATTTCAGGCGCAGGTGGTGATGATGTAATTCAAGCTCTTAGTGGCAACGACGAAGTTTTTGGTGGTACAGGAAATGATATCCTGTACGGTCAAGGTGGTAACGACATCATGTATGGTAACGGTAAACCATCATACGTTGATATGAACAATCTGGTTGTAAAAGAAGCAACCACTGCAATTGTAACATTTATGGACGAAGGTGCCGGTTATAGAAACGCGCTTGGCGTTTACGAGATTGCCGCTGATGGCACCATTCAAAATGTTGACATACTGTTTGCAAACGCTTCCAAACAAGGCAGTGGCGGAGACTTAATTGCCGGACAATCTGCTGTAAGTTTTGAAGTTTCAACTGGTACTCAACTTGGTTTTTTCGTTGTTTCAAATGGATATGGAAAAGGCTACGAAAACCGGGAAGCGCTATCAGCAACAACTGGTACCTATGAAATGCGAACAACGGATGGAACTCCATCAACAATAGCCTCCAGCTCCATGGAACTTTGGCATATCAATGAAACAACGGGTAAAGAAACACACGTACAGAGCCAGTTTGGGCATGATATTTTTCATTCCATTGGCACGGAACAAAACAACTATGCACCAAACCCGGATGAATATCTTCATGTAGTTGGTCGCGCCAACACGGTTGCCGGAGAGGTTCTGATTGGTTTTGAAGATATTCGCGGCGGAGGCGACAATGACTATGATGACACCATCATCAAGATCGAGTTGGGCCAAACCAATGTCGTGGGACTGCTTCTTGAACCATCGCCCTCTTCAGGCAATTTGCCAGACGATGACATCCTTTATGGTGGTGATGGCAACGATATACTTTACGGCATTTCTGGTGATGATGAAATTCATGGCGGTAGTGGAAATGACGAACTTTCCGGCAACTCCGGCAATGATAAACTCTTTGGCAACGACGGTATTGATATTCTCTTTGGCAACTCCGGTAATGATATTCTCAAAGGTGGTTCCGGTGATGACAATTTGTCAGGCAACTCAGGAGACGATGATCTGGCAGGTGA
>CALFBM010000093.1 GCA_937951645.1 uncultured Rhizobiaceae group bacterium
TCGGAACCTTTCAAGTGGTCTTGGGAACAACAAAAAGCCAAGGGTGATGTGGGTGAAGAATGGGATGGCATTCGCAACTATCAGGCGCGTAACTTTATGCGTGCGATGGAGTTGGGTGATCTTGCATTTTTCTATCATTCTAATGAAGGCCTGGAAGTCGTTGGCATTGCAGAAGTAAGCGCCCTAAGCGCACCTGACAGCACAACAGATGATGAACGCTGGGACTGTGTTCACATTAAAGCTGTTCGTGACATGCCAAGATCTGTCACACTCAAGGATGTAAAAGCCAACCCCAAGCTTAGCAATATGTCACTTGTGACGTCCATGCGGCTATCCGTTCAACCTGTTAAACCAGATGAGTGGATGGAAGTTTGCCGCATGGGTGGGCTTGATGGAAAGACGCTGAAAGACCTTTGAATGGCTTATTCCCGGTCAATCCGAGCCTGATAGCAATTATTTGATGCAGAACGAATATGGATGAACTCCACCTCTTTTTTTGCAAACAAGTTTAAAGCGTAAGCTTCAATTGTTTTAGACGCAACAACTTTACCAGTGCCAGATACAATCCGTTCGTTGATATCATACCCACGGAGTAAAAAACTATTACTATCTTGTAGAATTTCAGGGGTAGTTTTGCTGGAATATGCATTGCACTCACGTTTATGTAAAAAAATTGGCCCAAGTTCTGCATATGGCTGGTTAGATTTAAATGGTTTGTAGGAAAGTAATAATAATTCTTCGCCTTTTCTAATTAGTTCCAGACAATGCCTACACTGATTGCCTTTTCCATCAGAGATTAACACTTCTGGAGTCTGGTTATTTTCATCTAAACCGCCTCTTTGCAATCTCCTTACTTCTTTTGTTTGGAGGGATTTTATTCTGGGCATATTTCTCTCCTACTGTTCTCGGATAAAGCAAGTTAAAATAATTAAAGCTGTGTAGCCACCCGATTCTTGCACGGGTATTTTTATAGTTTACTTGAATCTTTTGACAGATTGCTGATGATGAAGAAATGACTCTCCATTTAACCAACTCCCAAGCTCGACATCTTATTTTACACCTTCAAGGACTAACGCATCCACCGCATAAGGCACATGGGTCTGGTGAACTGGAGGCTTTGGTTGAGCAGCTTGGCTTTGTGCAACAGGATTCCATTCGCTGGGTAGAGCGGGCGCATCATATGACGTTGTTTGCGCGTAATCAGACGTATCGCCCAAAGCACTTGGAGAAGCTGCATGAGAGTGGTATTTTATTTGAAAACTGGACGCATGATGCTTCTCTTATTCCTTCAAAATTTTGGCCGTACTGGAAGCATAAGTTCGTGCGTTATGAAATGCGGTTGCGCAAGAAGTTTACCCAGTGGCAAGGTGAAGGTTTTGAAAAACACATAGAGGCTTTGCATTCGCGTATTAAACATGAAGGTGTGCTTAGGGCACGTGATCTGGAAAAACCCAAGGATGTAAAACTCGAGATGTGGCAATGGCATGATGGCAAGGCTGCGATGGAGTTTATGTGGCGGACAGGACAACTTGCCGTGCCAAGGCGCGAAGGCTTTCAAAAGGTTTATGACTTGAGTGAGCGTGTTATCCCAAGTGGACATTTTGCGCGTGAAGTTAGCAACGAGGAATTTGTTGATTGGGCATGTCGTTCTGCACTTGACCGGCTTGGGTTTGGAACTGCCAAGGATATTGCAAAATATTGGGATTTGCTTTCGATTAAAGAAGTAAATGAATGGCTTGCCACGCATGGTCGGCAAGAAACGCAAACGATTACTGTTCAACCCAATGACAAGTCAAAGCCAAAAGAGTTTGTTGCCCGTCTTGATCTTGAAAATATCCTCGGTAGTTTGCCAAAAATTCCATCGCGCATTCGTGCACTATCACCGTTTGATCCTGTCATTCGTGACCGTAATCGTCTGTCATGGTTGTTTGGGTTTGACTATACAATTGAAATTTATGTACCGCCTGAAAAGCGCAAATTTGGCTATTATGTTTTTCCATTGCTGGAAAAAGACAAGCTGATTTGGAGGATTGATTGTCAGGCAAGGCGTGCTGATAACTGTTTGCATGTTACACAGCTTTGGCTCGAGTCAAAGGTTAAGTGGTCTGCTGCAAAACAAGATAAATTACTGGCAGAACTTGGCCGTCAGTCACGACTATGCGGGATGACTGATATTGTCTGGGGTGAGCAATGTAATTACCGCCCGAATTGATGTGCCATTTCTTCTTGCGGGGAGAGAGACTTATGCAGATGCACCATCATGCCTGCAGCAAAAACAGGTGTTAGAATATTAAGCAAAGGAATGGCCATCAACCCCGCTATTACCATGCCGCCCATGAACACGGTTCCCCAATGTTTGCGGCGTAAGGCGTGGGCTTCTTTTTCTGGCCGGTAACGCATGGCGGCAAATTGAAAATACTCCCGACCCAGCAAGTATCCATTTGCAACGAAAAACACAATTACACCCAGACCTGCAAACAGAAACAACATGAGTGCCATAAGGTTTACGGCAATCACCATAAGCGCAAATTTTATGGCAAGGGTTATTGAATTGCCAAGCGGCATAGGCGTGCCTTTGCGCTGGTTCGGGTAATGC
>CALFBM010000094.1 GCA_937951645.1 uncultured Rhizobiaceae group bacterium
AGGGCGCGGTGCTGATACCAGAAGTGATAACACTAGCAATGGTTCAGCCAAACCCAGGAAGTTTAAGAACAAACAAACCAGCGTCTCTGAATACGATGCGAAAGAGCAAAGACGCAAAGACAGAACGAACGACACAAACCGACAAGAACATCGAAACAACTCTGGCGAAAACCGTTTTAGCAACGATAAAAATGGTTCATCACGCAGAGGCTCTCATTCTGGTACTCGGCCAGAGGGCGAAGGCACACAACGTAGCAACCGCAGGCCAAACCAAAAAGGTGCAAACACTTCAGATCAAAGATCAAACACAGGTGGCGCAAAAGAAAATCGCAATCAAGGAAAACCAGGTCAAAAAGCCTGGAAAAACAAACCAAAAGGCAGTTCAGGCGCGCATACAAGCAATAAATCCAGAGGTCCAAAATCTGGCCAATCAAAGCCTTTTGGCAAGCCAAACAAAAACAAGAGACCTGCCAGACGCCCTCAAGGCGCATAATCAACCAGTATTCGCTCAAATGGAGGCATTTGAGCGAATACTGGTTTGACAAATTCAGGGTTTTTTGGCTAATTTCTCTGATATGTGCATATTTGCACAAACATTACCAAAATTTCATGTAAATACTCATAAATCGTACCTATATAAGGAATAACATGCTTGCTTCCAAGAAGGAGCATTGATTTATACGAAGGAGAAGGGTGCTAATATGGCCCAGAATTTACCTACAATATCCAGCGAGAATGGTCTTTCTCGTTATATGCAAGAAATCCGAAAATTTCCCATGCTTGAGCCAAATGAAGAATATATGTTGGCCAAGAGTTATCTTGAACACGATGACCGCGACGCAGCACACAAGCTTGTAACAAGCCATTTGCGCCTCGTGGCAAAGATTGCAATGGGTTATCGCGGCTATGGCTTGCCAATTGGTGAAGTTGTTTCAGAAGGCAACGTTGGCCTGATGCAGGCTGTCAAGAAATTTGACCCGGAACGAGGTTTCCGCCTTGCAACTTATGCAATGTGGTGGATTAAAGCCTCTATACAGGAATATGTGCTTCGCTCATGGTCTCTTGTAAAAATGGGTACTACCGCAAATCAAAAACGTTTGTTTTTTAATTTGCGTAAGGCAAAAAGCCGTATTCAGGCGCTGGACGATGGCGATTTGAACCCGGACCAGGTAAAACAGATTGCTACCCAGCTTGGTGTGAATGAGGAAGAAGTGATTTCAATGAACCGCCGTATGGCTGGTGATGCTTCCCTTAATGCACCTATTAAGGCTGCTGAAGGCGAAAGCGGTGAATGGCAGGATTGGCTTCAAGATGATACTGAAACTGCAGAACAGGTTCTTGTGCAACAAGACGAACTTGAAAGCCGACGCGAAATGCTTGCTGATGCGATGAGTGTTCTTAACGAGCGTGAGCAGCGCATTTTCATGGCGCGTCGCTTGGAAGAAAGCCCTATTACTTTGGAAGAGCTTTCCGGGGAGTTTGATATTTCTCGCGAACGCGTTCGCCAAATTGAAGTTCGCGCTTTTGAAAAAGTTCAAAAAGCCATGGTGGCTTCAGCAAAGGAATTGGCAAAGCCAAGCCCACAACTGGAACATCAAGCTTCATAGGCAATTGAAATTTACTACAAAAAAGGGCTCATATTTGAGCCCTTTTTATTATCAGGATAATTATTCCACATTCTGCAAACTGGTTCTTACGTGTATGACATATCAAAAAAAGCACGTTCCAGGCGAACTGCTTGAGAAAAATAATCGCTAAAAATTACTCGCCCTTCATCATTTGCCTCATCATAAGCTGTATCTACCTGACCACGCAAATGCTCAACTACGCTTTCAAAATAATTACCTGAATGAAGATCAATCCATTCAGAAAAATAGAACGGCAATCCACTTTGAGATGGTGCGAAAGGCGTCGCCCATTCCAGATAAGACCATTCAGCCACACAAAGAACAGCAACCATCGCACCATAATTTCCAGTCTTTGACGCTTTTAACATCAATTTCTGAAACGCAAGTGTTGGCTCTTTTAAAACCGGGTGTGTACGTTCTTTTTCATCCACATCAAGTGCATCAAATGATCGCTGAAAATATGTATTTTCAGGCCCTGCCAAAACGCCCATAAACTGTGCAAGCGGCAGTCGGTCAGGCAAAGTTGGTGCATGATGAATGGCGCTTGCAGCAAGACGAAAGAAATTATCAATAAACTGATAATCTTGTGCCAGATAGTTCCGCATTTTATCCAGAGGCAAACTGCCGTCTGCAAGCTCTGCACAAAATTTGTGACAGGTAGCATGACGCCAATCATCCAAACAGGCATCACGCAAAATTTCAGTAGGTCTCGTCATTATTTAAGTTCAACTGCATAGGTACCCAATGCAGGCGAGGACTTTATAAGGTCTGATGATTTCATGAATTCGGCAAAGCGTTCATAGCGATTGGTATCAAGAGCCAAGGGGCGTTTAGCAAAACGCGGCAGCGTATCGCGCCATGCACGAATGTTAAGTTCATTATTCAAATCAGGATGAGCAGCAATGAAATCCTTCCACGCTTCATCAGGATGGTTGGTCAAGAACAACGTAGCTTCTTCAATAACATTCAGGAAAGTCTTATAACGCGGATCATTGATGGTATCATTCTTCGCAACCAGGATAAGCTCATCAAACACAGGCACACCATGCTCTTCCGGATAATAAGCAACACCAGGCTTACCTTCAATATCCATCTGGTTAAGTTCAAAATTACGATAAGCACCAATCACAGCATCAACATTACCACTAAACAGGGATGGTGAAAGTGCAAAGTTTACATTGATTAATTCAATATCATCCATTGAAACACCATGTTTGCCCAGCATCGCCTTCAACAAAGCATCTTCAAAACCGCCAACTGAAAAACCAATTTTCTTTCCCTTAAGATCAGCAATTGATTTTATAGGCCCATCTTTCAAGACGATAAGAGAGTTAAGTGGCGTTTCAACAATTGTACCAATACGTGTAAGCGGCAACCCTTCTGATACTTGCACGTGCAGTTGTGGTTGATAAGAAATCGCAATATCTGCCTGACCACTTGCAACCAGCCTGGGCGGCGCACTTGGGTCTGCTGGCGGTATAAGGTCTACCTCAATACCTCCAGCCTTAAACATGCCACGCTGCTTTGCAACAACGAGCGGTGCGTGATCCGGGTTTACAAACCAATCCAGAAGAACAGTAAGTTTTTCTGCCGAATTAGCTGGCATAATGATTAAGAAAGAAGCCAGAATGGCAATCATGAAACGGTACATTTTTTACTCCGTGTTTTAAGAAACTTTTGTAGCCGACCACCAAACAAAGTGATCAGCAAGTTGAACAACAATCCATCGCAAGACCCATGCTGATAATCCCAGCAATACAAGACTTGCAAATACAGTAGCGGTTTGCGTACGGGCATTTGCCTGCAACATAACAAACCCCAATCCTCCCGCAGCGCCTGCCCATTCCCCTACAACAGCACCAATCGGCGCAATGGTGGCGGCAACCTTTAATCCCGTCATCAAAGATGGCAAAGCTGCTGGAATACGAAAATGTAATAAGGTTTGAAACTTTGACATCTTCCATGACCTGGCCAAGTCCAGCCAAGTCGACGAGGTTGATTTCAACCCATCATAAAATGCTGAAGCGACCGGAAAAAATATAATCAAACCTGCCATGACAATTTTCGAACCAATGCCAAATCCGAACCAGATAACCAGCAAAGGTGCAATTGCAAAAACAGGCAAGGTTTGTGTTACCACAACCAAAGGCATTAGATAACGATCCAGCAATTCAAATTGAGAGAGCAAAAGAGCAATCAAGATACCCGCAACAGATCCAATCAAAAATCCAAGCACCATTTCCTTTACGGTTATAAACATATTGGAAAGCAGATATTGCGGATTTTGAACAAATGCATCCATGACCGCAGAAGGCGTTGGAAACAAATATTGTGGAGGATCGAACAGCAAAATACTGGCCTGCCAAAGCGCGAGCAAAAATGTACATACAATCAATATATATGCAGTTTTCCCGGCAATAATCTTGAGATTTCTTTTCAACAAACCATTTCTCAAAAGGGCTGAAAAGAAGGCGCACAAAACTGAATGTTTTGGCACTCTCCATTCCTACGCTGGTATCAACCAGATCAGGTTCCAGACCACATTATTTATAAAATTACATTTACAACTGTGATCAGGGGTTTGCCAAATTTCTTTGGAGCATCTCAGCCTTTGCAGGCACCCCCTGGAGTATTTACATTTTCTACTACCCTTTCATGCCAATAAGCAAGGGCATAAATTATCGATTTTGCCAATCCTTAAAGGCTTCATCAAAGACGCGCGCACCCGTACCACCTTTTTCAAGCGTAATCAGCGCACGCTTGCCGGTTCCATAAACAACAGGGACATCGATCCAGGCAGATTCTTTCAACAGCTGGGTATTGACGGCAACTGCTTGCTTGAGATTATCAAGCGCTATAAGAAAATTACCCTCACTCACCTTCACAGGAACAGCAACCAATGGTTCACCAGGAGCCTCCTCTGTTGCCTTCATGACAAATCTCGCAATGCTTTCAACAGACTTACCGGAAAAATCGGCAGGCGTGTTAAAGCGTATTTCAATCATATGGCTTGCAGATACTGCCTCATCAATGTTTCTTTTAAGTGTAATATCTACAGACATTGCTTTTTCAGGAATATCCATTTTACCAATGATAACCGGTTCTGGTGGAATACCTTCTTTCAAGCTCTCTTGCCTGGTTTCCCATGTAATAGCAGCATTGGTTCTTGTTGCACCGCTACCAGCACTACCTTCTTCATAAAGATAGGCGACTTCTCCAATTGGAATAACCCCATTCTGTTGAGTAGCTGGTGTTGCTTCTTCTGGTACAGTTTCTTGTGCGACCTCGTTACCAGTTTCAGACTCTACAACTTCTGGTTCAACAGGCGTTGGCTCAGCAGGTTCCGGTTCAGCAATCTCTGGCTCTACAATCTCAGGTTCTGCCACCTCTGGTTTTACTACTTCTGGCTCAACTGGCTCAGGTATGGGCGTTTCCACTTCGGTTTCATTAACAGTAGTTTTCGTAGTTTCTTCAACACCATCAGCAGGCTTCATCAGATTATTTGCAAATTCAGTAAGCTCATCTTTATTCTTCCAAACCGCATAACCAGCACCTCCCAAAAGGCCAAGAACAATCAGGATTTTAATAAGTTTACCAAGAAAACCACCAGGTTTCCCTTCATCCAAATCCAATTCAGCCGAAGCCGGGCTATTCTCTTGAGAACTTACAATAGGGTCAAGAGTATCTGCGGTCATAGAGTCAATCGTTACAGACCCAGAACCAGAATCTGCTTCAGGTGTATTGGAAATATCCAAACCGACACTAGGTGGAACCTCAGACTGAATTTTATCAATAGCAGTTTCTACGCGCCCAACGACGCTCTCTGTAACAGGAGGACTTGCAATTGGAGTTTGCGGGACTGGCGGCACAGGATCTTCAGAAGGTTCCGGATCTTCAACGGGTGGTTCAGGCTCAGGAGTTACAACTTCTACAACTGGCAATTCATCAGCGGGCACTTCATCAAGTTGCGCCCCATACTCCGATTCAATCAATACAATTGCTTCTTCAAGCAACTTCAACTGAGAACCAATAGCCTCTTCGCTTGGCAAGGGATCCATGTTGCGCAATTGAGTTTCTATAGCAGTTCTTGCTTTTTTAAAAACGGCATTGCGAACCTCTGGAGTATTGTTTGGCAATCCAGAAATCGTCTTTTCTAGTATAGAATAATAATCAGCCATTCCCCGTCTACCCACATTTTATACTGTTACACTTATTAAAAATGGAATCATCTCTAATTACTAGCTTTTAATTTAGTCCTGAAAAGGGTCGTGAACAAGTATAGTATCATCCCGTTCAGGGCTTGTGGAAAGAAGTGCCACTGGGCAACCAATTAATTCTTCTACGTGGCGTACATATTTAACTGCCTCTGCAGGCAATTCTTTCCAGGTTCTGGCACCAACTGTAGTGCCTTTCCAACCTTCAAGTGTTTCATAAATTGGTTCAACACGCCCTTGCCTACCTTGACTTGCCGGCAAATAATCAACCGTTTCACCATCAAGTTTATAACCAACACAAATCTTGATTTCGTCAAGACCATCCAAAACATCAAGTTTGGTAAGTGCAATACCCGTAATACCATTGGTCGCGACTGCTTGCTTAACCAATACCGCATCAAACCAGCCACAACGGCGTTTACGGCCGGTAACGGTACCAAATTCATGGCCTTTTTCACCAAGGAATTGTCCAATTTCATTATCCTGTTCTGTAGGAAAAGGCCCCTCGCCTACTCGCGTAGTATAGGCTTTGGTAATTCCCAAAACATAACCAACAGAACCTGGCCCCATGCCAGAACCAGCAGCAGCCTGGCCTGCAACAGTATTGGAGGACGTAACAAACGGATAAGTTCCATGATCAATATCAAGAAGCGTTCCTTGTGCCCCCTCAAACAAAATACGTGAACCTTTACGCTTCTCATCATCAAGCAGTTTCCAGACAGGCTCGCTAAACGGAACCATACGATCCGCAACAGCTTCAAGCTCCTTGTAAATTGTATCAAAGTGAACTTCAGGCTGACCCAGTCCACGACGAAGCGCATTGTGGTGCGTCAAAAGACGTTCGATTTTCGGTGCAATACTTTCAAGGTTTGCAAGGTCAAGTACACGGATTGCGCGACGGCCAACTTTATCTTCATATGCCGGGCCAATACCACGGCGAGTTGTACCAATTTTTGTACCAACAGCAGCAGCATCTTCCCGGATTCCGTCAAGTTCTTGGTGAACAGAAAGAATAAGAGTGGCATTCTCTGCAATTCGAAGGTTTTCAGGAGTTACCACGACACCTTGATTATCCAGGCGCTCAATTTCTGCCATCAACGCATGCGGATCAATAACCACGCCGTTACCAATAACAGCAAGCTTGCCCTTTCTGACTACTCCGGAAGGAAGAAGGCTTAGCTTGTAGCTGATTCCATCAATAACAAGCGTATGCCCGGCATTGTGACCACCCTGAAAACGAACAACGAGATCAGCGCGTTCTGATAGCCAGTCAACAATTTTACCTTTGCCCTCATCACCCCATTGAGAACCGATTACAGCTACATTTGTCATAGATATCTCTTTTATCTTTGTATTTTAATTAACAAGCAAACTATTGCAGACGAACTGCATGATTGTGCAATCCGGACCTAAGCTTATGGAGAAACAAGATTACGGTTGTTAATAGTCCAAAAAAGCTGCAAACATCAACCTAGAGTTTTTTTTCACTACAATTTTTATGGGTATAGATATAAATTTGAACCCGACAAGAAGCCGCTATTTCATATGCAACCCAAGCCATCCACCCTTTCTCACCCCTATCTATTGCTATCTTTAACAGCGCTTTTATGGGGTGGGAATGCAATAGCAGGCAAAATAGGCGCAGGCCATGTTTCGCCATTCCTGCTCACTTGGCTCCGCTGGATAATCGCCTGCTTCATATTGATAGTTTTTTCAATTAATCATCTCAAACATGATTTTGGGACAATTAAAAAACATTGGCTATTTCTATTTCTGCTTGGTGCTTTTGGCTTCGCCATTTTCAATGGCCTAATGTATTTGGCACTCAATCATACGACAGCAATTAATGTTGCCATTGAGCAAGCCTCTATGCCCTTGATTGTTTTTATCTTGAATTATTTGTTGTTCAGAACAAAAGTCACAACTTATCAGATCATCGGTTTTTTAATCACACTCATTGGGGTCGCAATAACCATCACAAGAGGCAACCTGTTTGGGCTTGACTATCAGTCCTTGAATTTGGGCGATCTACTCATGATTGGCGCCATTATTGTTTATGGTATCTATTCTGTCTTATTGAAAAAAAGCCAAACATACACCCACTTAGCCTCTTGAGCGTGCTTGGTGTTGCCGCTCTTGTAACCACAACACCCTTTGTATTTTATGAAACATATAGCAATAACTTGATATGGCCAGACCTTACAGGATGGGGAGTTGCTCTTTATGCAGGGATTTTTCCATCCGTCCTTGCACAATTATTCTGGATCTTGGGGCTTGATAAAATAGGTTCAAATCGAGGTGGGTTATTTATCAACCTTGTTCCGATATTTGGTGCAATTTTAGCTGTTCTTGTTCTTGGTGAAACATTTGAAGCCTATCATGCAATCGGTTTGGTACTGGTACTGGGTGGCATCACACTAGCGCAAAGGAAATCCGGAAAATAAAAAAGGCAGACCTTATAAAGGACTGCCTTCAAAAAGAATTCGGAATAAGAGTTTTATGTTACCAAATATCGTAACGAATACCCGCGCGTAACTGATGCAGCCTTATGCCGTCTACATCAATAGCTGTACCATCAGAGTAATTCAAATCGTCTCCATCACCAATCTGCGTAAACGAGTAACTTAGATCAATCGATGTTCTATCATCAACAGCAATCGCTGTTCCAGCAGTTAGTTGATATGCATACGTCCAATACTCTTCACTTAATGTACGTGTAGCCGTTGTCTCAGCACCTGCAGCGCCCGGAGGAAAACTTGTACAGGCAATTGTTGCAGCAGATGGAGAACAAGTTAATGTTTCAGTTTCTCTATAACCAACACGCGCAATACCTGCACCTGCACCAATATAAGGTGTAAAATTACCCATGGTTGGCAAATCATAATATCCGGTAACAATTAAATCAGAAACACTATAATCTGCCTCAATTTCGCCTGTACCACTGGTTGTAGTATCGACGGGTGCTAATGGATCAGCAAAATCAACAGCGTTAAAAGTTCTACCTCCAAGTCCTCTAATATCAGAACTAAAAATGCCCTCGGCATTTACTTCAATTCTGGTATTTGCAGAAGCATTATAGCCAAAACCAACTCGTGCACCCACAGCATCACCATAATAAACCTGAATACCTGGAGAAACTCCTTCAATGGCATTTATTCCAGAAGAACTCCTGCCATTAATATTATAAGTAATATCACCGCGTAGATACCAACCACTTCCAAACTCAACTTCCGTGTAACTTTCACTAGGTGTTTTTGATACAACACCAGAGTTGTAATCACCTGCAAAAGCACTTGTTGCCGAAAACAATGCTACTGCTGCTACAGTACTATTCAATACAAAACGCTTCATGTCTAAGCCCTCAGCCTCTGATGTCCATTTTCCGCAAATCGCGGGATATTATATTAAGTATGACGAGGGAAGGTTTGAGCCCTCCCTCAAACCGATATTATTTATAAACAACCTGTGGCTGTTCTACTGGTGTTGAACAACCAGCATCACTTAGTGCATAGCGAAGACCAAC
>CALFBM010000095.1 GCA_937951645.1 uncultured Rhizobiaceae group bacterium
TATTTTCCCCACTAGACGTATCGCCTATCCTTTTTTATAAGCTCTTTAAGAGAAACAACCAATGACAGGAGTGTGCCGTGGCAGGCCATTCAAAATTCAAGAATATTCAGCACCGTAAAGGTCGTCAGGATGCAATCCGTTCGAAGATGTTTTCGCGTCTTTCAAAGGAAATTACCGTTGCGGTAAAAATGGGTGGCGGAGTGATGGACCCCGACATGAACCCGCGTCTTCGCCTGGCAATTCAAAATGCCAAGGGTCAGTCCATGCCTAAGGATAATATCCAGCGTGCGGTTACCAAAGGTGCAGGTGCTGGTGGTGAAGACTATGAAGAAATTCGCTATGAAGGTTATGGCCCTGGCGGAGTTGCGATTGTGGTTGAGGCCTTGACGGATAATAAAAACCGCTCTGCTTCAAATATTCGTGCATGTTTCACCAAAAATGGTGGGCAGATGGGGGAATCGGGTTCTGTTTCCTTCATGTTCGACCGTATGGGTGAAATTACCTATAAGGCTGATGCTGGAAGTGAAGATGAAATCATGGAAGCTGCCATTGAAGCAGGTGCCGATGATGTTGTTTCTGATGAAGACGGTCACGTTATCCTGTGTGAGTTTGATTCATTTGGCGAGGTTACCAAAAACCTTGAAGAGGCACTGGGTGAAGCTGAAAGTGTGAAATCAACCTGGAAGCCGCAAAACGGCACACCTGTGGATGAGGAAAAGGCTGGAACGCTCTTGAAGCTCCTGGATGCGCTGGACGAAGATGATGACGTGCAGAACGTTTATTCAAACTTTGAAATTGATGATGAGATCATGGCAAAGCTTTCAGCTTAACAAGGTTATCTGCTGAATAATGTATCCAGCAGCGGTAAAGATGTTATCGCTGCCACTAAAATCATGATAAAGGCGACGCGGCGATAGGTTGCGTCGCTGGCGCCTGAAAAGAATTTTGTGCCGATTTGAATGCCGATAAAATATCCCGGCACACAGAGTAATCCCCGCACTATCCCTTCCATGGTATAAAGATCTGCAAAGATATAACCGATAATAACAATGAGATCTGTAAGGAATAGATAATAGATCATATTGGCACGGACGTTTATGGCTTTTGCTGTGCTTGCCAGCCAGTAAACCAGAACTGCGGGGCCAGGAAGAGCTGCGGCTGCGCCCATAAATCCGCCAAGGCCACCGAACGAGAATGAAACAGGCGATGTACGAGGGCCGGTATATTTCCAGCCGGACCACAAAATGGTGACGGCAATTAAAATGCTGATGGAAATGAACCAGCGAAGTGCGGTTGCGTCTCCCGTTACCAGTAGCCAAATGCCCAGGGGAGCCAGAATTGCATAACCGATAATGACGGGAACAAGTTCTTTCCAGTTCACATCGCGTCTTGCACCCCAAACGAGTGTAAGGGTTGGGATGGCATCCATGATGGTAATCATGACCAGTGCCATTTGAGGGCCGAAAAACGAAGCAGTGGAAGGACCAATGATCATGCCCGAGCCAAAGCCTGAAAATCCGCGTACAATGCCCGTGATAAAGACAATGGCAATGACAATCTGCATTGAGGTTTCAGATAGGTAGATTAAGGCAAGGTCCAAGGGAGAATCGCTTTTGGCTTGTGTGATAAAGGATTTTACCAGTCTCTTGAAGCGAAAGCGATGTCTAATTGGGGTATGACCCGGCGGGAAAATATCCCCGCCAGGTTCACCGGGGTTATGCTTATTTGCGCTTTGTGTTTTGCGTTTTGTCTTGTGCAGGTTTGCTGGTTTCCGGGTTTTTTACCTTGCCATCAAACGTACTGATTGCTTCAGAGGTCTTTTGGCTTTTGTAATCTGTAGGCCAGCTAAACACGCCATCTGACATGCTCATTGCGCTTGCAGTCGTTGGGGCAAGGGCGATCAGGGTGGCGGTTGCAAGGGCGATAAGTTTTGTGTTCGTTTTCATGATGTCTTCCTTTCTTTGGGGGACACCATGAATTTACAAATTCAAGGAAGGAGATTCTCGCCGAGTTCGAAAATGGCAAGCCTTTTTCAGAAATGGTCAGTTTTTTTCAAAATCGGCAAGTTGGTTTTATGCGTGAGAAAAAGAGCGCTTGCGGTATTCTGTAGGGCTTTCGCCAACGATATCCTTAAATGCCCTGTTGAAAGGACCGAGCGACGCATAACCGACCTCATAGGCAATGGTGATGACGGGTACAACCGCTTTTATTGGGTCAGCCAGAACTTCACAGGCTGCACCAATACGGTGTTCATTCACAAAAGCTGCAAAGTTTCGGTAGCCAAGACCCTGGTTGATGACTTTGCGAAGACGATGTTCCGGCGCGTTCAAGGTTTCTGCCAATTTGCGGATGGTGAGGCCTTCTTCACGCCAGATGTCTTCTTTCATGGAAGCCTGCAGTTTGGTAAGCAAAGATACCTCTGCGGGTGACAGGGTGTCTGGTCGTTTCGTGGCGAAATTTTGAGGTAATGCCCAGATATGCTGGCGTACTTTCAACGCCCAATAGGCAAAGATTATGGAAAGAATTAAAAACATGCCTGCGTTTAACAACTGCAAACTTACAGGAAGGAACTTGCCATATATTATGTGAAAAAATGTAAAGGCGATACCAGTCAGGGCGGCTGACCCCATGAACCAAAATCTAAATTTACAACGCGCTTCAACAAGATCGTGCGCTCTTGTTGTAACTGTGATGTAAAATAAATAACCATAGATTATCAAGGATGAAATGCCGCAGACAATAACAAGTGTTTGATTGTCTTTAGATAAGTAGTGAGTAGGGATAGATAAGGCTATGAATATTATTTGCCAAGGTTGTACTTGAAAGTCATCTTCAAATAATTCCAACAGACCCCAGGCTATCATTGCAGGGGTAACAGCGAAAATTGTTACATGAATAAAGGCAATATTATCGCTTGCACTTATAAAGATCATTGAGGAGCCAATGATGACTGCAATGCCTGCAATTAAAAAAGTAACGGCTGAAATGGTCTTGCGAGAAACAGGTCTGATTGCTGCAAAGTGAATCACAAGCAAAGCGCAGATGCCAACACATGCAGACCTTATAACCAGATCAATTGTTTCAATCATTTTTATCCCTTATCGTATT
>CALFBM010000096.1 GCA_937951645.1 uncultured Rhizobiaceae group bacterium
ACTTATGGAAGATACTAATCGTACGATCATATTTCATTTTGCACGCTTTGATGTTGCAGTACTTGAGCATGGCTTGGGAATTGCCACCAACAATGTCTATTGTACCAAAATTGCTTCCAAAATGACGCGCACTTATACTGACCGCCATGGCTTGAAAGATTTGGTACGTGAATTTATTGGCGTTGATATCTCCAAACAACAACAAAGCTCTGACTGGGCAGCTGAAACCTTAAGTCAGGCACAATTGGAATATGCAGCCTCTGATGTGCTTCACTTGCATGAGTTAATGGCACATCTTGAAAAACGTCTTGAACGCGAAGGACGCAGCGAACTTGCAAGGGAATGTTTCAAGTTTCTTCCCACGCGCTGCCGACTGGATTTGGCTGGCTGGCCAGAAACTGACATATTTGCTCATAGTTAAGCTATATCAAAGCCCTATTATGACCATGAAGCTGTTGTAACAAACTGCAAGATTAAGTGAGGCATATGTCTTGAGTAACCGGTTTCAAAATCAGGCGCAGGGACAATACATTCCTGTAGATGGTTCTACACAAGCACCTGTGTCCAATCTTGACTTCATTTCAACCGATAATCGTGAGAATGAATATAAAGAGGCTTTGAAACACTCAAGCAAGGTTCGGTTTTGGAAGATTGCTTTTCCAGTGATGGGCATCATCATGATCCTGGGCATCATGGGCGCTTTGGTCGTTAGTTCCTTTAAAGCACCCAATGTGGCAATTGATAATATCAACCTTTCAGACGGCAAACTGGTTATGGAAAATCCTGAACTCAACGGATTTGATAAAAACAACCGCCCTTACAACCTGACCGCAACCAAGGCTATACAGAACGCTGAAAATCCAAATCAGGTAGAATTGCATGACATTCTTGCCGACCTCCCTATGGATGATACCATCAATGCTACAATCAAGGCTGGCAATGGTGTTTATGATGCCGATGCAAAAACGCTCGTTTTAACCCAGAACGTTAATCTGGTTACTTCCAGCGGCATGGTTCTTAACTTGCAGGATGCCAATGTCGATATTGGCAATTCAATCATGCATACAAATAACCCCATCAACGCAACAAGTTCACAAGCAGATATCTCATCCAATACATTAATGGTGGAAGATGGTGGTAATAAAATAATCTTTGAAGGTCGCGTACGCATGACGCTACGCCCTGATGAATTAAAAAAGGCAAATTCAGATAATGACCAGAATTAAATCTTTTAAATATCTAGCTCTTACACTCTTTATTATGTTTTTTGCTGCCTTGGGAAGCCCAGTGCCGAGCTTTGCCCAATCTGCTGGTGGAGCCTTTAAGGGTATTGGCAATAATAATGATCCCATTCAAATTGAAGCTGACAAACTAGAGATCATCGATAATGAAAACACTGCTCTGCTAACCGGAAATGTTAGTGTCGTTCAAGGAACAACCTTAATGCAGGCAACTCGCATAAAGGTTTATTACGAACGCGCAAATGAAAAGGGCAAGACCAAAAGTGGCATTCGTCAAATTGAAGCCAGTGGCAAGGTTGCTGTACGCTCTGGTGAGAATGAAGTTTCTGCAGATCAAGCAACCATCAACATGATCTCTGAAACTGTTTTGATGACGGGCAATGTTATTGTTAGTCAGACAGGCAATGTACTTTCAGCATGTAAGGTAACCGTTGATCTTAAAACGAATGTTTCCAATGTTACGCCGTGCAATTCATCATCTGGTAATTCAAGTAATGGGCGTGTTAAAATTTTGCTAACACCAAAATCAGGAAATTAACGTCTTTGCATGCCAGTTTTTCTTCGTTAAAGAAAATTAACCGTAATTCATGTATTTGTAGCTAACAAAACGTTTATTGGATTTTTACTTTGGGTTTTCTCAAAAATATCTCTGGCTTGGTAAAAAAGCCCAAGGCTCGTAAAGTGAATTGGGCTGATACACCTCTGGAAAGCACAAACGCAGTTGGTACGGAAATCCGAGTAGCAGCAGCACCAATACAGCAGAGCCGGCAACCAACACATCAACCACAATCACGCGATGGTGTTTTGCTCGTTTCCGGCATTCAAAAAAGTTATAAAGGGCGCAAGGTTGTTGAGAATGTAAATCTTGGCGTGAGGCGCGGTGAGGCGGTCGGATTGCTTGGACCTAATGGCGCTGGCAAAACTACAAGTTTTTATATGATTACAGGTCTTGTACAGGCAGATGCTGGTAAAATTGAATTGAATGGGCATGATATTACGAAGACACCCATGTACCGCAGGGCCCGCCTTGGAATTGGGTACTTGCCCCAGGAAGCCAGTATTTTCAGAGGCTTAAGTGTCGAAAATAATATTCGTGCAGTCCTTGAAGTTGTAGAACCCAATAAAAAAGAACGAGAACGCCAGCTTGACGCGTTGCTTGAAGAATTTTCAATTACGCACCTGCGAAAATCACCTTCAATTGCGCTTTCAGGTGGTGAGCGAAGACGCTGTGAAATTGCCCGCGCATTAGCAACCCGCCCTTCTTTTATGCTACTTGATGAACCTTTTGCCGGCATCGACCCAATTGCTGTTGGCGACATTCAAGATCTGGTGCGCCATCTGACACGTCGTGGTATTGGTGTTCTTATTACAGACCATAATGTGCGGGAGACTTTGGGGCTGATTGATAGAGCCTACATCATTCACGCAGGCAATGTACTAACCCATGGAAGTCCGAATGAGATTGTCCAAAATCCGGACGTGCGCCGACTTTACCTTGGTGAGCAATTTACTCTTTAGGAAGGAGTTTCTGTTATCCTGCATGCAATAAGCGAGCCAAAAACAAAAAAGAGCTCGTAAAAATTACAGGTAGGGAATAATGGCTCTTTCAGTTCATTTACAACAAAAGCAATCGCAATCGCTTGTGATGACGCCTCAATTGGCGCAATCAATAAAGCTATTACAATATAGCCATCTTGAACTCTCGGAATTCATTCAGGGCGAAGTTGAAAAAAACCCTCTACTTGAACTTGGTTCTGATACCAGTATTTCTGCAGACGAAGTAGCAGACGCCAGTAGCGAGAACAAAGAAAATACAATCTCCAATGAAATGAAGCTTGATGCTGGTGAAAAGGCAAATGATCTGGATGCTTCCTTTGAAAATGTCTATGATGAAGGTATTGCAGGTGCTGAAAAAGCAAATTCACAACCTTCATCTGCATCAATTTCCATATCTTCACAAGGTTCATCTTCCAACAGTAAAGACGATACTGACTTTCTGGCAAGTGTGGGAGAAACCGTTAGTTTAACCCAGTATTTAAACAGTCAGATTTGCCTGGCTTTTGGTGACAAAAAAGACCGCGAAATTGCAACTTATATCGCCCATGGTCTTACAGACGATGGGTATTATCAGGAAGATTTGCATGATCTTGCAATGCAGACGGGTGTCAGTTTAAACCGTGTTGAAGATGTTTTGAAGGAATTTCAAACCCTCGAACCGGTGGGAATTGGTGCGCGTGATTTAAAAGAATGTCTTGGTATTCAGTTAATCGAAAAGAACCGCTTTGATCCTGCAATGGTAATGCTTTTGGATAATTTGCCACTTTTGGCAAAACGTGAGTTTGAAAAACTTATGAAACTTTGCAGTGTTACCCGTGAAGATTTCAATGACATGATCCGCGAAATAAAGGAGCTTGATCCTAGGCCTGCTGCAAAATACGAACCCGTTTTGGCTCAAAATATCGTGGCGGATGTGATTATTCGTCAGAAAACTGATGGCAGCTGGCTAATTGATCTTAATCCTGAAACTCTTCCAAAAGTTCTGATTAATTACGCTTATCATAGCGAACTAACTTCAGCTGTTAAAACGCCTGATGGCAAAGAATTCATTGCCGAATCTATGGCTAACGCAAGCTGGCTAACAAAAAGCCTCGATCAACGCGCGCAAACCATTCTTAAAGTTGCTACTGAAATTGTTAAACAACAGGATATGTTCTTTGCGGAAGGTGTCGAGCATTTAAGGCCACTAAATCTCAAAACGGTAGCTAACGCGATTAAAATGCATGAATCAACCATTAGTCGTGTAACTTCAAACAAGTTCCTGATGTGTGATCAGGGTATCTTTGAGCTTAAATATTTTTTCTCATCCTCCATTACCTCCAGTGAGAGCGATGAAGGACATGCTTCCCAAAGTGTGAAGCATAAAATAAAGCAATTAGTGGATTTGGAAAACCCTGGAAAAGTGCTTTCAGATGATCAAATCGTAATGCAGCTTCAGGAAACAGGTATTGAAATAGCGCGGCGTACTGTTGCCAAATATCGTGAAGCAATGCGCATCCCTTCATCCGTACAACGTCGTCGTGAAAAGAAACAACAAGCCTGATTTTAATAGGTTTGTAATATATATTTACGTTTGGGAATTGCCACGCTAGCCCTCATCGCGCTACGCTTGATTCTGGGCTAGAACAAAAGAGGAGACGCATAATGAGCTTACAAATTTCAGGCAAACACATGAACGTTGGAGATACACTGACTGCTCGTATCCAGGACCGCCTTGATGAAGCCGTTTCCAAATACTTTCCGGGAGCTTATCGCGGCCATGTAACGCTTGAGAAACAAGGTAACCGTTTTGCCTGTGAATGTATCATTCATCTTGATAGTAGTGCTGATTTACAAGGTACTGCCAATGAAATTGATCCAACAGTAGCTTTTGAGACCGCTGCTGACAAAATTGAAAAACGCCTGAGACGTTACAAGCGCCGCCTAAAAGATCATCACGGCAATGCTGCAAAGGCAGCACGAGCAGAAGCTGCATATGCAATTGTTGAAGCACCTGCTGCAGAAGAAGAGATGCCAGAGGAATATAACCCGGTTATTATTGCTGAATCACTCACCAGCGTTCAAACACAAAGTGTTGCCGAGGCTGTTATGAAACTTGATCTGATTGATACACCGGTTGTGGTCTTCACCAATGCCGGCAGCGGTAAAACAAATGTTGTTTACCGCCGGGAAGATGGCAATATTGGTTGGGTAGACCCTGCCTAATTAGGCATAACTGCCTTCAAGTTATTATAAAAGGCGGAAGACGCTATATCAACGCGCTCACTAGCGAGCATTAAAGGCTCGCCATCTGCACCGAATAAAGCCCAATAAGTTTGGCCTTTTTCAAGGTCTGGTGTGTCAGGAAAGGCGGTTTTGATCTTTTCAACCGTCATTTCACGCATGTATGCTATGGCATTGGTTCCCATTTGAGCAAGGTTCTGCGTTGTTTGATTACCTAGTTCAAAATCATGAAACATGACAGTACTCCTTTAACTACTCTTTTTCGTGCCTGATTTAATCGAAATCTTGCGTATGATCCGCTCTGGCTGAATACGGATTAGATCTATTTCCAAGAGACCGTTTTGGAGGTTTGCGCCGCTAACCTCTATGCCTTCAGCCAACACAAAAGCACGTTGAAACTGACGTGCTGCTATTCCACGATGCAGAAAACTACGTTCTTGGTCATCGACCTGTTTTCCAGAAATCGTTAACTGATTTTCTTCTATGCTTATATCAAGTTCTTCCTCTTTAAAGCCTGCTACAGCTAATGTAATTCGCAGAAGATCGCCTTTTTCGCCCGGTTGGGTTTGCAAGCGTTCAATATTGTATGGCGGATAACCATCATTTGCGCTTTTTGTAGCGCGTGCCAAAACCCGCTCTAGTTCATCAAAACCCAATAACAAGGGGCTTGAAAATCCTGCAATACGTGACATGAGCTTTTCCCATTTTTGTTATAAGACATATATGGGTATTACTGTCTGGAGGTTCAATATTGAGCAATATTTCAGTTAATGAAACATATTATTTCCATTTTAGAAATAATGTTTCTCACTTACTCCAAATTGACAATACTGCTGATTTTGGTAGCCAAGGATAACTAAACTTAACTTCAGGAGACAATCATGTCTGAACGTATAAATATTGGCGGTTTGAATGTCGATAGCGGGCTTTATGCCTTTGTAAATGAACAAGCCTTACCGGGAACCGGCATCGCTCAAGACAGGTTTTGGGCTGATCTTGAAACACTTGTTACAGATCTTGCTCCAACTAATAAAGAATTGCTTCAAAAACGCGATGATTTACAGGCAAAAATTGATGCGTATTACACAGCAAACAGTACCAATTATAATCTAGAAGATTACAAAAAATTTCTGAGCGATATTGGTTATCTGGTTCCTGAAGGTGGAAAATTTGCTGTTGATACATCCAATGTTGATCCTGAGATTGCCATGGTGGCGGGTCCGCAGTTGGTTGTTCCGATCATGAATGCTCGTTATGCGTTAAATGCAGCAAATGCACGCTGGGGCTCTTTATACGATGCGCTTTATGGAACAGATGCTATCTCTGAAGAAGGAGGTGCCGAAAAAGGCAAGGCCTATAATCCAAAACGTGGCGAAAAAGTAATCGCATGGGCACGTGACTTCCTGAATAAATCTGTCCCACTGGATGGCTCTTGGGCAGAGGCAACCAACCTAGCCATTGTTGATGGTGAGCTTCATATCACGCTTGAAGATGGCAAGACTATCGGCCTTTCCAATCCTGCACAATTTGTTGGCTATCAAGGAGAAGCTTCGAACCCTACATCTGTACTTGTTAAACGTAATGGCTTGCATGCAGACATTATTATCAATCCGGACCATCCCATTGGCTCAACCGATAAAGCAGGTATTGCAGATATCGTTCTTGAGTCAGCCCTTACAACCATTTGTGACTGCGAAGATTCTGTTGCCGCAGTAGACGGTGAAGACAAGACTTTGGCTTATGAAAACTGGCTCGGTCTCATGAAAGGTGATCTTTCAGAAAGTTTTGAAAAAGGCGGGACTACCATTACTCGTAAACTGAATCCGGACCGTAAGTATACTGCCGGAAACGGCAAAGGTGTAACACTTACCGGTCGATCTCTTCTCCTAGTTCGTAATGTAGGTCACTTGATGACAAATCCTGCAATCACTTTTGACGGTGGCAGGGAAATTCCTGAAGGCATTATGGATTGCATGATGACTGCCATGATTGCACTTCATGATCTTGGTGAAAATGGCCGTCATGGTAATTCACGCGAAGGCTCAATGTATATTGTGAAACCAAAAATGCACGGCCCGGAAGAAGTTGCTTTTGCGGTTGAACTGTTCAGCCGTGTTGAGCAGGCACTTGGCATGAAACCCAATACCTTGAAAATGGGTATTATGGATGAAGAGCGTCGCACAACTGCAAATCTGAAAGAATGTATCCGCGCTGCAAAAGAACGCGTTGTTTTCATTAATACAGGTTTCCTTGATCGCACAGGTGACGAAATTCATACATCCATGCTTGCAGGGCCGATGCTTCGCAAAGCTGACATGAAGGGTGCTGCCTGGATTTCCGCCTATGAAGACTGGAATGTTGACATTGGTCTTGAGTGTGGTCTTTCAGGGCATGCGCAAATTGGCAAAGGCATGTGGGCAATGCCTGATCTTATGGCTGATATGCTGGAGCAGAAAATTGGCCATCCAAAAGCTGGCGCAAACTGTGCCTGGGTTCCCTCGCCTACTGCTGCAACACTTCACTCAACACATTACCATCAGGTAAATGTTGCTGAAGAGCAATCAAAAATCTCAACACGCGGTCGTGCAAATATTGACGATATCCTGACCATTCCCGTTGCCATTCGCCCTAACTGGTCGCCAGAAGATATCCAAAACGAGCTTGATAATAATGCTCAGGGAATTCTTGGGTATATGGTTCGCTGGGTTGAACAAGGCGTTGGATGTTCAAAAGTGCCGGACATCAATAATGTTGGCTTAATGGAAGACCGTGCAACATTGCGCATCTCCACCCAGCATATAGCAAACTGGCTAAAACATGATGTGACTAACAAGGAACAAGTCATGGAAACACTTAAACGCATGGCTGGCGTTGTTGATGGTCAAAATGCAGGAGATGCTGCCTACCGCAACATGTCGCCTGACTTTGATAATTCTGTTGCGTTCCAGGCAGCTTGTGAATTGGTATTTGAAGGTGATATTCAACCTTCAGGCTACACAGAGCCAGTTCTTCATCGCAAACGTTTGGAATTTAAAGCAGCAAATACATAAAGCGTTTGTTCAATATAAAAAATACAAAAACCCCGCTCAAAAGGCGGGGTTTTTTAATAATTCAATTACAAACAATTTAAGTTTGTTTGACCACGACTTTTGCACCTGGCTTAACACGGGCATGAAGATCAATAATATCCTGGTTCAACAATCTGATACACCCAGAAGATACAGCCTTGCCAATTGACCACCACTCAGGTGTGCCATGTAGACGATATAGTGTATCGCGACCACCTTTAGTCAGATAAAGCGCACGAGGCCCAAGTGGATTTGTTAAACCCGGAGGCATGCCTTTGCGCCATTTCGCCAGATCTGGTCTACGTTTAATCATTGGGCCAGGAGGGGTCCATGTTGGCCATTCTTTTTTCCAGCCAATTCTAGCATTGCCAGACCAGGCAAAGCCTTGCTTGCCAACACCAACACCGTAGCGAACGGCCTTGCCACCTGGCTGAACCAAATAAAGATGACGCGCTGGTACATCTACAACAATCGTGCCAACGCGCTCTTTTGTTTTGTAATCAACAATCTGGCGTAAAAATTCCTTGTCTATTTTTTTAACCGGAATGGCTGGAAGCTTGTACCCGCCATCTGCTCGCGCCGCATAATCTGCTCGGAATTCTCGTGTTGGGTCTCTTGAAATGGATGAGCAGCTTGCCAAAGCCACCGTTGATAGTAATGATAATGTGAATGCACGTCTGTTCATTTGTTTGCCTCGATCGGTCATTCTACCTTGAAATTTGGGACGACAGGATAATTCTAGTAAACTTAGTTCTACAAAGTTCCTTGATTCGCAATGTAAATATTGGAACTTCTCAAGATGGCTCACAAATTGTTGCCAGATTGCAACAATCATAAAAAGGCAAAAACAAGTATGCCAATCATTTCTGCAGTTGAAGAAAACCCCGAGATAGACGGCCGACAGTCGGAAGCATCCATGCTTATCAGGCGCGGTATCATTAAAGGTATGGCTGCACATAACCTTGTTTTTCTTCCTGAGCTAACACTTTCGACTGGTCGAAGAGCTGATTTAATTGCCCTTGATCAAAAAGGCCTGATTATCATTTTTGAAGTCAAATCCTCTATTGCCGATTTTCAGTCAGACACAAAATGGCATGAATACAAGCCTTATTGCGATAAATTCTATTTTGCCACACACCCGGACGTTCCCATGGAAATTTTTCCTGAAACGGAAGGATTTGTTCTGGCAGATAAATATGGTTGCGAAATCATGCGCGAAGCAGAAGAAGACAAACTTAGTGCAGCAACACGAAAGGCGCTTACATTAAGATTTGCGAGAACTGCTGCGCGCCGCATAAAACGCCTAACCCTACAGGAACAATACATTGAACCTACAGAAGATTAAGGCGTCCATGAATCAACTATCTAGGCGCACGTTTTGCCAAGATACGCTGCAAGGTTCTGCGGTGCATGTTTAAACGTCTTGCTGTTTCAGAAACATTACGGTCACAAAGTTCATAAACACGTTGAATATGTTCCCAGCGAACACGGTCAGCAGACATGGGGTTTTCAGGTGGATCAGCTTTTTCCGATGGCTTGCGCATTAAGGCAGTATAAACATCATCGGCATCTGCAGGTTTGGCAAGGTAATCTATTGCACCCATTTTTACAGCCGTTACAGCCGTTGCAATATTGCCGTATCCTGTAAGAATGATTGCCTTGCAATTAGGCTTCACATTGCGGATCCCTTCAATAACATCCAGACCATTACCATCATTTAAGCGCATATCAACAACGGCAAAATCCGGCGCCCCGATTTTTATCTTTGCCATTCCCTCGGTAACACTTTCTGCTGTTTCAACTGCAAATCCACGAGTTTCCATCGCACGTGCCAAACGTTGCAAAAATGGCCGATCATCATCGACGATTAGTAGATTATTGTTTTCACCGATAGTATCTTGAAATTGGTTTAAGTCTGTCATCTCAAAGTCTTCTTGATTGATTTAATCCTTATGTGGGTCACAAAATACCATTTGTCAAAGGCAGGCTGGGTGCAATTTAAAATCTTTAGCTCGCCTCAATGGCTGATCTAGGCCACTTAACCAGTACTGAGGCACCACTTGGCTGTTTTTTTAAATCATTTTTAAAAATCAAACTAGCACCACTGCGCTCAAGAAGTGTTTTTGCAATGAATAAACCAAGCCCAAGACCGCCACCTTGAGTAGACCGCGAACGCCTGGTAACGAATGGCTCACCAATTCTGGCAAGTACTTCATCATCAAAACCACGACCATCATCATTAACCTCTACCCAAAGATTATTATCGTCCCAACCTGTTTCCAGCGTTACTTTCTCGTTAGCATAATCAACTGCATTTTCAACGATGTTTCCAAGCCCATAAAGAATGCCCGGATTTCTGAGACAATCAGGAACACGGCTCTTGTCACGTTTTTTGATTTCAACTGTAACACCAAAATTACGATGCGGTTCTGCAATTTCTTCCATAAAAGCTGTAAAAGGCATCGTCCCAATATGTCGATCCCCTTCAGTTGAAAGTGATGTCAGTTTTTGCAAAATCTCCCGACATCTTTCAGCCTGGCTTCTTAAAAGTTTTGCATCCTCAAAAAGAGCAGAGCCTTTTTCCAGCTCCCTTGTCATCTCTTTGGAAACCAGGGCAATGGTTGCCAAGGGTGTGCCAAGCTCATGCGCCGCAGCAGCAGCCAGACCATCCAGGTTTGATAAATGTTGCTCGCGTTGCAAAACAAGTTCTGTTGCAGTTAGTGCATCTGATAGTTTTCGCGCTTCATCCGCAACACGAAATGCATAAATTGCCGTAAATGAAAGGCTTGAAATAATTGAAAACCACATACCACCAATATAAATATTGGGTAGCTTCAAAGTGACACCCTCAAGCCATGGAAGTGGCAAATAAAATACTGCAAGTAATGTTGCACAAGTGATTCCTAAAATGCCCAGGAACAAAGTGTAATTGATTGAAAGTGCTGTTGCAGAAATCACCACTGGTACAAGCAATAAAAACGAGAACGGATTTTGCAAGCCACCCGTTAAAAATAACAAAACGGCCAGCTGGATAATATCATAAGCAAGTAATGCTGCAGACGATCTTGATGATAATCTCTGGTTTGCCGGATACCTGAATGTAAGAAACAAATTTACAAAGATTGAAACCGATATAAGTGCAAAACAAAATACCGGCTCAAAACTGAAGCCGAGCAAGAGCCATACTGCAAAAACTGCACTTGATTGCCCAATCACTGCCAACCATCTGACATTGATCAAGGTCTTCAGTCGAAGATTGTGACTTGGACCTCTCTGATTTATTTCCGTAAGTTCTGCAAGCGCCAATGGCAGCTCCTTACTTTACCTTAACAACTCATGACTTCATATCGACAATAACACGTCCGCGCACCTTACCATCCACAATATCAGTTGCTGTTTGAATAATATCATCAAAGCCGATTTCAGTTGTAAGTGCTGCAAGTTTGCCCATATCAAGATCTGTTGCAATTCTATCCCAAGCCTCTTTGCGAAGTTCTTTTGACGCCATAACAGAGTCAACGCCAAGTAACGCGATGCCCCGCAAGATGAACGGCATAACCGTAGCAGGTAAATCAAACCCTTGTGCCAAACCACATGCAGCAATTGCACCACCGTAATTTGTTTGTGCAAGTAAATTGGCAAGTGTATGAGAACCAACTGCATCAATACCGCCAGCCCAACGTTCTTTGCCCAATGGGCGACCAGCTTCTGAAAGTTCCGCACGGTCTATTATTTCATTTGCACCCAATTCCTTCAGGAAACCACTTTCATCAACGCGGCCTGTTGAGGCGATTACATGATAACCGAGCCTGGAAAGAATAGAGATTGCAACAGAACCAACACCGCCATTTGCACCCGTTACAACTATAGGGCCTGAAGCAGGTGTTATTCCATAACGCTCCAGTGCCATAACACAAAGCATGGCTGTGTAACCCGCTGTTCCAACACCCATTGCCTGTTTTGGCTCAATGCCTGATGGCAGTCCAATAAGCCAATCTGATTTTAAGCGCGCGCGCTCTGCGTATCCACCCCAATGTACTTCGCCAACGCCAAATCCGTTTAGAAGCACTTTATCACCCTTACTGAATTCAGAAGAAGCTGATTCAAGCACTGTACCTACAAGGTCGATACCCGGCACCATTGGCCAATGTCTGATAACCGGACTTTTGCCGGTAATTGCCAGACCATCCTTATAGTTTACAGTTGTTGCCTCGACGGCGATTGTAACATCGCCTTCCATTAAATCATCACTGGTTAGTTCAACCACATTGACCGATTGTTTCTTTTCTTCATCACGAGAAACCTGAATTGCCTTGAATGTATCAGCCATCTTGAACTTCCTTGTCTTGTTCTTTTTGAGCTTTGCGTGCTCTTTGCCAGATTAAAATCTCATCGAAAATAATAGCCATTGCACCAATTGTAATAAATGTATCTGCCAGATTAAAAACTGCAAACCTAAAATCCAAACTATCAATGTGAAATAATATCATATCGATAACCTTGCCGTACCAAGTGCGGTCAATCAAATTACCAATCGCACCCCCAATGACACAGGCATAGCCAAGTTCTGATAGAGCCCGACCCGCTTCAACGCTATGCCATAACCATATGACAAATCCGATAATACAGATTGTCATGATAACCAATGGCCATTGCCCAAGGCTTTCCAGTAACGAAAACGCAACTCCGTAATTATACGTTCTGAACAAACTTAAAAATGGAATTAGCTCAACTTGCTGCTGAAATGGCAACTTGGTTTCAACCATCCACTTGGATACCTGATCAATGACCACCAACAATACAACAAAGAGTGTCCAATAAACCCGCATCAAAGTCTAACTTTCTATCGGTGGTAATTTCTTACCCATGTGGAAAAGCATTACGCCAGTTGCAATTGCAAGATTAAGAGAATCAGCTGCGCCATGCATTGGAATTAGGGCAAGCTTATCACAAGTTGCCGCGAGATCGTCAGGCAAACCTTGCTGCTCATTGCCCATCAAAAGCAGAACAGACTCTGATTGATAATCTATCGTACGAAAATCCGTTGCACCCTCAAGATGTGTACCAACGACCATACCTTCCCAGGAGATACGCCACTTCAAAAACTCAGGAACGCCCATGCGCACTAAAGGCACATTGAAAATGGAACCCATGCTGGCTCTGGTTGCTTCCAGTGAAAACGGGTCTGTTGTTTCACCTATCAGAATAATACCTTCAGCACCTGCAGAATCTGCGGTACGAATAATGGTACCCAGATTTCCGGGGTCACGAACACGGTCAAGTGCAATCCAGACGCTTGATGGATTTTTGATTTTTTCAGGAGCACGCTGCCAATTTTGGCGCATAACACCAACCACCATTTGCGGGTTGTCTCGCCGCGTAATGGAAGAGAGAACTTTTTCATTCACTTCCAGAATATCAGCACCAGCAACGCGAAGCTTTGCAGCCAATTCTGTGACTTGCGCGCTATCATTTGTTGTTGCTGCATAAATCAGCGTTTCAATCTCCCAGCCATTTTCAAAAGCATCACGGACAAGCTTCATGCCCTCAACCAGAAATACACCACCCTGATCACGGTTCTTTTTTTGTGCCAGTGCTTTAATCGACTTGATACGCGGATTAGAGACAGCTGTTATCTCAAAAATGCGACCCGGCCTGTTTTCAATATTCTCACTCATTTGCCACCCATCTGCTAAACATGGATGTTGATAGCAGGCGTTCGCTTTTTTCTGTTTTCAAAACCAGCTCACCAGACTGTAATTCACCGCTATAATCACCAAACTTCTCCTGCATGATTTCATGCATTGCATAAAATGATGCCCTGATCGCGTAAGAAGTCAGAACAACGAAAGATGATTTTTCATTTGTGATACCCCGTACCAAATCCAGCATATGAGGGAGGTCCTCAAAAAGTTGCCAGACCTCGCCCTTGGGCCCACGGCCATAGGCAGGTGGGTCGAGCAATATACCATCATAAGTATTTCCGCGTCGCACTTCACGTTCGCAAAAGCGTACTGCATCTTCACAAATCCAGCGGATTGGCTTATCGCCCAAATCTGCATCATCCTGATTTTCGCGCGCCCACAAAATTGCTTTCTTGGAGGCATCAACATGTGTCACATGAGCACCGCTACGTGCAGCAACAAGCGAGGCAAGCCCCGTATAGCCAAACAGGTTAAGTACTTTAAACTCTTTACCTAGAGAGGTTCGTTCCTTGATTTTTTCCTCCATGAACTTCCAATGCGTGGCTTGTTCGGGGAAAACGCCTACATGGCGAAACGAAGTAAATCGCCCCAAATAGTTGATACCATCCCAGCTTAATGGCCAGGTTTCAGGTAATTGTTTTTTAGGAAATGCCCATCTTCCAGCACCTTCCTCTGTGGTATCACCTGTAAAAATGGCATCAACATCGTTCCATTCATTTGGTGAACGTGATGGTTGCCAAATGGCTTGCGCTTCCGGACGAACAATTTTGAGTTTTCCATAGCGTTCAAGCTTCAGACCATTTCCACTATCAAGCAATCCATAATCACTGTTTGGCTGGTTTTCCAATACAAGTGGGCAAACATCTTTCAATCGCTTACGAGAAACAAAGACTGGTTTTGCTTTTGTTTCTTCCCTGACGCGTGGTGGTTCTGTAGGCTGACGTTTGTTTTTATGACCAGGTTTTGGCAAACTCTTGCTACTCCAAAGGATTTTAGGCTAATTTACCTATAGTAATCTTGTTTTTTATCGACTAAAAATGGGATAGCAGATGAAGGTGATATGCGAAAGTGTAAACCTGTTATAGAATTTTGGGAGAAAAATCATGAATGAAGTTACACACTATGAGGACAATGCCTGGTCAGTCTTTTTTTGGGGGCTAATTATTTGTGTCGTTTTAGCATTTATAGTTTACCTTATTGGCTAAACGCTAACAGCATGAAGTTTTGCGCCATGAGCGCGAAGCCAGGTCTTTTGAACATCAGTATCGGGACAAAGCGCTTTGGTTAGATTCCAAAACCTGTCAGAATGATTCATTTCTTTTAAATGCGCTACCTCATGGGCCGCCAGATAGTTTAGAACCTCAGGCGGTGCCATAATGATGCGCCATGAAAAGGATAAAGTCCTTGTTGTTGAACACGATCCCCAACGGCTTGTTGTATCAGTAATACGAATTTGCTTTGGACGAATCCCTACTTTGCTTGCATGAATATTAACAGCCTTATCCAATTCCTTGCGGGCTTCACGCTTCATGAAAGAAAGCAGTTTACGACTGGCCGCCGATGGTTCCCCTGGCACCAAAAGAACAGGCTGATCATTTCCTAGCTTAACCTGAACAAGCCCACGTAATTCTCCACTTGAAACAATGGTGTGTTCAACACCTTTAAACGGTATCGTTTCGCCGTGCACTAATTCCACGCGCTTTGGCAATCTGGCTATTCTGGTTGCAACCCAGTTACGATTGCGTCTGGCAAACTCTTCAATTTCATTATCGTCCACGTGGCCTGGCGTTGTAATCTTCAAGCCATCACCTGCAGGTAGTAGCCTCAATGTAAGGCGCTTGGCACGGTCATTTTCAACTACTTTTACAGGTAGAATTTGCCCGTCGATTTCTATTTGAAAATCGCGATCTCTTTTCTGTATCTGTCTGAAGAAAGAAAATGTCATAAAATACTAATAATTGATTCTTTTAAGATTAGAAAAACAAAAAAGCGGAGCATGCGAGCTCCGCTGTTAAAGTTTATGGATGATATTTTTTAAGTATCAATAGTGTCGCCACCAGATTTTTTTGATCGCGGCGCCGGTTTTCGTTTGCGGGAGTTTAGAAAATCATCAAACTCATCCTTGTCCCTCGCCCTGCGCAGGTCACGTTGATATGCGTCAAATTCAGAAAGTGTATCATCGAGTTTTCTACGTTCTTCATCAAGCCTTGCAAGCTCAATCTCACGCCAATCATCAAAAGCTGTATTACCTGATTCTAGTGTATGTGATGAACGTTCGGCAGGTTTAAATGTATCAACAACCTTATCAGTTGCACGGTTTACATCCTGCTTGAACCCCTTAAGACGGTCACCCCAAATAATATATGCAATCATTGCAAGACCCAATGGCCAGGCAATCATAAATCCTATCACCATCATACCTATTGTAACGGGCGTCCATGCCGAGCGTATAAGAGAATTCGTCATATTTAACCCCTTAAATGAGTAAGGCAGCCACCATGGCATAACCTTTATTAACCTAGAGGTAAGTATAAAATGGCTGATTTCAAGGGTATTGGCTGATATTACGAAAGCTTCACAAAGCAGAGGCAATCTCATCAATAACGCTTTGAGCCGCAGCTTTTGGATCTTGCGCAGCCGTAATCGGGCGTCCAACCACCAAATGCGTGGAACCTGCTGCAATTGCATCAGCTGGTGTCATAATCCGTTTTTGATCGCCAATATCAGAGCCTGCTGGCCTGATGCCTGGTGTTACAATTGCCATGTCAGACTTGATGGCCTTGCCAATCGCGCTTGCTTCCCTGGCTGAAGAAACAACCCCGCCCATACCCAATTGGCTGGCTTGTTTAGCACGTCTTATAACCAGATCTTGCGCTGCAAACGCATAACCTGCATCTGATAAATCAACATCATCCATTGAGGTTAAAACGGTTACGCCAAGCAAGCAAAGATTAGAACCATTCGCGGCTTCAACAGCTGCTTTCATCGCATTTGGATAGGCATGAACAGTAGTCATCTGCACATCCATTTTAACAATATTCTCAACCCCTTTTGCGATTGTATTATCAATATCCAATAGCTTCATATCGAGAAAAACCTGCTTGCCCATATCACGCAGCTCACGAACAAAATTCAATCCGCCTGCAAAAGCCAATTGGTGGCCAATTTTATAAAATGAGACAGTATCTCCCAAAGTATCGACAAGTTGTTCCGCATCCATCACTGTTGGCATATCAAGGGGAACAATCAGACGGTCTTTAGGGCTCATGTTCATACTTTCAAAGTTGCTGCCTTGGTGGCAAGGGATTTGGCTGCAGCTTTCAGGAATTGACTACTGCGCTCATCTGTTAATCTGTCCATATCATCAAAGGCATTAAAACCGTTACCAACCGCTACCTGCTCGCTAACAACCAGTGAACCAAGACGTACCAGGATTTCACGCAAATGATAAAGCATAGCGATACCGCCCATTCCGCCAGGAGAACATGCACCAATTGCCGCTACCTTGTCTTTAAAAGGCACAGCCTGTTCAACTGGTACCCGCGTCATCCAGTCAATGGTATTTTTCATCAATGCTGACAATGAACCATTATATTCAGGGCAAGTAATAAAATAACCATCATGCGCTGCCATGAGTTTTGCAAGCTTAATTGCGTTTTCAGGGATGCCCTCTTTCTCTTCCAGATCACCATTATAAATTGGCAATATGTAATCTTCCAAAGAAATACGGGTTATTTCGCAATCAAGTGATGATAGCTCGCGAATCGCTGCATCCAGCAAACGTACATTAATTGAACCTGATCGTATCGAACCAGAAAAGCACAATATTTGGGGGGGGATCATTAAAAATTCCACAGAGTTTAAATACTAATATTAGATAGTACTATTGCACATCTCTACGGTATATCCATATACCTGCTGGTGGAATATTTCTAAAAATCCGATCTGACTTTTCAACTGTAAACTTACCAGGAACAGCTGCTAATGGCGGTTTTGGTCCATAGCAAAGCTGGATAAACGGGCCATTAGGCGCAATAAGCTTCAAGCCTTCATTTATAATTTCTTCACGGTGCAGCTTTGGCATATTAAGAAGCGGAATTGCGCAAATTACACCTGCATAAGTTTTATATTCAACGTCTTTAAGGGTTTTAGTCAAATCGAGCGCATCACCGTTTATGAAATTTACGCCTGGAATACTTGAAACAAGATAATTATAAAATTCTTTGCTGTATTCAATGCTTACGATCTTGTTTGGTTCAAGACCCCGTTTCAGAATTTCCTTTGTAATAACCCCGGTTCCTGGCCCCAACTCCAAAACAGGCAGTCCCGTATCAATAGGCAACAAACTTGCCATATAACGGGCTGCTATTTCTCCCGTGGGTTTGATTGAGCCTACAGAACCAGGATTTTTAACCCAAGCCTTGATAAACCTGAAATCTTCCTTAAACCGAGCAACAATCTTCTTTCCGACCAAATAATCAGGCTTCATTATATCTGTTATCCATCTACGCGAATATAAATACTATAATAATATTCTTGAAGTTTTTAAAAGCAATAATGATCTAAATATGTCGTAAAGATTAAATTAATCACTCAAGCCATCAAGAAACTTTTTCATTCGCGTAAAAAAACCAGTCGACTCAGGGCTATTATCTTCTGATGAAATCTGCTCAAACTCTTCAAGTAACTCACGCTGACGTTTACTTAATTTTTGCGGTGTTTCAGTCACAACCTGAATATAAAGATCCCCAATATCACTGGAGCGCATAATTGGCATACCTTTGCCACGAAGGCGAAATTGTTTACCTGTTTGCGTGCCTTCAGGAACCTTAACTCTGGACTTTGTGTTATCCAGGCAGGCAACTTCGAATTGGCCGCCAAGAGCTGCTGTTGCCATGGAAATTGGAATCTTGCAAAAAAGATCAGCCCCATCACGCTGGAAAAACTCATGGCTACGAATACTCAGGAAAATATATAAATCCCCTGGTGGTCCACCGCGTGAACCAGCTTCACCTTCACCACCAAGGCGAATGCGTACACCATCTTCAATGCCTGCAGGAATATCAACGCTTAGCGTGCGCTCCCTGGTAACGCGACCCTGTCCAGAACATTCATCACACGGATCAGAAATTACTTCGCCACGAGCCTGACATTCAGGACAAGTGCGCTCAACCGAGAAAAACCCTTGAGAAGCACGTACACGGCCCACACCGCCACACGTATTACAAGTAACAGGAGATGAACCAGGCTTTGCACCAGAACCCGAGCAAGTTTCACAGCCAACTGCAGTTGGAACGCTAATTTCAGCTGATTTTCCTGAATAAGCATCCTCCAGCGAGACTTCCATATTGTAACGAAGGTCTGAGCCGCGTTCACGTCCACCAGAACGTGCACCACCGCCACGACGGCCTGCGCCACCGCCCATCATTTCACCAAAAATATCTTCGAAAATATCCGAGAAACCACCAGCACCACCACCGAAGCCGCCAGCGCCAAATCCGCCACCTTGTTCAAAGGCTGCATGCCCGTATTGATCATAGGCTGCACGTTTTTGCGGGTCTTTTAAAACTTCATAAGCTTCGTTGATCTCTTTGAATTTGGATTCAGCACCTGCATCATCCGGATTACGATCTGGATGATGCTTCATCGCCATTTTGCGAAAAGCACTTTTGAGTTCTTTTTCGTTGGCACCTTTGGAGGCACCTAGCAACTCATAATAATCAGCCTTGGACATTTGGAGCCGATCCTATCTTTATAAAAAAACCTTCGGCGCACAAATTTTCATGCACGCCAAAGGTATATTGATACAACCGAACTTACGCAGACTTCTTGTCGTCGTCTTCGTCAATCTCTTCAAAGTCTGCATCAACCACGTCTTCATCTTCACGAGCAGCATCTGCTGCAGCATCAGATTCTGCAGCTTCGTCTTGGGAAGCTTCATACATTGCTTGACCCAATTTCATGGATGCTGTTGCAAGGACTTCTGTTTTGGCCTTTATTTCTTCAGCGTCAGGATCATCTTGCTCAACAAGTTCCTTTAGGCCAGAAATTGCAAGCTCGATATCATTACGTTCTTCTTCAGAAACCTTGTCACCATATTCTTCAAGAGATTTCTCTGCAGAGTGGATTAAAGTTTCAGCCTGGTTTTTGGATTCAACAGCTTCACGACGCTCCTTGTCCGAATCAGCGTTGGCTTCTGCGTCTTTGACCATTTGTTCAATTTCATCATCTGACAGACCGCCCGATGCCTTGATTGAAATTTGTTGCTCCTTGCCTGTACCCTTGTCCTTGGCAGAAACATTCACAATGCCGTTTGCATCAATATCAAAGGTAACTTCAACTTGTGGAACACCGCGTGGTGCAGGCGGAATGCCAACCAGATCAAACTGACCCAGCATTTTATTGTCAGCCGCCATTTCACGTTCACCTTGTGAAACACGAATGGTAACCGCGTTTTGGTTATCTTCAGCGGTTGAGAAAGTTTGAGACTTGTTAGTTGGAATGGTTGTGTTACGGTCGATAAGACGTGTAAACACACCACCCAAAGTCTCGATACCCAATGAAAGCGGTGTTACATCCAGAAGAAGAACGTCTTTCACATCACCTTGAAGAACACCCGCCTGAATAGCAGCACCCATGGCAACCACTTCATCAGGATTCACGCCCTTGTGTGGCTCTTTACCAAAGAATTCTTTTACCGTTTCCTGTACTTTCGGCATGCGTGTCATACCACCGACAAGAACCACTTCATCAATCTCGCCAGCTTTCATGCCGGCATCCTTGAGCGCGTCCTGCATTGGCTTGACAGTCCGTTTTACCAGATCAGCAACAAGTGATTCAAACTTGGCGCGTGTCAACTTCATGGTCATGTGTTTTGGACCAGATGCATCTGCTGTAATAAATGGCAGGTTAATTTCTGTTTGGGCAGAAGATGACAATTCGATCTTTGCTTTTTCTGCAGCTTCTTTCAAACGCTGAAGTGCCATTTTATCTGTTTTCAGATCAATTGAGTTTTCTTTTTTAAACTCAGAAGCCAAATAATCAACAAGCACCATGTCGAAGTCTTCACCACCCAGGAATGTATCACCATTGGTGGATTTTACTTCAAATACGCCATCGCCAATTTCAAGAATGGAAACATCGAAAGTACCGCCACCAAGGTCATAAACCGCGATTGTCTTGCCATCGTTTTTATCCATACCATAAGAAAGAGCGGCAGCTGTTGGCTCGTTGATGATACGCAGCACTTCAAGACCAGCGATCTTGCCTGCATCTTTTGTTGCCTGACGCTGGGCATCGTTGAAATATGCAGGTACTGTGATAACAGCTTGTGTTACTTTTTCACCAAGATAAGCCTCAGCGGTTTCCTTCATTTTTTGAAGGATCATGGCTGATACTTGTGATGGAGAGTATTTTTCGCCCTTTGCTTCTACCCAAGCATCGCCATTATCACCCTTGACGATTTCATATGGAACAAGCTTTTGGTCTTTCTTGACTGTTTTATCATCAAAACGACGACCAATCAGACGTTTAACTGCAAACAATGTATCAGATGGGTTTGTGACAGCTTGGCGTTTTGCCGGCTGGCCCACAAGACGTTCGCCGTCATCACCAAAGGCAACCATTGAAGGTGTTGTACGCGCACCTTCTGCATTTTCAATTACTTTAGCTTCCTTGCCGTCCATGACAGCAACACATGAATTTGTTGTACCTAGATCGATACCAATAACTTTAGCCATTTTACTCTCCTTGACCAGCAGACTGGATAGACCCTTGCGGCATCCACGGCAAATCAGTTGACTGCCATATCCAGCGCCCGGTTAGACTGGAATTTTCTTAATTTTTTGCGATTTACCCATTTTGGCAAATACGGGACAAACCGCAGTTGATGGCTATATAAGAAGGGCTAACGACTTGTGCAAGGGATTGTATGCTCTAAATTAATGAAGATTGGCAAGATGAGTAAAAAAATGCAAATTCAAGACCTCCCAAACGGTGCAAAATGGGTACCAAAATACCTTGATAGAACTGAACAAGAAGCCTTGGTTGAAGAAATTCGCCAAATTGCTAAAGAATCACCTCTTTTTATTCCAAAAATGCCAAAAACCGGAAAACCCATGTCTGTTCGCATGACAAATTGCGGACCGCTTGGCTGGGTTACAACAAAGGAACGAGGTTACCGCTATCAGGCAACGCATCCTGAAACGGGAAAACCATGGCCTGAAATTCCAAAAGTCCTGTTGGATTTATGGAAAACTCTTGCAGATTATCCGCATCAGCCACAAGCATGTCTTGTGAATTTTTATGAATCCTCTGCCAAAATGGGATTGCATCAAGACAAGGACGAGGAAGATTTTGCAGCGCCCGTTATTTCAATTTCACTAGGTGATACCTGTCTTTTCAGAATTGGTGGAGAAAGCCGGAGAGACCCTACCAAGTCTTTCAAACTCGAAAGTGGAGATATTATGCTCCTTACAGGCAAATCGCGCATGGCTTTTCACGGTGTTGACAGGATTTACCCCGGAACCTCAACACTTTTAAAACAAGAAGGTAGAATTAACTTAACGCTTCGGCGGGTTGGCGGATCAGGAGTTTGATTTTTGAATTTAAAAAAAGATAACTCACAATACTTACTGTCAAACCTGTGACACCTGCTCCCATAATTATATCCACCAGATAATGATTACTATGAGAAACGGCCGATACTGCCATCAAAATATTTAAAACAAGAAAAGGATATCGCAGAAATTTTACATCCCACATGGCCCATATAATTAAAAATGCTACGCCGGCATGAACTGAAGGGAATGTCAAGATTCCTGAAGCCACACCTAATGCCAAAACAAAAGGCTCGCCTGTTCTCACAGCATTGAAGCTTTCAAGGAAATGATAGGCGTATTGGACATTGATGTTTTGAAAATTGGTTTGATCCATACCCATTATTGCGTATGTGCCAAGTGCAGGATACCAAATGGCAATAAAACTTGAAATATAACATAACAACCCATAGCCCAAAATAAAGGCATATGCGCGATTAAACTTCTTAACTTTGACAAGCAGCAGCGGAACAATAAACATTTGATATCCAAATGTTATATAAGAAAAATCAAGAACCTTGGCCAAAAGCGAAAATTGATCGACGGCATTTATAAAAGCATACCAGTTAAATCCAATAGCCTTGTCCATTGCCATCAACTCTTGATCTGCAAGTGGCATTCCAATTGACATGGCAAGATAAGTCGAAGCCAGAACTGGAATAAGCAGTAGCCATCCTGCAGCTATCATCTCGCACATAGCTGACAATGTTTTCTCATCTCGCCACAAATAATAATATGCTGCTACATATAAAATGACGGGTAAAACCAAGAGGGGAGCAAAAGATATAAAGTCGATATCTACCGGGCTTATTAAAAGTAAAACCCCTATTAAAATCCATGACAGAAAAACAAAGGAAAATAACAACTTACTTTCACGTGCAAGATCATTCCAAATCATAAAACCCCACTTTGAATTTAATAAAATTATGAACTTTATATAGAAGACTCGTTAACTTTTTACTTCCATCAACGGGGGCCATTTATACCGATATTTAACGAATCAAAATTATATATGGATTTGATAAATTTCTTCAAAAAGGCACTTTAATAATGGCTGATAAAAGTGAACTCTTCTATCGTTTGATAAAAATACTCGCTATTTTACTCATAGCCGTAGGTGTGGCCAATCTTTCGCGCCTCATTTTCTGGTTATCAAACAGCCATATGATGTTTGTCGCAATTGGCACGTTCATACCCTTGTATATCATCACCTTGAAGAATGAATTGCCCACATCAAAAAGCTATTTCCTAATTTCATTTGTGCCACTTTTCCTGCTTGGTTTCTGGAGTTACTTTATCGGAGAATTTGGCATATTTGACTGGTCTTCAATTGTCTTCCATTTTTCTGCCGGTTTTGGAGATTCGGGTGCTGTTGATAGTTACATGGCAAAAGCAATAAATGCCTGTATGGCCGTTTTCATGATCAGCATTGGCATGTTGATTATGAAGAATTTGATAAACTGGTTTGCCAAAATAGAAAAAATATTAGCTATAATAATCCTGGTGGCAAATCCGGCTGTGGTAAGCGCTGCCATGAATTTGGTCTCAGCAGACAATAACAAATCCAATAACTTACTTTTTAACAATTATAGCCCGCCGGAAATAACTGGGATTAAAACTCAAAAACTGAAGAATTTTATCCATATATTTCTGGAAAGTACTGAAGCAACATATAAAAATGAAGCGGTATTTGGTTCCATTATGCAACCTCTGGCACCCTATGAAAAGCAAGGGTTATCAGCTGAACAGATTTTACAAGCTACAGACACAGGCTGGTCTGCCGCTGGACTAACCGCATCTTATTGCGGCGTTCCACTTTCTCCAATGGGTTTAGCCACAGGCAATCATTTTGGTATAGTTAAGTCATTTATGCCACAAGCAAATTGTCTGGGAGATATTTTAACACAAGAAGGGTATAATCTTACCTATATCGCAGGCGAAGATATTAAAAATGCTGCATTTGACAATATCCTTGGCGAGCATGGCTTTGACAATTTTATGGATTTTAAAGAATTACTGAAGCTTTACCCTAAAAAAGCAAAGTCAATCATCAGGGATGGCAGAACTTCATTTGGTGCAAATGATAATATTACCTTTAAGGCAGCCTACAAAACCCTGGAAGACAACAAAGCAAAAAATCAACCCTTTGGTATAACTATCATGACAAATGGAGGACATGCGCCCGCGGGGAATTTCTCTCAACCTTGCAAGAACAAGAATGAAATAAACCCATCTGCAACAAGCTCTCTTAAGGCAATACATTGCACTAATTTGCTCGCCCAGGATTTTATTAAAAATGCCGAAATGAACGGACTTCTGGAAGATACCATCGTTATTGTTCAAAGCGATCATTACACTATGCGAAATGAAGTATTTAGTGAAATTCTTGACCTGGATAGATCCAACCTGTTTTTTGTTTTTGGCTCGGATATTGACCAAAAGATTAATGCAAAACCTGCAAGCATGTTTGACGTTTACCCAACTATTCTTGAAGCAATAGGTTATTCGCTCAAAGATAACCAGGCAGGTTTGGGGATATCTCTTTTCTCTGACAAACCAACACTATTGGAAAAACAAGGTTTGGAGAATCTAAACAATATGATCAGAAATGACGGTAAGTTGCGGTATACTCTTTGGGCCGATAAATCGAATAATCTGGCTGATTATATTTCATCAGCTAATGAAAAATAGGTTCTATTCAAAGTTTCCTGAGTGCGACTTTCTCAACCAGATGATCTCTTCCCTTTTTCAGGATTAAATCAGCACGCGGACGTGTCGGCAGAATATTTTCGTGAAGGTTTACAAGGTTGATGGTTTCCCAAAGTCTGTTTGCTTCTTTTAAAGCTTCTTCATCGCTTGTTGTTGAATAATGATGGAAGAACGAAGCAGGATCGCGGAAGGCTGTATCTCGCAATCCCATAAAACGGGTAACATACCAGTCTTCGATATCCTTTTCGTCTGCATCAATGTAAATCGAGAAATCAAAATAATCTGAGACCAACGGAATGCTGTCACCCTCACGCGGCATATCCCTGGATTGCAAAACATTTATACCTTCAAAAATCAAAATATCCGGACGGTCAATCTTGACGAATTGATCTGGCAGAATATCATAGCTAAAATGCGAGTAAACTGGCGCACTTACTGTTTCTACACCTGCCTTGATTGCAGATAAAAACCTTAAAACCCCGGCAACATCATAACTTTCGGGAAAGCCTTTTCGCTCCATCAAACCTTCTTGCTTGAGTTGGGTATTGGGCTTTAAAAACCCATCTGTGGTAATCAGATCAACCTTTGGACTTGAAGGCCAGCGCGCAAGAAGCTCTTTCAAAATACGCGCCGTTGTGGATTTACCCACCGCGACCGAGCCTGCAATACCAATCACAAAGGGCGTTTTCATTCCCGAAAACTGCAAAAACTTACTGCGCAATTTAAAAAGCTGTTGCAGTGCTTCCACATGGGTTGATAGCAACCGCGACATGGAAAGATAAATTCGCTCCACTTCTTCCATGGATATTGGATCATTTAGAGAACGCAATCTTGCGATTTCATCCTCGGATAGGGTCATCACCGTATCCGCCTTGAAGGCTTCCCAATCACTAACTGAAAAAAAACGATAGGGAGAGATTCGATCTTGGTCTTCGGGAAAATCGGCATACTGCCAGAATGTATCTTGGTTTGTCGTCATCTTGTTTATCGCAAAGCTTTTTCTTCAAGGCCCGATTGCGAGGTGCGTTTTTGCAGCTCCATCATGATGTCTTCAAGCATGATGCCTTCACTGCGCAGCATAACAAGCAGATGATAAAGCACATCAGCCGTCTCCTTGACCAGTTCAGTCTTGTCGCCAGAGGTTGCCGCAATAACTGCTTCAATGGATTCTTCACCAAATTTTTTTGCACATTTTTCTGTACCCGCAGAAAGAAGTGTACTTGTATAGGAGACGTCTGCGCCTTCCAGTGAGCGCGCAGCAATAATTTCGTTTAAATCTTGTAAGGTAAATTCTTTCATTGAGGTAAGCCCGACTTAAAAATAAATTATGTATGCATTCTTACTGGAATTCCAGCCGCTTGCATATGGGCTTTGGCTTCGCCAATCGTATAAGTGCCAAAGTGAAAAATTGAAGCTGCTAAAACTGCACTTGCGCCTCCCTTGGTAACGCCTTCAACCAAATGATCCAAATTACCAACACCACCAGAAGCAATCACAGGAACATGCACGGCATCTGCAATCGCACGGGTAAGTGGCAGATTATAACCCACTTGTGTTCCATCACGATCCATTGAAGTAAGCAGAATTTCACCAGCCCCTTTTGAAACAACCAATTGTGCAAATTCTATCGCATCAATACCGGTTTCCCTACGGCCGCCATGGGTGAAAATTTCCCAGCGATCTTCCTCGCCTTTGCTTGAGACTTTTTTCGCATCAATCGCCACGACGATGCATTGATCTCCAAACTTGTCTGAGGCTTCTGCTACAAAATCAGGATTTTTAACGGCAGTTGTATTAATCGAAACCTTGTCGGCGCCTGCTAAAAGAAGCTTTCGAATATCAGCTACTTCACGCACACCACCGCCAACTGTTAGTGGCATGAAACATTGTTCAGCTGTACGCGCAATCATGTCAAAGGTAGCTGAACGCCCTTCAGAAGTTGCAGTAATATCCAGAAACGTAAGCTCATCCGCACCTGCCGCATCATAAGCAATTGCAGCCTGCACAGGATCTCCAGCATCAACCAAATCAACAAAATTCACACCCTTAACAACGCGGCCACAAGCTACGTCCAGGCAGGGGATTATTCGGACTTTCAGGGTCATAATTGCAAAACTTTCAATGCTTCACCGGCATCCAGCCGTCCATCATAAAGTGCACGTCCTGTGATTGCGCCTTCAAGTTTTTTGCATTCTGGTGAGGCCAGTTTTTTTACGTCCTCGATGGAAGCCAATCCGCCTGATGCAATGACGGGAATGGAAACTGCGTCTGCCAGTTTGATTGTGGACGGCCAGTTTATGCCTGTAAGAATTCCGTCACGGTCTATGTCTGTATAAATAATCGCTGAAGCGCCTGCGCCTTCAAATTCTTGGGCAAGCTCTACAATGCCCAGTTCAGAGGCTTCTGCCCAGCCTTCAACAGCAACCTTGCCACCCTTGGCATCAATTCCAACCGCAATTTTACCAGAGAATTTTTTACAGGCCTGTTTTACCAATTCGGGGTCGCGTACTGCAATAGTTCCCAAAATTACCCGAGCAATGCCCTTGTCCAGCCAATGGGAAATATGATCAAGCGTTCTGATACCACCGCCCAATTGAACCGGATTTTTGGTATTGGCCAAAATTGCTTCAACTGCCTTGCCGTTTACGGTCTCACCTTCAAAGGCACCGTTAAGATCAACAACATGTAACCATTTGAAACCCTCGTCTTCAAACGCCTTTGCTTGTGCGCCCGGGTCTTCATTATAAACGGTTGACTCATTCATATCACCAAGTTTAAGACGAACGCACTCGCCGTCTTTAAGATCAATAGCCGGGAACAATATTTTAGTCATAGGCGAATGCTCTTTTTTATTTGTGTGTCCTCGAAGCTGCGCTTCTGCGGGCAACACGGGCTACCATCTTTGAGATCTATGGCCGGGAAAAGAACTTTTAACATCAAGGTGCCCATTTCAAGAAATTACTGATTAAAGCCAAGCCCAGGCGTTGGCTTTTTTCCGGGTGAAATTGTGTACCAACCATGTTGTCTCGACCTGTGATTGCAGTCACAGCACCCCCATAGTTGGTTGTTGCAATGCACTCATCTGTATTGACGCATTCCATGTGATATGAGTGTACAAAGTAAGCGTGCAATCCACCTTCACCTGTTTCAATACCTTCCAATAATGGATGTGGTTTTTGAACCTGAAGTGTATTCCAGCCAATTTGCGGAATTTTTAAATTCTTGTCTTTTGGTTGTAGTTGCACAACATCACCGGCAATCCAGCCAAGACCGTTGGTTGTTGCTTTTTCAAGCCCGCGAGATGCCATAAGTTGCATCCCGACGCAAATACCCAAAAAGGGCTTTGCCTGCTTGATGACAGCATCTTCCAATACTTCAACCATGCCTGAAACTGCATCCAGACCTGCGCGACAATCGGCATAGGCACCCACACCCGGTAAAACAATGCGATCTGCTTTGGATACCCAATCTGCATCACTTGTAAGTCTGATATCAGCAGAAATATCCGCTTCGCGGCTGGCTCGTTCAAATGCCTTTTGTGCGGAACGCAGGTTTCCGGAGCCATAATCTATAATTGCAATTTGCATCATCTATTCCGGAAAAAGGCTCATGTTATTTTTATTCGAACCAGAGCTTACTACATTTGGTTTATTATCATTACGAATTATTTGTCTCGATTTTATCAAACCTTCGCCCGCGTTTGCTAAAAACCTGATTTCTGCTTCATCGCGGTTTTCGCCTTCGACAATGCCTGCATAACGCCAACCCTTGTCTTCCAGATTTTTACGAACAAGTTGATAGCCTTCCAGTAAAAGATACAACCCCGGCAAAATAGAAAGATATGAAACCGCTATACCCGGATTTAAAAAAGCCAGGATAATAATTGCTGTAATTGCCACAAAATAAGCCATTAAAGGCAACCACAGTTTGTTCCAAATCAACCAAAATGGAGGAAAGAAAAGTGCCATGGTTGCCTTGGTATCCGGAACGAGAACAAAGCTATCCTCAGGATTTTCCAAACTGTCAACAGGAGGCAAATATACGGTGTATGTTGTCATACGTGTTGTTTAAACGCAGTTGGCGCTTAGAACAACACTTACGGTAGAATTAAAGTGAACCTTTTGTCGATGGGATGCGATCAGCCTGACGTGGGTCAATCTCCATCGCTGCACGAAGAACACGAGCAACAGCCTTAAAGCAGGTTTCGGCAATATGGTGATTATTATCGCCGTAGTGGTTTGTAATATGAAGCGTGATGCCTGCATGTTGCGAAAATGCCTGAAAAAACTCTTTGAAAAGCTCTGTGTCGTAGTCACCGACCTTTGGTGCAGAGAAATTCACATCCCAAATCAGGTAAGGTCTGCCAGATACATCAACGGCTGCACGTGTAAGCGTTTCATCCATGGCCAAGTCAATGGATGCATAACGCGCAATGCCCTTGCGATCACCCAGCGCACTGGAAACAGCCTGCCCCAGGGCAATGCCTACATCTTCTGAAGTGTGATGTGCATCAATGTGCAAATCCCCATCACAGCGAATTTTCATATCAATTAAAGAATGGCGAGAAAGCTGATCCAGCATATGATCAAAAAAGCCAGCGCCTGTTTTTACATCATAGTCGCCTGTACCATCGAGGTTAATCTCAACAGAAATATCAGTTTCAGCAGTTTTTCGTGACAATTCAGCTTTACGCATAACAAATACTCTTATGTCAGTTAATTGATTTCATGCCTCATATACCAAGACAATCTTACAAAAGCTATAACATGTGTATTTACCATGAATTTACAGAATAAATTTGAAATGTGATTGAAACCTCTTACATTGTTGAAAACAAATCCATTCGAGGTTCATTAATGTCAAAACTACCCTCCATGCACGCAACGACTATCGTAACGGTTCGCAAAGGCAATAAAGTTGTTATTGCTGGTGACGGGCAAGTGAGTCTTGGGCAAACAGTTATCAAGGGAAACGCGCGAAAAGTTCGCCGTATTGGCAAAGACCAGGATGTTATAACAGGATTTGCCGGTGCAACTGCGGATGCCTTTACACTCCTTGAACGTCTGGAAAAAAAGCTTGAGCAATATCCAGGTCAATTGATGCGCGCCTGTGTTGAATTGGCGAAAGACTGGCGGACAGATAAATATCTGCGCAATCTTGAGGCCATGATGCTGGTTGCTGATAAAAATATTTCGCTTTGCGTAACCGGTAATGGCGATGTGCTTGAACCGGAAGATGGCATCATGGCGATTGGCTCTGGTGGCAACTATGCACTTGCTGCTGCGCGCGCACTTTCTGACAGTAAATTATCAGCAGAAAAAATTGCCGAAAAAGCAATGAAAATTGCTGGTGAAATTTGCGTTTATACCAATCATAGTCTCATCATTGAATCACTTGATACACAAGATTGACTGGCAACTTGCAAATAAACTAGTTTCTCTCCTTTAAGGTAATTTTATATGACTGATTTTTCACCCCGCGAGATTGTTTCTGAACTTGATCGTTTTATCATTGGCCAAAAAGACGCAAAACGCGCAGTTGCGATTGCACTTCGTAATCGCTGGCGCAGGCAGCAACTTGAAGGCATGATGAGAGAAGAAGTCATGCCCAAGAATATTCTCATGATCGGACCAACTGGCGTTGGCAAGACTGAAATTTCACGTCGCCTTGCCAAAATGGCTGGTGCGCCATTTTTAAAGGTCGAAGCTACCAAGTTTACTGAAGTTGGCTACGTAGGCCGTGATGTTGAACAGATTATCCGTGATTTGGTAGAGATTGGTATTAGCCTTGTGCGCGAAAAAAAGCGCGAGGCAGTTAAGGCAAAAGCTCATCTTGCGGCAGAAGAACGGGTACTTGCAGCACTTGTTGGTGAAACTGCAAGTCCTGCCACCAAAGACAGTTTCCGCAAAAAACTGCGTAATGGTGAGATGGATAACAAGGAAATCGAGATTGAAGTTGCTGATACCTCAAACCCTATGGGTGGAATGGATATTCCCGGAATGCCGGGTGGTAGTGTCGGAGTTCTTAATCTTGGCGAAATGCTTGGCAAAGGTTTTGGAGGACGAACCAAAAAGAAAAAAACAACGGTAATAGAATCCTATGAAGCGTTGATAGCAGATGAATCTGACAAAATGCTGGATGATGAAAGCATTGTTGCCGAGGCAATCGAAGCAGTAGAAAACAATGGTATCGTTTTTCTTGATGAGATTGATAAAATTGCTGTAAATGATCAACGATCAAGTGCAGGTGTTTCACGTGAAGGCGTACAACGTGATCTACTACCGCTGATTGAAGGTACGGTTGTTTCAACCAAACATGGGCAGGTTAAAACAGACCATATCCTGTTTGTTGCATCTGGCGCATTCCACGTTTCCAAACCTTCTGATTTATTACCAGAACTTCAAGGACGCCTTCCTATTCGGGTTGAATTGCGTGCACTTGAAAAAGATGACTTCAGACGCATTCTAACCGAGCCGGAAGCCAGCCTTGTAAAACAATATATTGCACTTTTGAAAACAGAAGGTGTTGAACTGGAGTTTACGGATGATGCAATTGATGAAATAGCCGATATTGCGGTTGATCTTAATTCAACCATTGAAAACATCGGTGCTCGCAGATTACAAACTGTTATGGAACGCGTGCTTGACGAGATATCCTTCACCGCCCCTGATTTGAGCGAAGAGGGTGTCAAGGTTGATGCAAAATATGTGAAGAAACACCTTGGTGAACTGGCAAAGGATGTTGATCTTAGCCGCTATATTCTTTGATTTTAGCGTTTATTATTTCAAAACCGCTTCATGTTTTAGGTGACAAGCTTTAACCCTGCACGTAATCTCACAAAAATTTTGAAATCTTTCTATCGACTCCAATGTCAAAATTATGCAATTTGCAGAAATTGACATGAAGACGTGTCTTGTTTGTGGCTTTTGGAGGGTTTCCTGAATTGCTGGGTAAAGTTTCATCTATTCTGGCTATTGTCATGCTTGGGTTTGGCCTTGCGAGTCCTTCTTTTGCGCTTACCAAAGTTCCTCCGGGAAACCGTAGCGCAACGCAGCCAAAAATTCCATCGACTTCAGTTTCGCGCACACGCTCAACAAATAGCAGCTTTGAAGCCAAATATGAAAAAATCCGCGACTTGATCAAGTCGGACAAGAAACTTCAAGGCAAAATCAAAAGAGCAGCAAAACAATATGGTATAGCCCCTATACATATTGTTGGCGCACTCGTTGGCGAACATACATACAATGTCGATGCTCTTGATCATTTGCAAACTTACTATGTTAAAGCGATTTCATACTTTAAATCTGATGTTCAATTTTCATATGGTGATGAACCTGTTTCAGAATTCGTTAAGCGTCCTGAATTTTCAAAATGCAAAGCATCTCGCGACTCATATGACCTTTGGGCTTGCCGCGAAGATATCTGGAAAATTAAATTCAAGGGCAAAACTGTTGATGGCGTGAAATGGCCCAACGACCGTTTTGGCCGTGTTTTCTTTCAACCATTTTATGCCGGGCAAACCTTTGGTCTTGGGCAGATTAACCCACTGACCGCTTTACAGGTAACAGACCTGGTTTCCAAAAAAAGCGGCAAGAAAAAACTTTCGGCAAACAAGGCAAATGAAGTTTATAAAACCATTATGGAGCCGGATACGACGCTACAATATATGGCAGCCGTAATTCGTGTGTCGATAGATGCCTATAAAGCAATTGGCGGGTTTGATATTGCCAATAACCCTGGTGTGACCTCAACACTTTATAATTTGGGCGATGTCAGAAACCGCGCGCGCATTACAAAGTCAAAAGGCGGTCTTCCAAAAGAAAATTATTACGGCTGGCTCGTAAATGAAAAGCGTACAGAACTTGAGGCTATTTTGAAATAGGTTTGCTTGAGAACCTGATAAGTCTCTTTGTCAGTTCATCGCATTCATCATCTGATAGTTTTGAAATTTCTCCTGCAAGGCAATTAGCAAGGTTGGTAGCGCTTGCTGAAAGATGTTCGGTATCAACCACAACACGCGTATGGGAAGTTGCTGCCAGTTTTTGAAGCTCTTCTGCCTCATCCCAAATAATATTAAAGTAACCAATTATACGCTGCAAAAACTGCCAGCTTGGCATACCTCGATGACCCCGTTCCAGGGCAGATAAATATGCGGCCGAAACTTTTAGACTCGTAGCCATTTGTTTTTGGTTCACGCCCTTGGCTCTGCGTAACTCTCTCATTTTTAAACCAAATGGAGTCATCTACTTGTAGCCTTGAGCGGGTTTCTAATCCTTACGTAAAGAGCCCCGCCGCCGCCATGGGTAACGTGGGCTTCATGATAGCCACTGGCATATTTTCTAAACTCCGGTTCTGATAACCATCGCGGAACTGCTTGCCTTAAAATACCTTCACCACGTCTGCCCTTGCCTGTGATAACAAGTATGGTTCGACGGCCAACCTGGTAAGAATTTTCCAAATATCTAAAAAGCCTGGAATGGGCTTCTGACTGAACCATACCATGTAAATCAATACGCCCATCAATACCTGTTCGCCCTTTTATAATTTTACGGGTGACAGATTGATCCAGCAATGAAGGTTTGGGTGCCCGTGCAATACTTACCGCAGGCTCTGGTGTATAAGGGCGGATAATACGAGGAACTGCCCTTACAGGCTGCGGCCTTGGGATATTCATTTCACCCATTTCGGCCTTAAATTCCAGACTTGCCCTATTGCTGTGAAGTGGCTTTGCAGTGCGTTTAACCCGCTCCCAAAGTTCTGAATCTTCCTTGCGCTTCTTTGACATGAATCATATGCCTTTTGGATTTAAAACAATAAAATCCGTGTCATGCCGAACACTACCTGCAAGAGTACCAGCCTCTTTGCCCGAACCAATAAAAATATCGCCGCGCTGTTCACCAACAATTGCAGAGCCTGTATCTTGTGCAATCATCAATCTTTGAAAAACACCTGATTGATCAGGAAATGGCTCATTTGTTGAAAGCCAAACAGGTGTTCCATATGCATGTTTGGCTTTATCAACTGCAAGGCTTCTTCCAGCGGTCAGTTGAACTCCCGCGGCAGCAATTGGGCCAAAATCAGGGTCGTGACCTTCAAGTTCTGTAAAGAAAATAAATGAGCGGTTTTCATGCAAGACTTTTCTGCCGCGTTCAAGATCACTTTCCAGCCAGGCACGTATATTGGTCATGTTTGCCTGATCAAGCGGCATGACTTCACGCTGTACCAGTAATTTTCCAATCGAAGTGTATGGATGTCCGGTTTTACCCGCATAAGAAACACGGGCAGATGTGCCATCACGAAACAACAAACGTGCAGAGCCCTGAATATGAATGTAGAAACCTTCAATCACTGACTTGAGCCAGAAAAGCTCCAATCCACGGTTTTTTAATGCACCCTTGTCAATTTGACCTCGATCATAAAACTCAACAAGGCCATCATCTGTTTTACGTGCCCATTCAAGAGATAGGTCAAGATTTTTTGGCTTATTGTCTGGATCAAGTTTTACAAGGTCGTGTGGGCGCCGGTAAAGCGGATAAGAAAATTCTTCCGTTCTAACACGTGATGCTTCTACTTCAGGTTCAAAATAGGCAGTTACAAAGCCTTGCTTGTTTTTATAAGTGTGCGGGTCAAAGTGTTTTTCGAAAAACTGGCGGGCTTCTTTCTTGCTGATGCTTGAAATATCAAGCGCCAGTGCAAGTCTTGCTGTTTCCAAAAGTTCCGGTGATGGATTAACTGCAATGCGGCTTATAAATGAACGCTCGGCAAAGGCCCTTGCTGACATTCTAAAACAGCTCAGGGCAGCAATATGATCATCGTTTTTCCAACCCTTGATCATGTCAAAAGATATTTGCCGCCAACCTTCACGCATAGCGATGGTTAAGCCCCCGCTTCAGTTGCAACCAACTTCCAATTCGGGTCATTTGATCTTGTATCACGGGCAAAGGTCCAAATGTCTTTTACACGGGCGATATCCCTGTCATCACCCTCAATAATAACGCCATCTTTATCCAGAGTTGCCGAAACAATCTGAGAAATAAACTTGATTGTGATATGTGCTTCGTGAGATTTGACTGCAGCAGAGTGTACTTCAGATCCATCTATTCCGATAAAGGTGGATTTTACAGTTTCACCGCGAGATTCACGGTCATCAATAACCGATTTAAAACCGTCAAACACCTCTTTTGAGAGCAGGCTTCTCAGGCTTTTGGTATCCCCTTGCGCAAATGCATTTACGATCATTTCATAGGCCATATCAGCACCGGCCATAAATTCTTTGGGATTAAACCCTGGATCGGCTGCAAGGATTTCTTTTAGGCCTTTATTGATTTTGGTGCGTGGCTTGGCGATTTTATCAATCTGCGCCAATCGCGGGTCTTTTTCCTCTACATCCCCTTTGTCATTTTGCGCTCTTGTAGGGAGCTTAACGACATTATCTGCTGAGGGACCATTCTCACGAGGGTTTTGGGATTGTCTTTTCTGTTTATCCTTATTGAACATATCAGACAGATCTTCATCGTGACCTGTCCGTTGGCCAAGGATTGAACGGAGTTTTAAAAGCACAACGATTGCTGCGACCAGAATTGCTATTGTGAATGGATCAAAGGATTGCATGTTTTTCGCCAATTAATTATTTACTACTATATAGTCCTTGAAAAAGAAGTTGCAAAGGTGGCTATTCAATTTCTCTTTCATCATTCCTATATGATGGTAAACCAGAATAACCTTAACAATTTTGCGAACAACTCATGCGCCTTGGCATTATTCCCTTCCTGCTTCTTTTTATTCCTATTCTGGAGATCACTGTCTTTATCATGGTGGGGGGGCAAATTGGGGTTATTTCGACATTGGGAATGATTTTGGTTACGGCAATTTTGGGCTCTATTTTGCTGCGAATTCAAGGTTTTGCAACACTTGCTCGCATTCAAGAGCAATCAAGAAATGGCTCCATTCCGGGAAAAGAGCTTGTCAGTGGCGTCATGATCATGATTGCAGGCGTATTACTCCTAACACCCGGGTTTGTGACAGATTCAATTGGTTTTCTGCTTTTCTTTCCGCCATTTAGACATTTCCTTTGGTCAAGCATTGCTTCAAAAGTGGTTGTTCAAACAAAAGGTGCTTTTCAGCAAGGTGGAAACCCATTTGGTAATCACCATGCAAATAAAAATGCCGAAGACGTCGTAGACCTTGATCCATCGGAGTTTTCAGAGAAATCGAATCCGGATAGTCCATGGAATAAGCTGGATGACAAATAATTGTCCTCAAGGCTCGCATTTTAGCATAGTTCTTGTCTCACTTATCGGTACGTGCTAGCCAGCACATTGAGAATGGTGCAAATTTATGTGCCAAACGAATTTAGATTGAACACTCAAGGTTTTGACATGGCTAAAAAAGCAGCACCTAAGACAAAAGAAGCAGTACCAAATGGGGAAGAAATGGCACCAGCCATGAACATTTTGGCACAATATGTAAAAGATTTTTCTTTTGAAAACCCACATGCTCCAGGCTCGCTTCGTCCACGCGATAAAGCCCCTGAAATTAATATCAACATTAATGTTAATCCAAATGCGATGTCAGAAACTGATTTCGAAGTTGAGTTGAAACTGGATGCCAAGGCAACTGACGGCGACGAAGTACTTTTTAATGTTGAGTTGATTTATGCAGGTATTTTCCGCTTTTCCGGCATGCCACAAGAAATGTTACAAATGGCTGTTTTGATTGAAGCACCTCGCTTGCTCTTCCCGTTTGCCCGCCAGATCATGGCTGATGCAACACGCAATGGCAGTTTCCCTCCTCTGATGATTGATCCGGTTGACTTCGCCCAATTATTCCAACAGCGCATGCAACAACAACAAGCTGCTGAAGGCACTGCATAATATTATTGCCGACTTCCCCTTTGATGGAGACATTAAAGGGGAAGTTAAAGACTACCCGTTTTCTTCCAGATTGAATTATCACCCAAAGTTTCCACAAAAGCCCGATGCTTTTCCAGATCTTCCTCGGTCAATGGTGAGACCAGGGGTTTGGGTCTGCTCATGATTTTGACAGATCTGTCTTCTTTCAGACTTGCCCCAGAATTTTTGTCTGCAGTATTTTCATGTTCAAGGCTAAATGATGCCTGGCGCCCACCCAATAACTCAATATAAACTTCAGCAAGAATTTCAGAATCAAGCAAAGCGCCATGCTTTTCGCGGCGAGAATTATCAATTGAATAACGCGAACAAAGAGCATCGAGCGAGTTAGGCCCCATCGGATGTTTGCGGCGTGCAATCTGCAAGGTATCAATGACACGCTCATCATCCAGTCGCGGCTTGCCTAGTCTTTTTAACTCTGCATTCAAAAAACCGGTATCAAAAGAGGCATTGTGAGCAATCAGACTACCCGTTAAGAAAAACTCCAGAAATTCATCAACAATTTCGGAAAACTTCGGCTTGTCATTCAAAAACTCATTACTGATGCCGTGAACCTTCAAGGCCTCAGGATGAACTTCCTTACCTTCCGGATTTACGAACACATGGAAGGTTTTGCCACTGGGAAAGCGATTGATGAGTTCAACCGCACCAATTTCAATGACGCGATCTCCATCATTGGCCTTAAGACCCGTAGTTTCCGTATCGAAGATGATTTCGCGCAAGATTTCTGACATCTCATAAATCTAATGTCTGTATAATACTCTGTCACGCGCGTAGTGCACTCTTGTACAGATATTTAAGCCAATTCTTTAATTATCTTGCAGACTTCGTTACGTGCAAATTCCAAACCCTGGTTTGTATCTATAATATAATCAGCTTTTTGACGTTTTTTGGCATCAGGAACCTGTCTTGCAAGAATGGCTTCAAATTTTTCTTCACTCATGCCGTCTCGTGCCAAAACACGTTTACGCTGCACTTCAGCGGGTGCTGTCACAACAATTATTTTATCAACGCGGTTTACACCCGCTGTTTCAAACAAGAGCGGGATATCAAGGACGACGAGCTTGTCGCCTCTTTCCTTAGCCTGCTTTAAAAATTCCTGTTCTTTTTGATGCACCAGCGGGTGGATGATGGCTTCCAGCTTTTTCATGTTTTCAGGCTTACCGATGACATATTCGCCGAGTTTGGTGCGGTCGACACTTCCATCCCTTGTTGTATTCGGAAAAGCTGCTTCGATTAGCGGTGTTGCTTCGCCTGAATAAAGTTCGTGCACGGTTGCATCTGCATCGTAAACGGCGATGCCCTCATCGCGGAACATTTGCGCGGTGGTAGATTTGCCCATACCGATTGAGCCTGTAAGACCTGCTCTTATCATCATGTCAATCCCAAAATATGCTGGCGCAATTCGTCTGTTACTTCCGGGCGAATGCCGAACCATTTTTCAAAACCTGGCACAGCCTGATGCAATAACATGCCGAGACCATCTACAGTTTCAAGACCCAAATCATTTGCAGATTTTAAGAAAGGTGTTTCAAGCGGCGTATAGACTATATCCGTCACAATTGCCGATTTTGGAAGCGTTGATAAATCAGGCATCATGGAAACATCACTTCCGGCCATGCCTATGGAAGTTGTGTTTATGATAAAATCGGTTTTTGGCATTAAATCCGGTATGGAAGTCCAACCATGAGCATGGCATTTATCACCAAATAGCCTTGCCAGGTTTTCTGCACGTTCAAGCGTACGATTAATGACATGAATTTCCTGATAACCTTTTTCAAGCAGGGAAAAAATAATGGCGCGTGATGCGCCGCCCGCGCCCAAAACAATAGCTGTTTTTCCATGTTCCCAATCAGGCGCAAATTGATCCATATTTGCTGAAAACCCATAAGTGTCGGTATTTCCACCGCATAGCCTCTGATTTTCCAGCCAAAGTGTATTGACTGCACCAATTGTCTTTGCCGCCTTATCCAGGTGATCAACATTTGCAAATGCTGTTTCTTTATGGGGAATTGTAACATTACCACCTGAAAATCCACTTTTTGGCAGATTTTTTAGAAATTGTTGAAAATTCTCAGGTTCAACAGCAACGGCCTCATAGCTTCCTTCAATGCCATATTGCTTTAACCAAAATCCGTGCAAATCGGGCGATTTTGAATGATGGATAGGCCAGCCTGTAACAAATGCTTTTTTCATTTATTCTACAAGCCCGAGTTTGCGGAGCTCTGCCAGTAATGGCAAAACTGGAAGTCCAATAATTGAGAAATAATCGCCCTCCACCTTTTCAAATAACTGAACCCCAAGCCCTTCAATTTGATAAGCTCCAACACTTGATAAAACCTTATCACCGGCATCTGACAAATGACGGCCAATAAAGCCTGGATCCAGTTTACGAAATGTAATGGTTGCAACTTCAACATGGCTCCAAAGCACTTCGCCATTTTTTATGAGTGCAACAGCTGCATTGAGTTGATGTTTTTTACCAGAAAGGTTCAACAGTCTTTTTTGTGCTTCATGCATGTCCTTTACCTTATGAAGCAATTCCCCTTCAAAAGACAATGTTTGATCACACCCAATGACATAAGCATCCACATTACCCTTTGATATATGCGTTGCTTTTGCAATTGCCAAAACTTCTGCAACATCTCGACCGCCAAGTCCTGCCTCAATTAAGGGGGTTTCAACTTCACGCTCGTTTATATCAGCAGATTGCGCAGTAAACCTAACACCTGCATTTTTAAGCAATTCACGACGATGGTTACTTTTTGAAGCCAGAATAATTTCAGACATCTTTGTTTTCCTTGGCTTCAAGCTTCGCAATATGTTGAGCGTGTAATGCCAGAATTCTGGCAGATGCCTCCTCAATTGATTTTCTGGATACATCTACCATGGGCCAATCATGCTTTGCGCTTAGTTTTCTGGCATTAACCAGTTCTTCTGCAATAGAAGCCCGATCTGCATAAGAAGCACTATGAACACTGGCATTAAGTTCCAGCAGCCTGTTTTGCCGAACTTGCTGGATACGATCCGTTGAAGCAATTAAAGTTACAATCAACGGCCGTTTGGCATTAATAACCTTTTGTGGCAACTCCATTCCCGGTACCAGGGGAATATTTGCGGTTTTGACTCCCCTGTTTGCCAGATAAATACTGGTCGGTGTTTTTGATGTGCGTGAAATACCCAAAAGTATTACATCAGCATCTTCTACATTTTGCGGGATAACACCATCATCGTGCAGCATCGTAAAGTTAAGTGCATCAATTCGGCTAAAATATTCACTATCAAGTGCATGCTGGGCACCAACTATGCGTCTGGTGGGTTTTCCAAGATATGAGTGGAAGGATTGAAAAATCGGCTCCAGTACTGAAACAATCGGAACTCCTATTTCCTTGCATTTGGTTTCAAGATATTCACCTATTTCAAAATCGGAAATTGTATAGAGCACGATGCCTGGCTCTTTTGTAATTTCCTCTATGGCGTTTTCGAGTTTCTTTTGATTTCGCACCAATGGGTAAATATGTTCTATTGCCTGATTGGATTGATATTGGGATGTTACAGCTCGCGCTGCTGCAATCAGTGTTTCACCGGTAGAGTCAGATATTAAATGGAGATGAAATGAACTTGCTTGATCACTCAATGGATTTTGCCTTCTTGTGGACAGCTGTTGATAATTTTTACGATTTTATTTTCAACCCAGTTTTTTTGCCCGCTATGGCAAATCTCACTCACAATAACATCGTATGTATTATTTTGAAGGGAAAATGTTATTAACGTGGATAAATGGGATAACTTGAACTTCATATATCAATTTTTACGCTTGAGGAAATTAGATTAAATTTTAACATATTGAAATATAATATTAACTTTAACTGATCCCCGTAATTAACAATGTGCATTTCCGGTTAAAGTGAATTACACATATAAGTTCGTAATTTATAGATATCGTGTGAATATGAAAGAATTACCGCTATTCACAGACTCTAATAAGAATCAAATAAACCGAAGGTAAAACTTCTTTTATAACGTAACTGTGGAGAGCTAAAATTGAGGAAAGTCCTAGAAGTATTGAAAGGGAAAAGTTTTGAAATCCCACCAGTATGGCTAATGCGACAAGCAGGGAGGTATTTACCCGAATACAGGGAAACGCGTAAGAAGGCAGGTGGCTTTCTGAATTTGTGTTATAATCCAGAGTTGGCGATTGAAGTTACAATGCAACCGATCAGACGGTTTGGTTTTGATGCTTCCATTTTGTTTTCCGATATTTTGGTTATTCCCGATGCACTGGGTCGCAAGGTTGAATTCAAGGAAGGTGAAGGGCCTGTTCTGGAACCTATCAAGCTTGAAGAAATTGATAGATTGGAACTGGATGGGTTTTTGGATCATCTCAAACCTGTTTTGGAAACTGTTAGCGGATTAAGAAGTGAACTCCCTGATGAAACAACCTTAATTGGTTTTTGTGGGGCTCCATGGACTGTAGCGACTTACATGATTGCTGGGCATGGGACGACAGATCAAGCTCCTGCCAGGTTATTTGCCCATCAAAATCCTGAAGCTTTTCAAAAACTGATTGATACGCTTGTTGCTGCCTCTTCGAATTATTTGATTGCCCAGTTCAAGGCTGGTGCTGATATGGTTCAGGTTTTTGACAGCTGGGCTGGAATTCTGGGTGGTGGCCAGTTTGACCGTTGGTGTGTAAAACCCATGGCTCAAATTGTCAAAAATGTTCGTGCTGAAATTCCTGGTGCTCCTATTATCGGTTTTCCCAAAGGCGCAGGGTCCCAATACAATGGGTATCGCGAAGCTACAGATATTACGGGATTGGGGCTTGATTGGTCTGTTCCAATGCTTCAAGCCAAGGAATTACAAAAGGGCGGAGCTGTTCAAGGCTTGCTTGATCCTCTTCGTGTTATTGCCGGGGGCTCTGCGCTCGATGATGGTATCGATGAGATACTTGAAAATCTGGGTTCAGGTCCGTTGATTTTTAATCTTGGTCATGGGATTACTCCTCAGGCTCCGATTGCTCATGTTGAACAATTGTTAGCGCGGATTAGAGGAAGTTAATCCATGTATGAATGGGTAAAAGTTGCGCATATTATTTCCATTATCAGCTGGATGGCAGGATTATTATATTTACCCAGATTGATGATTTATCATTTTGATGCGGAAATCGGCTCGGTTCAATCTGAAACTTTCAAAATCATGGAGCGCAGGCTTCTTAAGGCTATTATGACACCAGCGATGATAGCAAGCTGGGTATTTGGCCTTTGGCTTATGTCACTGATTGATGCACATAAGGAGGGCTGGTTTGTTACAAAGTTCTTCTTGGTAATTTTAATGAGCGCCTTTCATATGTTTATGGCGCGATGGGTTCGGGAATTTTCGGAAGATAAACGCTTACGCTCAACCAAATTTTATCGTGTTGCCAACGAGGGCCCTACTCTATTAATGATTTTAATTGTCATTTTAGTCATCGTTAAGCCTTTTTAAGGCTGATATATCGATAAAATCTTTTCAAACGAGAATTTTCTTGAGTGAATCTCATTTTCGGGGTATTTAGTGTTCAACCTACCTATTTGCAGTGCGTTGAAAATTATTCCCACATGCAATCTAATTATACATTAATGGAAAGAGTGTCTTCATGGAACAAATGAAGCTTCAAGAGTTAAACTCGAAAAGTCCTACTGAACTTATCGCCTATGCTGAAGGTTTGGAAGTTGAAAACGCAAGTACGATGCGTAAGCAAGAACTTATGTTTGCTACGTTGAAAAGTCTTGCTGAACAGGATGTTGAAATTATTGGTGAGGGCGTTGTTGAAATCCTTCAAGACGGATTTGGATTTTTACGCTCTGCAAGCGCTAACTATCTTCCTGGTCCTGACGATATTTATATTTCACCCTCACAAATTCGTCGTTTCTCCTTGAAAACAGGAGATACAGTGCAAGGACCTATCAGAAGTCCCAAAGACGGCGAAAGATATTTTGCACTTCTCAAGGTTGATACAATCAATTTTGAAGATCCGGATAAAATTCGTCACAAGATTCACTTTGACAATCTCACACCACTTTATCCTGATGAACGTTTCAATATGGAGATTGATGATCCTACCAATAAGGATCTTTCTGGTCGTGTAATTGATCTTGTGGCACCTCTTGGCAAAGGACAACGTGGCTTGATTGTTGCTCCGCCTCGAACGGGCAAGACGGTTCTTTTGCAAAACATCGCTCATTCAATTACAGCAAATCACCCTGAGAGTTATCTGATCGTTCTTTTGATTGATGAACGTCCTGAGGAAGTAACCGACATGCAGCGTTCTGTTCAAGGTGAAGTGGTTTCTTCCACGTTTGATGAGCCTGCCGTACGTCACGTACAAGTTGCAGAAATGGTAATTGAAAAAGCAAAGCGTCTGGTGGAACATGGACGCGATGTGGTTATTTTGCTTGACTCGATTACACGGTTGGGCCGTGCCTATAATACAGTGGTTCCATCATCAGGTAAGGTACTTACTGGTGGTGTTGATGCAAACGCACTTCAAAGACCCAAACGCTTCTTTGGTGCTGCTCGTAATATTGAGGAAGGTGGCTCTCTTACCATTATTGCAACAGCCTTGATTGATACAGGCAGTCGTATGGATGAAGTCATCTTTGAAGAATTTAAAGGTACGGGTAACTCGGAAATTGTGCTTGATCGCAAGGTTTCAGATAAACGTGTTTATCCATCCATGGATATTCTTAAATCTGGTACCCGGAAAGAAGATCTTCTTATCAGTAAGGAAGACCTGCAAAAAGTCTTCGTACTGCGTCGTATTCTGTCTTCCATGGGTACAACGGATGCAATTGAATTCCTGATTGACAAGCTTAAACAGACAAAAAACAACGATGAATTCTTTGATAATATGAATACATAAATACTTATTTATTATATTTATCAATAACTTATCTCTATTTCTAATTGATTCGGATGCGTTATCTATTCCATCGTTTAACGGATTTTAGTTTATTTTGATTCGGACTCGAAATATTTATCTTCAATTGCTTGATAAGCTATCTTAATAAGTGAATAGGGTTTATTGCAATGAACGATAAAACAATTGTTGCACTTTCCAGTGGCAATCTACCCAGCGGTGTTGCTGTAATTAGGGTTTCCGGCCCCTCTTGTGCTGTCATTGCATCATTAATGGGTAATGGATTACCCAAGCCTCGAAGTATTGCTCTAAAAAACATCGTTAATCCTCAGACTCAAGAAGAACTCGATCGTGGGTTGCTCTTGTGGTTTCCAGGACCTACGAGTTTTACGGGTGAGGATTGCCTTGAATTTCATTTACACGGTGGGCGGGCAGTTGTTGAAGCAGTCCTTGATGCGCTTTGCACTTTTGATGATGTAAGATTGGCTGAAGCCGGAGAGTTTTCCAGACGTGCCTTTGAGAACGGGAAACTTGATCTTACTGAAATTGAAGGCATTGCAGATCTCGTTGCCAGTGAAACTGAAGCACAACGCAAGCAGGCATTGGCACAAAGTCGCGGTGATTTGCGCAATACTTATGACGATTGGCGAAAACGGCTTGTTCATATGCGGGCAATGATTGAAGCTGAACTGGATTTTAGTGAAGAAGAAGATATTCCGGAAGAAATTTCCAAAGAGGGATTTGCCCAAGTTGTTGCCTTAAAAAATGAGATTAAAACTTATTTGGAAGATGACAGAGCAGGTGAGATAATCCGCGATGGGTTTAAAATAGCTCTTATGGGTAAGCCAAATGCCGGTAAATCCAGTCTTCTTAATGCACTCGCAAAGCGTGATGTTGCTATTGTTACAAATGAACCTGGTACTACACGTGACATATTGGATGTTCATTTGGATTTGAATGGCTATGCTGTAATAGTTTCTGACACTGCAGGTTTACGTGAATCTGATAGCATTGTTGAAGTTGAGGGTGTTAGAAGAGCTCAATTACGAGGTTCAGAAGCGGATCTCGTTATTTGGCTTACTGATATTGATGATATTGAAGAAGCTCCTGAATTAAACTTTGAGGATATCTTGTATATTAAATCTAAGGACGATAACCATCTGTTTGATAATAAAATGTCCATATCAACGCTGACAGATAAAGGGTTGGACGGTTTACTTAATTTAATTAAAGAACGTATTGTAGGTAAGCTTAATAATAGAGAAACACGCTTGATTAGCAGAGTACGCTATCGCGAAGCTTTATCAGATTGTGTAACACATTTAGATTTTGTGCTTGAAAACCAAGTTTCTGATATTGAACTTAAAGCAGAAACACTACGTTATGCTTCTGATTGTATTGGTCGTATAATTGGTAAAATTGATGTAGAAGACTTACTTGATGTAATTTTTTCCGAGTTTTGTGTAGGTAAATGATTCACGTGAAACACACTTGAAGACGCAAATTGTATTTACCCTGTTTCACGTGAAACATTTTTATTGATGATTTATGTCGCTTTCTCTTTGACCTTCAACAAATGAACAGCTATTGGACTCGAATGATGAATAAAACTCAATATGATGTAATTGTTGTGGGCGGTGGACATGCTGGTACGGAAGCTGCCAGTGCTTCTGCTCGTGCTGGCGCCAAAACTGCATTAATTACTCATAAACGTGATACAATTGGAGTTATGTCGTGTAATCCAGCAATTGGTGGGCTGGGAAAAGGTCATCTAGTGCGCGAAATTGATGCCCTGGACGGCCTCATGGGTCGTGTGGCTGATCGTGGAGGCATACAATTCAGGCTTCTTAACAGAAGAAAGGGGCCTGCTGTTCGTGGCCCCAGAACCCAGGCTGATCGCAAGCTATATCGTGAAGCGATGCAGGAAGAGATCTTTAATATTGAAGGACTTGATATTATTGAAGCTGCTGTCGAGGACATAGAACTCGACGGGAATATAACTCAAGGCGTTATTTTGGCAGATGGCAGTATCGTTAAATGCCGTGCGGTTGTGTTAACAACAGGGACATTTCTTCGTGGACTCATTCATATTGGTGAAAAAATGATTCCTGCGGGGCGTATGGGCGAAGATCCAAGCGTGGGTCTGTCTGGTACTCTTGAAAAGGCCGGATTTACGCTTGCAAGACTGAAAACGGGTACACCGCCACGACTTGATACGAGAACGATTGATTGGAATAGTCTGGAAAAACAAGGTGCAGATGAAGTACCCGTGCCTTTCTCAAGTATGACAAAGGTAATTACAAATCCTCAGGTTGAGTGCGGAATTACACGAACAACGCCTGCAACTCATGAAATTATTCGTGATAACGTTAAGCGCTCTGCAATGTACTCTGGTCAAATTGATGGCATAGGCCCTAGATATTGCCCTTCAATTGAAGACAAGATTGTTAAATTTGGAGAACGTGACGGGCATCAAATATTTATTGAACCAGAAGGGCTGGATGATATCAATGTCTATCCAAACGGGATTTCTACCTCGATGCCCGAGTGGGTTCAGGAAGCATTTCTGAAAACCATACTGGGACTTGAAAAAGCAATAATCCTTCAACCAGGGTATGCAATTGAATACGACCATGTAGACCCTCGAGAGCTGAAACCAACACTTGAAACGCGAAAGATTCAGGGGTTTTTCCTTGCTGGCCAGATTAATGGAACGACCGGTTATGAAGAGGCAGGCGCACAAGGACTTGTTGCCGGATTGAATGCTGCAAGACTGGCTGGTGATCAGGATGAGATTACGTTTAGCCGTACACAAAGTTATATAGGTGTGATGATTGATGATTTGGTCACACGAGGTGTAAGTGAACCTTATCGTATGTTTACATCTCGTGCCGAATACAGACTTTCATTACGCTCTGATAATGCGGATCAACGCTTGACACCCCTTGGTATTGAAGCGGGTATTGTTTCTACTAAACGTCAGGAATTCTTTGAGAATCAACAGAATGCCTATAATTCAGGTCGTGAATTGCTTAAATCCCTTACTTTAACGCCTAATGAAGCTGCTAAGGCCGGATTAAAGGTCAAAGAGGACGGGGTTCGCCGTTCAGCTTATGATCTTTTATCATTTAATGATATTGATTTCAAAAGACTTAAAGATATTTGGCCTGAGTTGAATACCATCGACGAAAAAGCGATTGAACCCCTGGAAATTGAAGCTGGCTATGCGGTTTATTTGGCTCGTCAGGAGTCTGACGCATCTATTGTGCGAAAAGATGAGAAACGTATTATTCCCAAGGATTTTGATTACTCCAATTTATCGGGGCTATCAATTGAGTTGCAGCAGAAGCTTGAGAGAGTTTGCCCTGCCAATATAGGACAGGCTTCGCGCATAGAAGGCATGACTCCAGCAGCACTTACTTTACTGCTCGCTCACATTACGAAGCCTGCTGTGAGAAAAAAAGCATCATGAGCGGAGATGTTATACTTTCCGAGCTTTCCCGAATTCACCCTGTTTCACGTGAAACTTTTGCACGATTGAAGATCCTGGTAGCGCGCATCGAAGAATGGCAAAAGAAAACCAATCTTGTAGCACCATCAACACTAAATGATATCTGGAATAGGCATATAGCAGATAGTCTTCAGTGTATTAGCCTGAAGCCAGAAGCAAGGTCGTGGGTAGATATTGGTAGTGGCGGTGGATTTCCAGGCCTGGTGATTGCAGCAATCATGGCTGATTATGAAGATTCTTCTGTTAGTCTTGTTGAAAGCATTCAAAAAAAATGCTCTTTTCTTCGCCAGGTAAACAGACAAATGCAGACACGTGCCCAAGTATATTGTGGTCGAATTGAGGATATTAATTCATTTGTTTCTCAGCCTGAGATTGTGACTGCTCGCGCCTTGGCTGCTTTACCCTTGTTATTAAAACTTGCCTCACCATGGTTGTTAAATGGTGCAACGGCGCTCTTCCACAAAGGCCGTGAATTTGAAGCGGAATTGGCAGATTGTGATGGTTTGTGGGAGTTTGATCTGGTAAACCATAGAAGTGCTATTTCAACAGATTCTGTGATTCTGGAAATACGAAATTTAAAGCAGATTAAAACAAATGCGGAATAGAGGAAATTATGCCAAGAGTTATTACAGTGGCAAACCAAAAGGGTGGCGTTGGTAAAACAACGACCGCAATAAACCTTGCTACGGCCTTGGCTGCGATAGAACAGACGGCACTGGTAATTGACCTGGATCCCCAAGGTAATGCCAGCACTGGTCTTGGGATTGATCGCGATGATCGTAAAGTGTCCACGTATGATTTGTTGACCGGCGGTGCTACACTTGAAGAGACTATTACTCCGACAGCTGTGCCTGGTTTGTATGTTTCACCCTCGACACTTGATCTTTTGGGTGTGGAAATGGAAATTTCCGGGCAGACAGATCGTGCCTTTAAACTCAAAACAGCAATAAAGGAATATAATCCTAATGAAATTCCAATTGATTATATTTTGATTGATTGTCCACCGTCACTTAACTTACTCACGTTAAATGCAATGGCAGCCGCTGATTCTGTTTTAGTACCACTACAATGCGAGTTTTTTGCTCTTGAGGGCTTAAGTCAGTTGTTGCAAACCGTAGAGCAGGTCAAAGAGACAATTAATCCTGAAATAATCATTCATGGTATCGTGATGACCATGTTTGACAAGCGTAACAATCTTGCCATGCAGGTCGTTGACGATGTTCGCGAGTTTCTCGGTGACAAGGTTTATAAGACAATTATTCCGCGCAATGTTCGGGTTTCTGAAGCACCTTCGCATGGTAAACCAGTTCTTTTGTACGATCTTAACTGCGCAGGCAGCCAGGCATATTTGCAATTGGCCTCTGAGGTTATAAAACGTGAAAAGCAGCTTATTGCTGCATAACATTTGATTCATATCCGTAATGAACCGGATATTATTAGGGTAATTAGAATGTCAGATGATAATTCAAAAAAACGTCTTGGTCGTGGTTTGGCCGCCCTTATGGGAGATTTGGATCAACCAATCGCTTCATCAAAAACCTTGGAGAAGACGCAGACAGAAGCACCTGTTATCAAGCAAGGTGAACGTATGGTTCCCATTGAGCATATTCGTGCCAACGCCAATAACCCGCGTAAATTCTTTGCTGACAATGAATTACTGGATTTATCGAATTCAATTCAGGAACATGGCATTGTTCAACCAATTTTGGTTCGCCCCGCCAAAGGCGAAGACTTAGGGGGTGCCCAATATGAGATTATTGCGGGTGAACGTCGCTGGAGAGCTGCCCAAAAAGCAGGCCTTCATGACGTTCCAATTATCATTCGCGATGTTGAAGACAAACAGGCACTTGAACTTGCCATCATTGAAAATGTTCAACGAGCAGATTTAAACTCAGTTGAAGAGGCACAGGGCTATCAGCAATTGATAGATGAGTATGATTATAGTCAAAATGAACTTGCTCAAGTCATCGGCAAAAGTCGTTCGCATGTAGCTAATACGCTGCGCCTCTTGAAATTGCCCAAGGATGTTCAGCAATTTGTTCGTGATGGCAGTTTGTCTGCAGGCCATGCACGAACACTCGTTACAGCAGATAATCCCCAGGCGCTTGCCAAGAGAATTGTTGAAGAGGGACTTTCCGTTCGTCAGGCAGAAATGCTTGCCCAAGAAAAACTGGAAACAAAATCAAGTGAGGGAAGGCAGGGTAAACCCAAAACTACGGAAAAGCCTGCTGATATACGTGCGCTAGAGCAAACACTTGAAGATAATCTCGGGTTAAAAATTGATCTTCGGCACGGTAATAACGAAAAGGGTGAATTGCGGATTAAATATTCCAACCTTGATCAGTTAGACGAAGTTTGCAGACGCCTGCAAAATGGATTGCTTGGTTCTTAGTTTCCAGAGCTGGAGTTTCAGGAACTAGCGCTTTTTTAAAGCACCAGCTTCCAGACTTAATGCAAGAAGTGTCGTACTGCACAAGGCCTTGGCCATTCCACTTTTTTGGCGGCATTCAAGCATTGCTTTATCAAGACGAACCAATGCCCTTGTCAGTCTTTCAAGCGTCCAAATATTTACGGCAGAAGTGACCGCATTTTTTCTGGCAAAATGAACAGGTGGTCTTAGTCCTCCAATTACGTTTGAAGCTGGTTGTCGTTGTAACTCGACTTTATTTCGCACGTTTTGCAACATTTGAAAATGACGTAGCAAGCCCAATAAAATAATATCGGGTGCATTGCCTGCCTCTATGGCCTTGGGAAGAACAACTTGCAGCTTTGCTGCATCGCCTGTTGCAGTTGCATCAATAACATCATCCATAACAAGTTTGGATGCATCGCCAACGATTTCATGAATTTCATCGGCCGTTACGGTCTCCTTGCCTTCACAATAAATTGCCAACTTGGAAAGTTCACCCCTTGAAACCATACGGTTATCGCCAAGCATGGATTTTAAGAGTAAACGTGTTTCACGATCAATCTTTAAGCCTTTTGCTGTAATCTCCTCATCAATTAATTGTTCGATTGCAGCATCTGTATCCTGATAACACGGGACGCAAAGGCTGGCTGGATTTGCTTCAAGTTGCTTTCGCAGTCCTGCGGTTTTCTTGAGATCTCCTGCCTCAATTAAAATTATTGCGTCCTGTGGTGGGGTTTCCAAAACAGGCTTTACTGCCTTGGCGAGATCCCGTCGTGTATTTCCGGAAATTCGAATTAATCTTTTTCCACCAAACATGCCGATCGTATGTGCTTCATCAGCAATACGCGCCGTATCGCTTGCGGCATCATCAGCATTCATACGAATTAGGCAAAAGGGATCTGATAAATCAACACCGGATTTTTGAGCCAACATATCGGCTCGCTCACTAACAAGACCTGCATCTGGTCCATAAAGCAGGATTACAGCTCTGGAAAAGTCAGGCTTTTTTAAAAAAGGTTCGATATCTCTAGGCTTGAGGGAAGCCATAAGATTTTAAAGTTTACTAATGTGTGAAGCAATTGCCAGACGCAGTACTTCAGCGGCTTCTTTTGCAGCGCGATTTTCAGCGTCACGTGTTGCTCTATTGTTGGCGAGAACCTGCCCTGTTCTATCGTAGGAAGCGGTTGCATCGCGTGAACCACTTGCAATAATTTCGTTTGTTGCGAGATCAACAAGATCATAACTTACATTAACGGTAACTGTACCAGCTGTTGAGTCTGCGACACTTGGAAGTGATGCAGATAATATATTGTTATAGCTTACACGAAGCCTGGCTTCATGGGTTTTTTCACTTGAAGCAAATCCGCCGTTTAAAAGAAACAAAAGATGATTTCTAACCTGTTGACCAACACGACTATCAACGGAGGCAACACCAACCTGTTCAAGTCCACCGCCTTGTCCAGGTGTACGCTCACCATAAAGCGGCTGAAATTGGCAGGCAGATAAAAACAGCACCGCAAAAATAGCGATACAGGAACGGCTAATTTTAGTAATTTGACTAAACAACAACATTCACAATTCTCTTTGGTACGACAATAATTTTCTTGGGCGATTGCCCGTTCAATTGCTTTATTACCACATCTAGAGCCAAAGTTGCATCCTCTATTTCTTGTGAAGTGGCGTCTGGCTTGACTTCAAGGTCAGCACGTTTTTTGCCATTGATTTGAACTGGCAAAATAATGGTATCATCAACCGCCAGTGCATCATCATGGACTGGCCAGGATTGTTCGGAAACCAAGCCATCAAACTCAAGCTCTTCCCAACATGTTTCAGCCAAGTGAGGCATGACAGGAGCAAAGCATTGAATGAGGAAAGACAAACCTTCCTTCATGGCGCTATCCAAATCAGGATTACTTTTCTTGACATTGCCTGCAGAAGAAAGCGTGTTTACATATTCATACAATCTTGCAATCGCGCGATTGAAACCAAGACGTTCGATATCATCACCAATGGCTTTCAAGGTTTTATGTGAAGCCTTACGGACTTCATTTGCTTTAGTGTCTTGAAGGTCGTTTGGCATATCAGCTGATTTGACATTTTCAGACCATGTTTGAACCAAACGCCAAATTCTTTGTACAAAACGATGTGCGCCTTCTGCACCTGCATCGGTCCATTCAACATCACGTTCTGGTGGTGAATCTGACAACATGAACCAGCGAGCGGTATCAGCGCCATAAGTTTGCATAATGTCATCCGGGTCAATTGTATTGCGTTTTGATTTCGACATTTTTTCAATGCCGCCAATTCTTACATCTTCACCCGTTTTTGCATGGACTGCCTTGCGGTCCTTGCCTTCACCAGAAAGAATTATCTCTGAAGGTTGTAGCCACGCGCCATCCTTGTCGCGGTAGCTCTCATGGACAACCATGCCTTGAGTGAATAATCCCTTGAATGGTTCCTTGATATCCATATGGCCAGTAATTGACATGGCTCTTGCAAAGAACCTTGAATAAAGCAAATGCAAAATAGCATGCTCGATACCACCAATATATTGATCTACGGGCAACCAATGGTTTGCACCAGCGTGATCCGTTGGGTTTTTTCCCTTGGGTGTTATAAAGCGCGCAAAATACCAGGATGAATCAACAAAAGTGTCCATCGTATCTGTTTCACGAAGTGCCGCTTTACCACATGAAGGACAATTTGTATTACGCCAGGTTGGGTGACGATCCAGCGGGTTACCGGGGACGTCAAATGTGACATCTTCTGGTAGTTCAATTGGAAGGTTTCCCTTTTTTTCAGGCACAACGCCACAGTCATCGCAATGAACAACCGGGATTGGGCAACCCCAATAGCGTTGACGTGAAATTCCCCAGTCGCGCAGGCGGAAGTTAATCTCTTCTTGCGCAAGACCACGTTCAGCCAAAACATCAATGGCTGTATTAATTGCCTGCTCTTTGCGTTGACCAGACATTGGGCCTGAATTTACCAAGATACCATCATCAATGTAGGCAACATCAGTTATTTCAACAGGACTATCAGGACTGTCATGAGTAGCAACAACAGAAGTTACTTCCAAATTGTATTTTCGTGCAAAATCCAGATCGCGCTGATCATGGGCAGGACAACCAAAAACGGCTCCTGTACCATAATCCATCAAGACAAAATTAGCAGCATATACAGGTAAGGTCTTTCCTGCGATGAAGGGGTGTGCAACGGTTAGACCTAAGTCAAAACCTTGCTTTTCTGCAGTTTCAATATCTGCAGCAGATGTTCCCATCTTTCGGCATTCCTTGATGAAGCCTTCAAGCTCTGGATTGAACTTTGCCATCTCCAATGCAATTGGATGTTCTGCTGCAATTGCCATAAAGCTTGCACCATAGAGTGTGTCCGGTCTGGTTGAAAAACAGATTAATTCAGTCTCATTGGTTCCATTTTTTCCAACCAATGGAAATTTGATTTTTGCACCACGTGAACGACCAATCCAGTTGGACTGCATCAGCTTTACCTTTGCAGGCCATTCATCAAGACCGTCAATTGCTTCCAAAAGTTCGTCTGCATAGTCTGAGATTTTGAAGAACCACTGTGTTAGCTCACGTTGTTCAACCTCTGCACCTGAGCGCCAGCCTTTACCGTCAATGACCTGTTCATTCGCAAGCACGGTCATGTCAACCGGATCCCAATTTACTTTTGCATTTTTACGGTAAACCAGATCATGCTTTAGAAAATCAAGGAATAATGCCTGTTGTTGTGCGTAATATTCCACATCACAGGTTGCAAATTCGCGCGACCAATCAATTGACAACCCCATGCTTTTAAGTTGCGTGCGCATGGAGGCAATATTATCATACGTCCAGCCCTTTGGATGGGTATTGTTTTGCATCGCAGCATTTTCAGCAGGCATGCCAAATGCATCCCAACCCATTGGGTGTAGAACTTCATATCCTTTGGCTCTTTTGTAGCGAGCCACAACATCACCCATCGTATAATTTCGAACATGCCCCATGTGAATGCGGCCTGATGGGTATGGAAACATTTCCAGCACATAGTAAGGTTCTTTACCACTCTTTACA
>CALFBM010000097.1 GCA_937951645.1 uncultured Rhizobiaceae group bacterium
GATGAATAAAACTTGCTACGGTCAAGACCTGCCCCCATCACAACAGAAGAGTTTTCTTTTGTTATAATTTTTTCTTTCGCCAGCTCCTCCATGCTTGAATAATTTTCAAAAGTAGCATGAGGTTTCAAAATACTGTTTGAAAATTTTAGCGCTCTTGATACTACAAACTTGCGTATCCTTGTTTTAATGTTGGTTTGCGGCTCAAACACTTTACCAAGCCCTGGGTAGGTCAAAACCAATTTAGGAGACTGTCCACGCATCAATTTATTTAAAAGCAGAGCTATTCCCATGAACAAAATGGGCTTAATCGTAATTGCGTGGATTACATCCGGTTTTTCTGATTTCAGATGCTTCAAATAGCTACCGATCAAGCCAATGTCAGTTTTTAAATTAAATTTGTGCCGATCAACATTAACATCCAGAATCTTTATACCGTCAGCATTTACATTACTGTCAGATATCTGAACGCCACCAGTAGAAAGAATAACATCCCAACCTTGTGAAACCATTGCTTGCGCCAAAAACAAACGATGTGCTCTAAAATAATCCAGATCATTGCAGGCATATAAGATTTTCAAACTTGATCTCTAATCAAAACTATTTTTCAGACTGTACATTTTGTAGATAAACTGAAACCGCGAAACATGTTGTAGGTACCATTTCGTGCATGTATTTACCAACATTATCAATGGATATTTCAATCAAGGAACCTTCTGTAATTGCCAATTTACTCTTTTCTATATTTTCCAAAATATAAAAAGCGGCATTAATAACGCGCCCATCAGGATAAAAATTCTTGAATTGAACCAGTGGCAAATAAGCTTCCGCAGGAAGTGATATGTCTGTTTCTTCTTTAATCTCACGCATGGCAACATAAAGAAGATCATCTTCTCCTTGCTCTGCTGAACCACCAAAAACACTGATCATGTTGGGTGAAAAAATTGAAGGGTTGTTATCACGACGTTGCAACAGCAAGTTGCCCGTATTGGAAATCAATATCGCACCGGCAATAGAAATCATCATAAATTTCCTGCACTCAATTTAAATAAAATTTACAATCAAAGTAGCACTTAATATAATTGCAATCCACAAGACCATTGCACCTGTTGGCCAAACCCTTGCCATGCGCCCTTCGGGCCCGTGTGAATTATGTAATGTTTTAACAAACTTATCGGCCTTGCCTTTTGCAAACCAGGTTCCAAGCATCCACACACCCGAGATGATATTTCCAAGCCTGGTAATCAGTGTTGGTAAAAAGCGGCGATAAAGAACATCCGTATCAAGGTTTATCGCACGTACTTCTGGTGGATGGATGCCTGTTCTCATCAAGAATACAAAAGCCAGGAGAGCAAAAAGCAAGAGCTGTAACTGTCCAACGACATGATAAGTGGTGTAGGCATGATAATCCACTTTATAAGGCAGTAATGCATAAAGAGGTTCCGGGAACACGCCTACCAAAATACAAAGGGCTGCTGTTATGCCCATTGCCCATAGCATGTGGGTTGGTGCCTCAGCTGGACGCTTTCCGCTATCATGTGCAAAGAATGTAAAGAACGGTATCTTGATGCCTGAATGTGATAGAACGCCCGCAGAAGCAAATACCAACATGCCCCAAACGATCATATAATGGTTTTCTGCCGAGGCATCCAGAATAAGCGACTTGGTAACAAAGCCTGAAAAAAGCGGGAACGCAGAAATGGAGGCGGCGCCAACCAAGCAGAATATGGCCGTAAGAGGCATGGTACGATAAAGCCCACCAAGTTCTGAAGCTTTGGAAGTACCTGTCCTGAAAAGAACCGCCCCTACGCTCATGAATAATAATGCCTTATAAAGAATATGAGCAAAGGCATGTGAGGCAGTGCCGTTCAAGGACATCTCTGTGCCTATGCCAACGCCTACCACCATAAACCCGAGTTGATTATTTAGGGAATAAGCCAGAACGCGGCGCAAATCATTTTCAATTTCCGCTAGGAAAACTGGAAAAACTGTCATCACAGCCCCAATGTAAATTAGCAATTCTGTTCCGGGGAACCCGCGAGCCAGTGCATATACTGCAAGCTTGGTTGTAAAAGCTGACAATATCACCGTGCCCGTAATAGTGGCAGCTGGATATGAATCCTGTAACCAATTATGTAACAACGGGAAAGCACACTTTATACCGAATGATAGAAAAATAAGCCAGGTTGCTAATGTTCCAAGTTCCATTTTTTCAAAGGTGATAGAACCTGTCTCGCGGTAAAGCAGCACAACACCTGCAAGCAATATGACGCCAGAGGCAATCTGAATAACCAGATAGCGCATCCCTGTATAAAATGCCCCTTCTGTGCGCCTTGCCCATATGAGAAAGACTGAAGCAATTGCAGTACCTTCCCAGTAAATAAACAATGTTATGAAGTCGCCAGCAAACACTGCGCCAATTGCGGAACCCGCATAGCCAAGTGCAGCAACTTGTTGAATTGTATCTTTGACATGCCAAGCATAGAGATTACCCAAAAAAGCTGCCAGACAGAAAACCAATCCGAAGATTACAGAGAGCTTGTCAACTCTCATCATTTCCAGTGCCAAACCAGCAAATTCCAGTTCACTGCCAATACCGTTTGGCAACTCCCATATCACAAGGGCTGTAATGATCGGTACAATAATGCCGATTAATGCGCGCAGATTTCCTTTTGGCATGCACAGTAATAATCCTGCGCCAATAAAGAATATAAATGCTGGAGGGAATGGATCAATCATCATTATGATCCTTTCGCACAAGCTCGGCTTCAGGCCATTCTTCTGTATCTATTGATTTTTTACCGTAATAATCTTCAGGACGCATGATGAGTGTACGTAGTGCTTTTGCAACAAAAATAATCAAGGTAAAAGCCACAAATCCATAAAAGGCGTAAAAACCAAGAATGTTTTCAGCACTGTAATGCCCCTTGTTGGAATAGGTAAGATTTCCAAGAATGGTTAGGACACAAAAAATGCCAAGTACCCAAGTCATTTTTTTAACACTGCCCGGCTTATCGACCCACATCATCCACCGACCGAGGGCAGGATAGTTTTGAGGGTTATCATTTTTAGGTGCTTTGGCCATTATTACCCTCCTCCAATTGGTGCAAGGAATTCCATAATGTCGCCTGCATAAAAGAACAGAACCAAGCATCCAAGTGCTGTAAATACCAGAGGAGTAACACACCAAAATGGCGCTTCTTTTATACCTGAGCCCGTATTGTTATTTTCGTCAGTCAGGAAGAAACCTTTCGCAACAATGGGCAGAAGATATGCCACATTTAACAATGAGCTAATCATCAATACGGCAATCATTAACAATTGTTCCGTGTCAGCTGCTGCTATCATTAATTGCCATTTGCTCCACGAACCACCCAATGGCGGCAGACCAATAATTGAAAGAGCACCAATCAGAAATGCACCATATGTAATTGGCATGACGCGACCCAAACCAGTCATCTGTTTAATCTCGGTTTTATGTGTCGCCACATATATTGCACCTGCACACATGAAGAGCGTGATCTTGCCAAATGCATGCATTGCAATATGAAGGCCACCACCAATAACCCCCATGGATGTAGCAAGTGCCATGCCTAATGTTATGTATGAAAGCTGGCTGACCGTTGAATAAGCCAATCGCGCTTTTAAATTATCCTTGGTCATTGCAATAATAGACGCCGCGAGGATAGAGAAAGCAGCCAGCCACATGAGCCATTGCGAGGCGCCCGTCTCAGCAAGGAAATCTATTCCAAAAATATATATTCCTACTTTTAAAATGGTGAAAACACCTGCCTTTACCACTGCAACAGCATGAAGCAATGCAGATACTGGCGTTGGTGCAACCATAGCTGCTGGCAACCACTTATGGAATGGCATAAGCGCTGCCTTACCAATACCGAAGGCATAAAGAGCCAGTAGTATTGTCGCCAACCCTGCCCCTACTTCCTTGTCATGTAAAATACCACCTTGTGTGAAATCCAGTGTACCCGCAATGACATAAGTCCATATGATACCTACCATTTGCAAGCCAATAGATGTACCAAGCAAAGTACCTACATAAATTCTGGCTCCCCGTTTTGCCTCTTCAGTTCCTTTATGTGCAACCAATGGGTAAGTAGCAATCGTAAGAATTTCGTAGAATATAAATAGCGAAAACATATTGGCTGAGAATGCTATGCCAAGGGTTGCCGATATGGAAAAACAAAAAGCTGCAAAGAACCGCGCGTGATTACCTTCATTATTGCCCCGCATATAGCCAATGGCATAAAGATGCACAACTACCCAGAGACCTGATGCAATCAAGGCAAATAACAAGCCAAGAGGTTCAATATGAAATGCTATATCCAAACCTGGCATAATTGAAAACAAAGTGAAAATTTCTGTGGGCGCGCCACCATTATTTATCAGAATACTTAATACGCAACCGAATGTGGCTATCGCAGCAAGCAGTGTAATACCATCTCGTAAATTTGGGCGCCTATCACCATGTAATAAATTACTGATGCAGGCTAAAACAGGGAGCGCCATGGATACCAAAATGGCTGTATTTGTTTCCATCATTGAGCACCTCCACCAAGAAGGCCATCTGCTGCAACATTTGCAGAAGTCAATGTCAGTTCAGTATTTAAACCGAAGTAGATACATGCGATCGTCAATATCCACATTGGTATCAGCATAGATATCGACACTTCCCCGATAACAGATCCTTCTTCCGGTTGCTTCATGTACAGCACTTCAACTATCTTCCAGACATATACAACAGCAAGAAGGGATGACATCACAATTAAAAGTGCTAACCACCAAAGATCCTCTTCGAGAGCAGCATCAATCAGCAACCATTTTGAAATAAATCCCGCAGTTCCAGGAACACCAATCAGGCTTAATCCACCGATTACAAATGCAGCGCATGTCCAGGGCATTTGTTTACCCAGCCCATTCAGGTTCTTTGCAAAACTACTCCCTTTTTGCATCACAAAAGCCCCTACAACCATAAACAAGACAGCCTTAGTAATGCCGTGGTTGAACAAATGGATGATTGTTGCCGACAAACTGATTTTGGTGGCTAATCCAATCCCTAAGATCATATAGCCAACTTGTGCAACAGATGAATAAGCAAGCAATCGCTTGAGGTCTGTTTGAAACGCCGCAATCAAGGATGCCGCAAACATTGCCAAAATTGCCAGAGGCATAATAATGAAAGTCAAAATATGTGTTTCAAAAACAAACTCCGGCTGAAATACCGAAAACATAAACCGCAAAAGTACATAAATTGCAGCTTTGGTAGCTGTTGCAGCCAAAAATACAGTAACGACTGAGGAGGCATATGTGTATGCGCTCGGCAACCACAAATGCAACGGATAGATAGCAGCTTTCAATCCCATACCCACCACAATGAAAGCAAAGCCCGCCTGAACAGTACGGTTACCTTCCATGCCGGCAAGGCGCACTGCAAGATCAGCCATATTAAGAGTGCCTGTTGCAATGTATAAAAAGCCAATACCAATTACAAAGAAGGTGGCACCAATAGTGCCAAGAATAAGATAATCATAAGCCGAGGTCAGGGCCCGCCTGTCACGTTCGGCACCCATCGCAATCAGGACATAAGTTGATAATGAAGAAATTTCCAAGAAAACAAAAACATTAAAAGCATCACCGGTAACAACAACACCGAGTAAACCAGTGAAGCACAAAAGATAACAGCAATAAAAAAGCGTATGGCTGACTTTTTTGATTTCATGTTCAACACTTTTACGAGCATATGGTAAAATCACAGTGCTGATGCCTGAGATTAAAAACAATACAAAAGCATTGGCTGCATCCACACGATATTCAATCCCCAAAGGCGGCGCCCATCCACCAAGATGATATGAAAGCACATCACCATCCAAAACCTGCAAAAGCATGTGAGCAGAAAACAAGAAAGAAATTAAACTGGCAACAAATGCGAGTACCCAGGCAATGTGTTTATTGCCGAACAAGACACAAAGCGGTCCAGCTACAAGTGGCACGGCTATCGTAAGCAAAGGTAACTGATCGATTATGCCTAGTGTTGGGAGAATAGTACTGCCAGCCATTTATGCACGCCCTCCCATGGAAGGGCCTTCTGCAGAATTTTCCTTTGCCTGTAATTTGCTTTCAATTTCCAGAATTTCATCTTCTTCAATTGTTCCAAATTCCTCGCGAATACGAACAATCAAAGCAAGTCCAAGAGAAGTAGTCGCAATACCAACCACAATGGCTGTTAGAATGAGAACATGCGGGAGTGGATTTGAATAAACCACATCAGGATCAATATTCATATCAAGTGGAAAGATTGGAGCTGTACCACCCTCTACCTTGCCAATAGAAATATAAAACATGAAAACCGAGACTTGAAAAACATTAAGTCCGACAATCTTCTTAATATAGTTTCCTCGTGCGACAACAATATAAAACCCAATCATCATAAGGACAATAAATAGCCAATAATTTAAATGGCCAAGAATGAATTCCGATGTCATGGCCTACCACTCTTCATCATTAATGACGGGAGGACGAGCCGCAAATGCGTAATAGATTGCAACCATAACCGCAGCAACTGTTATACCAACGCCAAGCTCAACAATTAAAATGCCCCAATGCTGTCCATGTTCGGGATGAGCCGGGGTAAAAGCTCCATAATTCAAGAATGTCGACCCTAGCATAAGGCTGTAAATACCCGTTCCAGCATAAATCAAAACACCAAGTGCTGCCAATTTATGGACGATCCAGGGAGGAAAGACCTGTTTTACTTTGGTAAGACCAAAAACGATGCCAAATAAAATGAAAGCTACAGCAAAAATTACACCTGCCTGAAATCCACCACCAGGCGAATAGTCACCATGAAACTGGACATAAAGCGCAAATAAAATGATTGGGCCAACCAATAATTTTGTGATGACTCTTAGAAGAAGATGGTGACGCATTAATTCGCTCCTCCCTCATCTTTGCGGCGACGTCTGGCCAAGCCACCAATCAAGATGAGGACACCAACACAGGCAGTAAATACAACAACGGTTTCACCCAATGTATCGTAACCACGATAGCTCGCCAAAATTGCCGTAACAACATTTGGAATACCTATATCATGAGGACTTTGCGTTAAATATTGTGTTGCCAGGTGAGATTGAGCCGGAGAAGTCGCTGAGCCAAAATCAGGCATATCCAAAGTGCCATAAATCAGCACGCCCCCAGTTACCAAAACCACGAGTAACGGAACAGGCGAAAAGTTTCTTGGCATTTTTTCATTACGAGCGGTCAATGCCATTGTACCCAATAACAAGACTGTAGAAATACCCGCCCCAACTGCTGCTTCAGTAAACGCCACATCAACCGCATCTAAAGTTACAAATAGTAAAGCACACAAAAGACTAAATACGCTTGATAACATAACAACTGCAAAAAGATGACGCATCATCAAAATTGCAATCGCAGTTACAACCAGCATGAAAAACAGAGTTAAATTGATAAATAATTCCACTATTTTTTAGCCTTCGATGGTTTCCGCTTCCTGGAAGTGGCTTTGGGCTTTATGATCTCCTTCTTTTCACCAGAAACAATAGTTCTATCGGCACCACGTGGTAAAAAACCTGAAACAAGCGCAGCGTTTGCCACAGCATGTGTAGCCGTTGGCCCAGTAATGAACAGAAAAATGCCTATAAGAACGAGCTTAACCGTTATTAAAGTGAACCCGCCCTGGATACACATTCCAAGTGTTAACAACAACATACCAGCAGAGTCTGTTACAGAAACGGCATGGACACGCGACCAGAAATCAGGAAACCTTAGTGTACCAATCGCTCCAATCACCATGAAGGCACTACCTGCTATAATACTGGCCCAACTCGTGATTCCTACAATCCAATCAAGTGCAATCATGATTTTGCTCCTTGATCTTTTAATCTTCCATTTTCTGCAGGCATTCCGTTTGGAGTTGGTGAAGTGTCGCCAATGGCTCGGTAGCGAAAATACTTAAGAATTGCGATCGTTCCAACAAAGTTTATTAGGGCATAGAGTAGTGCAATATCTAAAAAATCAGGCCTCTCTGTCAAGAAGCCAAGGATACCAATAAAAAGCACAGTGTAAGTTCCAAAAGCGTTTCCCGCCAATACACGGTCATACAAAGTTGGACCCGCATATAATCTTGCGAGCACGATTACCATACCTATAAAAAGTGCAACAGCAGCAGTTGCAAACATTATTGACTACCCTCTGCATTTCCAGTTTCTATGGCTGTTACCCTGGCGTCCATCTCGGCAAGCGCTTCCATATCACCTTCAGCAAAATTCAAAGCATGAACAAGGAAATTATCATCTTCAGATTCAACCGTGATTGTGCCCGGAGTCAATGTAATTGAATTTGCAAAAACAACCTGTGCAGTCTCACATTTCTGGGTGGCTGGCACCTTAAACAATTTCTGATTATTTGGTATTTTACCCGAAAGAATAATCTTGGTCACAGCCCAATTTGACTTAACAATCTCAAACAACAGCCAGACAAGATAATGAAGCGTGGCAAATACACCTATGTCATAACCGAGTTTATGCCCGTCAACCTTATTCATTCGATTAAGTATGAATATTGTTAGCAAGACTGAAAGACCTCCAAAAATGAGAACAAGTGTTTTATATAGGCCAGACATCAGTAACCATAGAACCACAAGTCCTAGCACTGCTATGATACCTTGAATCATGACTTTTCTCGATTAATGAATACTTTTTTCATTAGTAGCAAGAGGTGTATTATTTTCAAGGTGTAGTTAAAAGTAATCAACAACTGGCAGGCCTAAACTTCTCAAATTCCTGTTTAATAAGACTTGCGGTCTTATTTGCCCCTTCCAATTGGAGTGAAACCGCTTTTCTTGGCAGTTCAGTTGCCTTATCAACCGCATTCGCCAAACTCATGGGAGATAATTTATCCGGGTCAAGCATTACTGCCATAGCATGGTAATCCATAATTTTGGCACGCCTTAGCTGCTCAGTTTCTCGTCCACCCGTGTAAGGATAAAGTACGGATGCACAACCGGAGCGAAGAATGTCTCCTACTGTATTATAGCCAGCATGAGATACAGACACTTTTATATGGTTCATTACATTTGCAAGATCTGGAATGTATCTTACAATTTTCATACCTTCGGGGCATTGCTCTTGTAAAAGTTCAAAATCTTTTTCCGAAACTTCCGTTCCCGCTGATACAATCCAATTGGATCGAAACAGTTTTGAATGCGGCATGGCTTGCAAGGCAGTACGTGTCAATTTTTGGCCAAATGCTCCACCACCAACTGTAACCAAAACATCACACTTAAATTCATCAGTTGTTTTGGCAAAAGATACCTGTGGTGTGACTAAGCCTGTATACCTGATTTTCCGCGAAAAAATTTCTGCACCTTGCAATGTTTCTTCAATACGAATTAGATTTTCATCGCCATGAACAAAAATGAAGTCAAAATAATTTGCAACCAAATCATTTGACTCTTGAACACGTTTTTCCTTGCGGTCTTCTTGCATTATGTCACGGATAGAAGCCACAATCATAGGTGATTTTTTTCTTGCCCTCGCCTTTTCAAGTAGCGGTAAAAGTTCAAAACGCATTTGCCTGCGACCAAATGGAAATGCTTCAGTCATGAGAATATCAGGATTTATTTCATCGTATATTTTCAAGAGTTCATCACGCCTTTTGCCCTTGTCTTCATCACTGAAAATTGAGCAATCTGCATGCAGCAATTGTGAGAAAGAAGCGTCGCTTGTTCTCACTGGAGTTAGATAATGAACATGCATTCCGGAAAAATCAAAACCCGGGATTTTTGTACCACCCCAAATCAGATCAACCCGGAAACCTTTATCAACTAAACCTCGTGCAATTCTGCTTGCACGATATACATGCCCTACCCCCCATAAGTGCTGAACGTAAAACATTACAGACGGCATTAACGCGTCACTTTCAAACTTTGATTTAGAAGAGATACAATATCACCAATTGTTTGTTTATGAGAGAAGTGAGATCGTACTTTTTCTTCTCCAAGCTTGCCCATCTGATTCCTTGTTTTGGGGTTACGCGACAGCTTTTCAATTGCTTTTGCAAGATCATTTATCTTGTCAGGTTGAATCAATATACCATTAATACCATCTTGAATTAATTCAGGGATTCCTGAAATACTTGTTGAGATAACTGCCTTTCCCTGGCTTTGGGCTTCAACAATAACATTTGGCAATCCATCGCGATCACCTGTCTCATCAATTCGGCTGGGTAATATAAACAAATCAGATTTCTTATAGGTTTCCAGGACTTCCGATTGCGGAAGTGCACCCTTGAAATCACACCGATCATGGATACCAAGTTTTAGAGCCAATGTCTCCAAATCACCCTTTAAAGGCCCTCCACCAATATGTGTCCAATGCCAGTTAATATCTTTTGGCAATGAAGCCAAAGCATGGAGTAAAGTATCGATGCCTTTCTTTGCAACCGCCCTTCCCACTGTTACCAGTTTCACTGTTTTAGATCTTGAACTTCCATCATTTTTCGAAGGGTTGTTTTCTGGTGATGGGAACCTTGATAAATCCAATCCATGGTAGACAAGATGAACGCGACCATCAGGCGCCAAAGTCTTTAAATAATCAGCTCCACCTTCAGTACATGTCACAAGCCAATCACAGTCTTTCAGTTTTTCACGCATCTCCCATTCAGGTGAAGTCCAGATATCTTTTGCATGTGCAGAAATTGAAAAAGACTTGCCAGAAATAAGTGCTGCATACCTTGCTACCGAACATGGGGTATGAAGAAAATGGGCATATATATGATCGCAATCATCTGCATATTCATGTGACAAAACCATCGCCTGTCCCCACCGCCTAATTCGGTTTGCTGTTGGGTCACGCACCAGGTCTTTTAAAAAAACGGGGAGCGCTTTCCAAAACCCTGACTTAAAAGCACAGTTTACTTTTGCCCACCAAACGCGAAATAATTCCTGATAAATATATTCTGGCAAATAATACTTTGGTGCTTTTATCTCAGCGTGAACCGGATGCGTATGCTTATCAGTTGGATGGCGTAAAGAGATGATTGAAAGATCAAAACCTGCTCTTTCAAGTTCAAGTATTTCTTGAGCAATAAAAGTTTCCGAAAGGCGTGGGTAGCCTTTTAATACGACAGCAATTCTTTTTTTAGAAGACAAGTCTCAAGCCCTTTGTGGCTCTAAAATCTTTTCCACTTTTGCAGGAATTGATTTCTGACATTCTGATATATTTTGAACTTCTGTACAAATATTATCCAATCCCGCCATGTCGTGAGCTGCAAGGCTTTCTGATGGTAATTTAAGATTAGGTAAATTTCGCAAGGCTTCAGCCATAACAGAAGGTATGGCAGCTTCTTCTGGTGTCAGCATGGTGCTTAGGCCAATTTCACTTGCTCGTTTGGCCCGTATATATTGTTCTTGTCGTGGTTTTGTTCTTGGAACAAATAATGCTTTTTTATCAAATGATAGAACTTCACAAAATGTGTTATATCCGCACATACCGACAAGCGCTACTGCATTTTGCATTAACACTTCCATTCGGCTCTCAAAATCTATCAACGTTACATTGGCAAGTCTTGAGGCTCTCAATCTAAGTCGGTCCCTGCTATCTGACTTCATAAAGGGTCCCAAAACCATTACGACAGGGAAATCTATTTGAGGATCATACTCACGCGCGGCAAGAACCTGTTCCATAATGGCAATACCGTCACCACCACCGCCGGCGGTGACAAGGATATACTTCTCTGGAAGAGCGTGCCCTTCATTGGAAGGAACAGATTGATTTTCGCGATCCAGAAAACCAACATATCTAAGTTTATCTGAAAGATTTTTTGGCACATCAAAGCCTTTCAGCGGATTCCAGAAATGCTCAGGGCCATAAATCCATACTGCATCGTAGTAATTATCAATTTTCTCCAGCATTTTTTGCTGTGTCCACTCTTTCTTTAGCAGTTTTGGAGAATCCATGACATCGCGCAGGCCTAATACAGCCTGTGTCTTGGTCTCTTTAAACATTTCCAAAGTTGGTTCTAGTTCGCCTTTAAGGCCCATTGGCTCCTTATCAACAATAAAGATATCTGGATTAAAAGCCTCAGCAGTTCTTTGAATGATGAGCTTTCGCATTTCAAGAATTTCTTCAATATCAATGTACTCGCCAATAGAATCGTATTCGCCGTTATAAAGCTTGATAACGGAAGGAATTTTTACAAAGTCCACTCTCGCTTTAAAATCAAAGGCACCAGCGATTTGCGAACCGGAAATAATCAGTACGCTCACACCTTTAAAATGTTCAACGATGGAATGGGCAATCGTGCGACAGCGTCGTAAATGCCCAAGTCCAAACGTATCGTGGCTATACATGAGAATACGGGTATGGTCGAGGCGTTTGATTTCCAAATTACTTAAATCCATACCTTATTGAGACTTGTATCCATATTTGGGTAATTAAGGGTGACAATAAGATAAAATATATGCATTTAACAAGCTTGAATCAGAATTATATTGTAAAGTAATATCTCACTTTTTGGTTAGTTCATGTTACAAAACAAAAACATAGCATTTTACGCCCCTATAAAACCGCCAGATCATCATATTCCATCCGGTGACCGTTTGATTGCGCAAAATATCTTCAAGGCATTGAAAATTTGTGGGGCACATGTTGAGCTTGCGTCTCGCTATATTGCTTATTCCAAAAGGCATGACACGGCGATTCTTCAAGAACGAAAGAAAGGTGCCTTAGCAGAAGCTGAAAAACTGATTGCCTATTACAAGACTCTTTCCGAAGCATCACTTCCTGAAATCTGGGTTACTTATCACCCGTACTGCAAGGCACCGGACTGGATTGGCCCACAAGTCTCAAAAGCACTAGGCATTCCTTATGTAACCATTGAAGCAGCTAAAACAGGTCAAGGTGGGCCTGAGGATCTTTGGAAAGCCTGGCGCAAAGAAGCGCAAGCGGGTATTACAACAGCCAATCTGCATTTGGTTTTCAAACCTACTGACAGGGAGTATTTATCAAGCTTATTGGGAACAGACAAAAAACTCCTTGGCATTAACCCCTTTATTGACGCAGAAAACATCAAGCTGGCCAAGCCAATGGAGCTTCCAAGCCATTGGAATAAACAAACGCCTGTTTTAATAACAACCGGCATGATGCGTAAAGGCAAGAAAGTACAAAACTTTTTTATGCTGGCTGAAACACTTTCCGGTTTGGACGAGCCGTTTAATCTAATTATTGTTGGTGGCGGACCGGAAGAAACAGAAATCAGAGAAGCTTTCTCACAGATTGATGAACGGCACATGCACTGGACGGGTATCATAGAGCATTCAGACGTTTTGCGCTGGATGCGTAGCAGCAGCATTTTTATCTGGCCAGGCTGGAAAGAACCTATCGGCATGGTTTATCTTGAAGCCCAATTACAGGAATTACCAATTATTGCCTTTGAAAGCATGGGTGTTCCACTCGTTGTTGAGGATAATCAAACAGGATACCTTGCTTCTGAGGGTGATATCGAAGCATTAAAAAACCTACTTGCCAGACTGCTTAAAAACCCTCAATCAAGCAAAAGCATGGGGCTTAAAGGTCGTGAGAAGGTTTTAACACAACATGGCATTAAAGCAGCTGCTAATCGCCTGGAAGAGACATTAAGTCCACTTCTCAAATCATGAATTATCCGTATGGATCAGCAGCATCGCGCAAGCCATCGCCAAAGAAGTTAAATGCGAGAATGATTAAAATTACCGGAATTACAGGATAAATCAGCCAAGGTGTAAGCGCCACAACCCCAATATTTTGCGCGTCATTGAGCAAGATCCCCCAGCTGACAGTTGGCGCTCGCAAGCCAAGCCCTAAAAACGAAAGTGCTGTCTCGCCCAATATCATGGTTGGTATTGTAATCGTTGCAGAAGCAATGAGATGGCTCATAAATCCTGGAACCAAATGCAATCCGATAATGCGTTTTGGGCTAGCGCCCATAAGCCGTGCAGCAAGCACATAATCTTCTTCTCGTAATGATAGAAGTTTTGACCGCACCGCTCTTGCCAATCCTGTCCAGTCAATCAGTCCCAATATGATTGTGATGGCAAAATATACCGCTACCTGACTCCAATTGCTGGGCATTATCGCAACTAATGTTAGCCAGAGCGGTAATGTGGGAAGTGATTGAACAACCTCAATCATGCGTTGTGCAACAACATCAACCCAACCACCATAATAGCCAGCCAGACCACCAATAATAATACCGAGGCTAAAACTGATTGCGATTCCAACAAGGCCAATGGTCAGAGAAATTCGCGCACCATAAATAATACGGCTGAGCATATCACGGCCCAAGGTATCAGACCCAAGCAAATAGACCGGTTCATTGATATCAGCGCACATAAGATGATTATCTGCTTCAATCAATCCCCAAAATTTATAAGGCTCTCCTGAACAGAAGAAGTTTAATTTTATAATCCTGTCACGATTCGGCGTATAAATTCGTTGCATCTTTTCAAGGTCAAGCTCTTTGTCATAGCCATAGACAAATGGGCCGATAAACTCTCCATTGTGAAACAAATTTACATCATGTGGCTGAGCGAGCGTGTAATCTGAATTTCGAGATTCCACCGAATAAGGCGCAAGAAACTCTGCAAACACAGTCATTAAATACATTAAAGCCAGGAACGCTCCACTGAAAACCGCAAGTTTGTGACGTTTGAATTTCCACCAGATAAGCTGGCGTTGAGGTGCCAAATAAATAGCTTCTTGTTCAGGCGTTAAAACCTCAATTGATTTTGGATCAAACGGTTTGTCGTTAACGTAATGGTTATCACTCATCGACTTACGCCTCCCTGCAAGCGGATTCGAGGATCAAGGCAGGCAAGTGCAATATCAGAAATCAACACTCCAATCACAGTCAGGAAGCCAAGCAACATCAAGAATGATCCAGCCAAATACATATCCTGACTTTGCAATGCCTGAATTAAAATTGGGCCAGTGGTTTCAAGTGAAAGAACAATCGCCACAATTTCTGCACCAGAGATAACAGTTGGGAGAATACCGCCAATATCTGCGATAAAGAAATTCAGGGACATACGGAATGGGTATTTCATAAGTCCCCGAAACTCTGGCATGCCTTTTGCCCGCGCTGTTGTGACATAGGGTTTGCGCAACTCATCCAGCAAATTGGCGCGTACACGCCTTATCATTGCAGCCGTACCAGAGGTACCAATTACAATTACAGGAATCCAAAGGTGCTCTAATACAGAAACAAATTTTGCCCAACCAAGCGGCTGTCCAACAAACTCAGGATCGACCAATCCGCCAATTGTTGTTCCGAACCATTCATTGGCAAGGAACATCATAATCAAGGCAAGCAAGAAATTTGGTATTGCTAAACCCAAAAGCCCCAGAAATGTTAAACCATAATCACCCCAGCTGTATTGATGTGTGGCCGAGTAAATTCCAATTGGAAAGGCAATTAACCAAGTAAAGATGATAGTGACAAATGTAACAATGATGGTAAAAAACAATCGGTCGCCTATTACTTCCCTTACAGGGAGTTCATATTCAAATGAGTATCCAAAATCACCAACCAGCATTCCTGTTGCCCATTGGAAATAGCGCTCCCAAATTGGTTTATCAAAACCATATTCAGTGCGAAGGTATTCTATAAGTTTGGGATCAACCGTTTCACCGGCAGCACGAAGCTCATTTACGTAACTTTCGAAATAATCGCCTGGAGGCAATTCAATCAAAGTAAATACAAGGATGCTTGTAAGCACCAATGTCGGGATCATATATAAAAAGCGTTTGAATATGTAAGAAACCATCAATCTTGCCCCTTACCTATCATACCAGAACGTATCGGGTTTATAGATGCCAAAATAAGATGTTGGTTCCCAGGCATAGATTCCATTCTCGGGGACATTTCTTAAATCATTTGATATAATCACAGGCTGGCGACTGTTGTTTACAGTACCAATGCTAAAAACCTGATCAGCATAACCGCTTAGCATATTATGCCAAACTCTGGTCCGTTCCTCATCATTTCCTGCCAACATCCATTGATTGAAAAGTTGCAATTGAACCATTGCAGAATCCAGATTTATTGGCTCGCCAGCCTTTGTATTCGTTCCAGCATACTGCCCCCATTTTGGCCACTGTAGTTGTGCCTGATCTGTTGGAGCAAGTTCTTCCGGGTTCATTGTAGAGGTTGCGACAGCATTATTAAGACCACTAAACACTGAAATCAAAGTATCGCCTGAATAAGCACGCCTTCTAAAAATATCGCGCTGGGAAGAACGTACAAAAATCTTCAGTCCGATCTCACGATAATGGTCTGTAATAAGTTCAAGCACATCAGTTTCTTCTGCACTTTCACCTGCAGTTTCAATCGTGATTTCTGCACGACGACCGTCTGGCAAAAGCCTTGTTCCATCAGGATCTCTTTTATCCAGCCCTATTTCATCTAGAAGACTATTGGCTTTTTCCTTGTCATATTTTGCCCACATCTGCGAATAATCTTTTTTATATAAAGCACTTTGCGGCATCACTGTATTTGCACTTGGATATGCAAGGCCAAAATAAATAACCTCATTTATTTCCTTACGATTAATCCCCAGGGAAAGCGCACGGCGAAAACGGACATTACGAATAATCTTGCGCCAGACTTCATCATTTGCGTTCAAATTAGGAAATAGCGCTACTTGAGAACCTTTGCCCAAAGACCAGAGTCTGGTTGTATAATTATTTTTCTTTTCACCACGCTTTAGATATGGGACATCGCTGAATTGCAGATACCGCGCTTGTAAATCTGCTTCACCTGTTCCAGCTTTTGCAGCTATTACATCTTTTGAAACAACAGACATGACCAAACGATCAATGTAAGGCAACTGCTGACCTTTTGGGTCTATCCTGTGAAAGTAGGGATTACGTTCAAAAATAAATCTTGTACTTGGTGGAGGTGTCGTATTTCGCCACGCTTGCAAGGTCGGTAGATCGGGATTTTCCGGCCTGCGCTGTCTTTGCATCCGTGTGTGCAATGCAGACCAGTCTCTTGCTTTACTTTTTTTGACCTGGGCTTCAAGCTTTTCCTTGTCCGCATAATCAGCATGAAACTGTTTCATGTAATGGGCTGGGCGGTAAATATAAAGTGGAGAAGGCGCTGCGAGCGCTGGCAGAAAAGAAGGGTTTGGTTTCTCCCAAGTGTATTTAAAGGTAAGTTCATCAATAATACGAAAAGTTGGTTCTTTTCCATCCACCAACATCTGTTCAGGGACGCCTTTCTTACCCAAAACTTTATTCTTGATCATGTCTTCCCAGAAATAACGAAAATCTTCTGAGGTTACAGGATGTCCGTCAGACCAGCGATGACCTTTGCGAAGTTTAAATGTGAAATCTCGTCCATCGCCTACTACAAATGCTTCTGCAATATCTGGCTGAATTTTATAGTCCAGATCATAACCAACCAATCGCGCATATGTATAAACCGTAATCTGGCCCAGGTCTTTCGCCTTGCCCATTAATAGTCTCAGGTCCCCACCGTATTTTCCAAGGCTTTTATCATCACCTTTAAAATCGACCATCAGTGGTTTTTTGGGCAGCCTTTCTTGCATAGGCGGCAATGTGCCAGCCTTTACCTGCTTTTCAAGCATGGGTATTTCCGCAGAAAGAACTGATGATGTGATCATCAAAAAAGCAACCAATACTGCACAGAAATATTCAGCCATTGTTTTAATCATGCTCTTATTTCCGAACGATTACAGTTAGAGTTTGCAAGGACGTAATGCCCACTATCTATTCTTATGTTTTCCAGGCCTGCATCTTGCGATGACTTGAAAGTGGCTCCCCAATCGTCTGCGTCCATTGAAGAGGTATATTTTATATTTTCAAAATCCAGCAATCGATCAAGATCAGGGTATGGTACTGCTGATAATAATGATTTTGTATAAGGATGATGCGGATTGGCAAAAAGCTGTTCTTTGGAAGCAATTTCAACAAGCTTGCCTTGACACATGACGGCGATGCGATCTGCGACATAATTTACTACAGCAAGATTATGCGAAATGAACAAACTTGTTAGTCCAAGTTCTTTTCTCAAGTCATTCAAAAGATTTAATATTTGGGCTTGCACCGAGACATCCAGTGCTGAGACAGGTTCATCACAAATCATTACTTCCGGATGAAGTGCAAGCGCTCTTGCAATACCAATACGTTGCCTTTGACCACCAGAAAAAGAATGCGGATAACGATTAAGACAATGCGGTTCCATACCAACCAACTGAATTAAATCCAAAATATCTTGCTGGCATCCCTTTGCTGTATTCAGTCGATGAATGACATAAGGCTCTGATAAAATATTTTGAATGGTCATGCGTGGATTCAAGGAGCTGAACGGATCTTGAAAGATCATCTGAACCTTACGACGAAATGCCATTAGTTCCTGACCTGACAATGCAAGCACATCAGTCATTCCCTCTGATGTATTAAGTGATACACTCCCTTCAGTTGCCTCAAGAGCTTTCATTATCAGCTTGGAAACAGTTGTCTTGCCAGAACCACTTTCGCCAACCAACCCCAAACACTCGCCCCTATTAATTTCAAAGCTTACATTATCAACAGCAACTATTTTTTTGTTTTCGCCAGAACCAAACCAGCTACCCTTTTTGATTAAAAACTCTTTTCTTAAATTTTCCACTTTCAGATGTGGCCCATTAATCTTGCCTAAATCTTGAGCCCTGAATTTAGCCGCGAGTTTATGAATCGTATCTGCTGGTTTATCAGCCTCACTATCTCTTAATGATACAAGTCGTTCACCTTCTTTCATATCGAAGTGTGGAATGGCGGCCATTAGAGCTTTTAAATATGGATGTTGAGGTCTGCGAAAAATTTCTTCGACATTACCTGCTTCCATTATTTCACCATGATAGATAACAACAACTTTGTCTGCCATATTGGCAACAACACCCAAGTCATGCGTAATCATAAGAATTGCTGTGTTAAATTTTTTCTGAAGCTCTTTCATTAGACCCAGAATTTGAGCCTGCACAGTGACATCAAGTGCAGTTGTTGGCTCATCTGCAATTACCATTGCCGGATTACAAATTAATGCCATCGCTATTACTGCGCGTTGACGCAATCCACCTGAAAGCTCAAACGGATACATTTCATACCCAAGTGAGGGGTTTGGGAAACCAACGAGACGAAGAATCTCTTCCGTATCAGAGCGAGCTTCCCTGGAGGTTTTGGTATGATGTAAAACGAGCGCTTCTTGAACCTGATTTCCAATTGTATGCAGAGGAGAAAGCGCGGTCATTGGCTCTTGAAAAACCATGGAAATGCGACCGCCCCTTACTTCATAAAGGTATTCATCCTTTGCATCCAAACCAGCCAAGTTGATTGCATCATTATTATCAGCAGGGTCATTAAATAAAACTGTTCCGCCATCAATATTCGCATTTCGCGGCAAGATACGAAGAATAGTTTGGGCAATTACAGATTTGCCGGAACCAGACTCACCGACGATCGCAACAACTTCACCCGGTTCAACAGAAAAACTAACGCCTTTTACAGCCTCGATTTTACCTTTTTGAAGATCGAAAGAGACTTTGAGATCTTTAACTTCAAGTAGTGTTGATGAAACGCTCATTTTGCGAGAAGTGTCCCCTATCAGGCTAACAATACCGAGCCTTTAATTGACTAATTCTACACATACCAGCCAAAATTGAAAGTATGATGTTCTACAACTAACATCTTAAGTTTTGTGGTATTCTCGGTACCAGTTTACAAATTTGGCAAGGCCTTCTTGCAAGCCTGTTTTGGGTTCGAATCCGTAATCGCTTTTAATCGCTTCAATATCTGCATAAGTAGCAGGCACATCACCAGGTTGCATTGGCAAGTCTTTACGAATTGCTTTGATATCCAACGCAGTCTCCAGCGTACTCAAGAAATACTCAAGACTTTCCGGATTATTGTTACCAATATTATAAACCTTATGCGGCACATCTGATTGCATAACAGAGCCTTTATTCAGAATAGCCAAAATTCCTGCAATGACATCATCTATATAAGTGAAATCACGAAGCATATCGCCATGATTAAAAACTTCAATCTGCTCACTTGCTAAAATTTTTTTGGTGAAAGAAAAATAGGCCATATCTGGCCTTCCCCAAGGGCCATAAACCGTAAAAAAACGAAGCCCCGTTAAAGGGATTGAATATAAATGCGCATAGGTATGACTAATCAGCTCATCCGATTTCTTGGTAGCTGCGTAAAGTGATATGGGGGTATCAGCTCTATCCGTCTCCTTGAACGGCAAGTCTGTTCGGCCACCATAAACAGAGCTCGAAGATGCATATAGCATATGCTGTAATCCGGCTTTATTTCTAGCTATCTCCAGCATATTCAAATGCCCAACCAAATTTGATTGTATATAGGCACGCGGGTTATCAAGGCTGTAACGCACACCAGCCTGGGCTGCCAGATGAATAATTTCGGTAAAGTCTTTATCACTCAGGAAACTATTTAGCGCATTGTGATCAGCTATATCTATCTGACCAAATTCAAACTGCTTATATTCTTTAAGAATGGATAATCGAGCTTGCTTAAGCTCGACAGAATAATAATCATTGAGATTATCAATTCCAATTACAGACTGCCCCTTATCCAACAAGGTCTTTGCCAGATGAAACCCTATAAAGCCTGCAGCACCCGTTACAAGATATGACATTACTTATAAATCTTTGCTAATTATCGCTCCCTATTTCATGGGTCTCTTCAATCAGAATGTCAAATGGCAATACAAGCTGAACCAGTAAAAAGAAACGGAAACCGTTTCACCATACTCCCCGCCCCCACGGTGTTTGGCTCAACGGCTCCCGCCTGTCTCTTAACGTGCAGATGATTTTAATCATCTAACCTTTACGGTGTTGGTAATCACCTTTTGTGTGGTTGTTCCACATTCTCATTATTATTGATGCGTTTCCCGCATTCTTCTTTTTATTTATACTGGCTTATCCAGTATTTTTCCTCACACTTCTTAATGGTACGATTGAAATTCCTGATATTTTATTCGACACTTAGTGAGTTGTTATCCATTCACGTGCTTCGCGTTGCGCTTGTGCAATTTGCTCTTTGCTCATATCGATTGCAATTTCCTCACGACGTACCTTTGCTGTTGCAAGGCCTTTATACGCTGCAAGATTAAACCATTTATGAGCTGCAATCATGTCCTGCTCGCCATCGCGGCCAGCAGCATACACAAGGCCAAGTTCAAATAACACCTCCGCATTACCGCTTGATGCCATATCAGCAAAATCCGCATTTCCAATTTCATAACATGCCATTTTATTCGTCCCTTAAAATGTACTCTTCCTTTTGGTCAGAGCCTTCATTATTGTTTTCGTCTCTCGCTGGCTTTTTCCAGTCTTGTTTTTGTATTGCCAGGTTATTCCCGGTCTTGTTGTTTCGATGAGTACAATTTGCCCTAAGGAATTAAAAACTGACTTAAAAACAATGCTTAACGAGAAACAAACAAATCTAAAACGGAATCATAATTTAAGATTCGATTCATTTTACAGTTTCAATGATTTCAATACCTTACATCAATATTTACTCTTGATTCAGATTTGAAATTCAATATTTCCGTAACCATTACTTGGATTGATGATTCAAGTTTGTATAAAATTTAAAATAAATTTGCGCGTTATCTTGTATTTCACCCCGTATGATTGATGCCTAAAACTGAATTTCATAAGAGAAACAAGATTAGCTATTGACGTTAACGTCAGAATTCGCTCTTTTAGAAGTAACTAGACGGAGGAAGTTCTAATGAAAAAATCAATTTCAACATTTTTTGCTGCCGTAATGGTACTGACAAGTGCAAACATGGCTTTTGCAGATCAAATTGAGGGCAACTGGAAAACACAAAGTGGTGAAACCGCCAAAATTGGTAAATGTGGTGGCTCTTTTTGCATTACATTGAAAACCGGTAAATATTCAGGTCAACGCATTGGCAAGATGAAAGCCAAAAACGGCAAATACGTAGGCACTATTACAGATCCTGCGGATAACAAAGAATATTCAGGTTCAGCGACCATAGCAGGTAGCAAGATGAACATGACAGGTTGTGCTTTGAAAATTTTCTGTAAAACACAGAAATGGAACAAACTCTAAGGCTTGGGATTATCCCACAAATTAAAGCCTCACGACTTGTGGGGCTTTTTTATGCCTTGTCTAGACTTACGATGATTAATCACTAACGTTAAGACGGATATGTAATCAAATTGAACCAGAGCTATCTACAAATTGGTCAATTTCCATTGCTGCCATAAATGATTTTATTATGTATTGCTCCTCAGGATGAACCTCGCCATCACAAGCAGCTACAGCACAGAGTGATCTTAAAAGGCTTATCTTTTGCTTATCAGTAAATCCAACCACAAAGCTTTGAATAATTTCAGCGCGCTCTGCTTCACCATAATTTTTTAATGATGCCCGGTACACATCTTTAATTCGCTCAATATCTTCTTTGTTATAGTCTTCAAGAAAAACTTCAGCTGTAAAGTTTTCAATATCTCGAATTTTATCATCGGCGCAGGTCATTGATGCAAACAAGTGGGCAATCATTACCAATTTTGTTTCTGATAACATGGTTTCAGCATTCTTATTCCTACCCAACAAACCCACACCACTTGTACTAATCATGCAAAACCTTTATTTCGATTATTCTTGAATGCTTTCTTATGAATTGAAATGAGGTTGGTAATATAAAAACCTTAACAATTCACCTAAGGTAATTTTAACTTTTTAAATTCCTGCAATAGTAAGTCTGTTTTTGCTCCAAGCAAGATATAAGCTTAACATTTCAAGTGACCGCTTCCTGCAACATAGCTGGCAAGGAATATTCTACTAAGGCCTATGCCAAACCTTACATCTCACCCAGGTGACACCTGTTAATTCAAAATAATCCTCGCTGACGACTACAAATCCTGCGCTCTTGGCTTGCTCTTCTGGTTCACGCAAGGGTGCGTTTGCATCGAACGTCCACCCCCACGCTTCTGCTCGATCTAAAATCTTGAAATCTGCACGGAATAAAACATCATTTCGACCCGGGTTTTCAATCTCTTCATTGAATTTGCACCTCAGACCTACAAGTAAAAGATTATACTGCCTTGCAAAGGCTGATTGCCTTTTCATCTCTTTTTCTGTGATCCACTCTTCGCCTAAAAGTTCTGCATGAGCAACGTTGCTGGTAAAAAGAGTCAAAGCAACAAACAGGCAATACATATACTTCATAAATTAGCGCGCCTTTTGACCGAAAAGAATGGCTTGTTGTTCTTTATCCTTGTCAAAGCTTGATTGCTCACGCTTCTCAAGCCCAAGTGCCAACCCTTTTGCAACGGCAGGCCTTGCTTTCATCCGTTCAATCCATTTTTCCATATTCGAAAACTGCCTGATATCCTGACCTTGACGTTCCCAAAGCTGTGCCCAACCAATGCATGCCATATCTGCAATTGAATATTCGCCTGCGATGAAATCTCTGTCTTCCAGTTGTTTGTTCAACACACCATAAAGACGGTTTACTTCATTGGTATAACGATCAATTGCGTATAAAACTTTCTCAGGCGCATATACTCTAAAGTGATGCGTTTGGCCTGCCATGGGACCAAGGCCACCCATCTGCCACATCAACCATTGATCAACCTGAACTCTGGCGCGCTCATCTGCAGGGTAGAACTTGTCAAACTTGCGTCCGAGATATTGCATGATAGCACCTGATTCAAAAACTGAAATCGGTTTTCCATCTGGCCCCTCAGGATCAAGTATTACCGGCATACGATTGTTAGGAGCAATCTTTAGAAAGTCTGGTTTAAATTGGTCACCTGCCCCAATATTTATGTATTTGACTTCATAGGGAATATCCAGCTCTTCCAACAAAATTGAAATTTTCCAGCCATTTGGTGTTGGCCAATAGTAAAGTTCAATCGGTGATGTTTGATCAGTCATTGTAGCTTCCTAAATATTTTGGTACGCAAAGCCTAACCAAGCTGCTTTTAATATGCGAGTAATTATTGAAGCATTACTGTAAAAATAAATTTATAAGTTTTTCAAAGATTAGGCCTCCCAACTTAAATGAATTTTCTCAAAAAACTTATTATTCTTGGCACGCTTGGCGCTAGTCTCGCAATTGGTATCGGGTTTCTTGGACCTATACACCCTGCTTTTGACACGTTTTCACATTTCAGACTTCACCTCAGTGCAGGTCTTATTGTACTAGGGTTGATTGTAGGATTGCGAAGATGGATACGCATTGCATTGCTTGCAATATTGGTCGGGATTATCGGTCTTTATACATCAGCCAGCGGAACCTTGCTTGCTAAACACATTATAAAAGAAGATGCTTCAAAACCAACCTATTCACTGTTGCATTTCAACCTCTATTGGATCAATTCAAAGCGTGAACAGGTCATTGATAAAATTATCGAACTTGACCCGGATCTCATCTCCTTGAGTGAAGCAGCCACTCGCTGGACATTTGAAATCAAGAGGCTTGATAAAAAATGGCCTTATCTTATGCATTGCCCTGAATGGGGTAAGCGAGGTGGTATCAGGTTTTATTCAAAATGGCCGCTGGATGCGACAAGTCAATACTGCGGACCTTATGGTTCTTTTGCAAGAACACAAGTTACCGCTCCCAACGGCACCAAGTTCATTTCTGGCTCTGTTCATCTTCGCTGGCCATGGCCTGCAAGTGGGCCAAAACAATTAAATACCATTATTCCTGAACTAAAATTGATTGGTGATGATGCCATTTTCGCTGGCGACTTTAATGCGACAACCTGGTCATGGAGCGTCGCACAATTTGCCAAAGCAGCTGGTATGGAAATCATACCGGGTGTTGGGCCAACATGGATTATTGATGAACTTCCATTGAAATATACTTGGTGGGCGGGCCTTCCAATCGACAATGTCATGCGTAAAGGGGGTATTAAAGTACTGTCAGCAGAAGCAATAGAAGACCTCGGGTCTGACCACTTACCTGTAATGGTTAAATTCCAAATTAAATAAACATAATTTCCTGCCATTAACCATATTAAGTAACTCACTGATTTGTGAGCGGGTTTCGGCTAGCGGAAAACCTTAACATCCGTTAACTATTGCCCAAAGGGAAACTTCATATGACAAAGATAATCTTGCCTCGTCAAGAAAACTCAAAAATTTCAAGACGCCAAGTAATAACTGGTGCTTCTGCTGCGGGTGGATTACTGCTCGCTGGTTGCTCGAGAACTTCAAATTCAGAAGGTGAAAGCTCTGGTCTTTCCAAACTGCGCGACAAGTTTAGAAGAAGGCCAAAGACTCAAAAAAGCACTTTTGCCTCACTTTATGGCTCCCTCCCAAATGAAAAATTTCCAGTTCCCGCAGTGCCTGAAGGTGAATTGGAGGAGCGCTATTTTCGCCAACAGGTAAATTATAAAACCCGTGAAAAACCTGGCTCTCTAATTGTGGATACAAGAAACTTTTACCTTTATCTTGTTGAACCAAATGGCAAGGCGATGCGATATGGCGTTGGTCTTGGTAAAGCGGGCTTTGAATGGTCAGGCCGCGCGCGCGTTTTATGGAAGCAAGAATGGCCCAAATGGACTCCCCCTGCAGAAATGATTGAACGCAGGCCTGAGCTTGAAAAATGGTCAGAAGAAAATGGCGGCATGCCAGGTGGGTTGGATAATCCACTTGGAGCGCGCGCACTTTATATCTTTGAAGGTAATGTTGATACACTTTACAGACTACATGGAACGCCCGAGTACCGCTCAATTGGCAAGGCTGTTTCCAGCGGTTGCGTTCGTATGGTTCATCAAGATGTCATCGACCTTTATGGACGTGTGAAAACTCGTGCACCAATTTTGGTTAAATAAATTTTATACATAAATTTCATTTTTGATATTTTTGTCATACACTCTCCTTTATAGGCAATTAAACATTGTCCATTAAAGGAGATAACTATGTCTGTTTCTGAAATATTAGCAAGTAAGGGCCGCGATGTTTTTACGGCTGAAGCTGACCATACAATTCATGATATTTCCAAAGTTTTAGCCACCAAAAAAATTGGGGCTACCGTTGTTTTAGATAAGAGCGGAAATGTTTGTGGCATAGCATCAGAGCGTGACCTTGTACGAGAAATTGCAAAATCAGGCTCTAGCGCATTATCCAAACCCATCTCTATTTGCATGACCCAAAAAGTGGTTTCCTGTGATGAAACAGAAACCATCGATGAACTAATGGAAAAAATGACCAAAGGTCGTTTCAGGCACTTACCTGTAATATCCGAAGGTAAGCTCACCGGAATTATTTCCATAGGTGATGTTGTAAAACGCAAAATTCAGCAAGCTGAACGCGAAGCGGAAGAGATGAAGCGCTATATTGCTGGATAAACATAGATACTAAAAAGCCGAACTCATGTGTTCGGCTTTTTTATTTTGAGCATGAAGTACCTGATTACATGTTTGGATAAACAGGGCCTTCGCCACCTTGTGGAACCGTCCAGTTGATATTCTGGTTCGGATCCTTGATATCACAAGTCTTGCAGTGCACGCAGTTTTGGCTGTTGATTACAAATGTTGCATCCTTTGCTTCAGCTTCTTTGCCAAGCACAATAGCATCACCCTTACCATCAACCCACTCATAAACGCCTGCTGGGCAATAACGTTGCGATGGGCCTGCAAATTCCACAAGTTCAGATTGCTTTTGTTTTTCCATATCTGCAACCTTCAAGTGAACCGGCTGACCTTCTGCATGGTTTGTGTTTGACAGGAAGACGGATGAAGAACGATCAAACGTGATTTTTCCATCGGGTCTTGGATAGTCAATCGGCTCATGTATGCTTGCAGGTTCTGTTGCCTGATAATCAGCCTTTTGGTGCGCCATGGTTCCAAATGGAGACCATTTAAGCAATATGTTACACCACATATCAATACCAGACATTACCATACCCTTGATAGAACCGTATTTGGTAACAAGCGGTTTTACATTACGAACAGGTTTCAAGTCTTTGCCAATATCGCTTTCACGCCATGCTTCTTCATAGCTGACCAATTCATCATTTGCGCGCCCTGCTCCAAGTGCTTCAACGATATGCTCAGCAGCTAACATACCTGACAACATTGCATTATGAGACCCCTTGATGCGTGGAACATTTACAAAACCGGCAGCACAGCCCAGCAAGGCACCACCCGGGAATGAAAGACGTGGGACAGATTGATAACCGCCTTGTGTGATTGCACGTGAACCATATGAAATACGCTTTGCACCTTCCAGCAATGGCGCAACTGATGGGTGCGTTTTGAAACGCTGAAACTCGTCAAACGGAGAG
>CALFBM010000098.1 GCA_937951645.1 uncultured Rhizobiaceae group bacterium
AAAACACATGATGCAGATGCCATCCAGCCTGTGATTAATGCAGGTGCGCGCGTATTTGGAGAAAATCGTGTACAGGAAGCACAAGGTAAATGGCCAGTACTAAAGTCTGAAACACCTGATATTGAACTTCATCTCATAGGCCCGCTTCAAAGCAATAAAACAAAAGAAGCTGTTGAGCTTTTTGATTGTATTCAGACGATAGACCGTGAAAAAATTGCAAAGACCATTGCAAGGGAAATGAAAGTGCAAAACAAAAACCTGAAATTATTCATTCAGGTAAACACGGGTTCTGAGCCCCAAAAAGCAGGAATTTTGCCGGAAAAGGCGATTGAGTTTGTCAAATATTGTCAAGATGATCTTGGTATGCAGATTGAAGGCTTGATGTGTATTCCGCCGTTTGATGAAAATCCTGGTCCGCATTTTGCGCTTTTGCGAAAATTATCACGTGAGGCAGGTGTTGATAAACTTTCCATGGGCATGTCTGCTGATTATTTGACAGCAACAGAATTTAACGCAACGCACGTGCGTGTGGGCAGCGGAATATTTGGTGCCAGGAATTAGATCGCCAATTCTATGGATGAATGATCATTTCTGTTTCATCAGATAGAAGTGGCAATAAAAGCTGCATGTCTTCAGGGTCAATTGCTACACACCCTTCTGTCGGTTTTAATTCAACACTCGTTTGATGAAAGAAAATTGCACTGCCAAGACCACTAACTGGCGGATTAATATTATAGTCGAGCACGATGCAAACATCATAAAGTCGATCTTCGCGGGTCATAACCTCATGCGATGAGGGAAAAGGCAGTTTAACCAAAGAATTATAATTGGGATGATCTGGCGAATCACACCATCCATCATTGGTCTTAATATGAGAGAACGACAGCAAACTCTCAGGTGTTTGCAATCGGTCTTTGCGGTAAAATCCATATAAAAGGCGAAATTTACCAGTAGGTGTTGCGCCATCACCCTCTTTTTTATTAGCCGTCAAGCCAGAACGACCGAGACAACAATTGATGGTTTTGTCGTTATAAGTCAGCAAACCATGGTGAATTTCACCGTTCTTGCGTTTTTGAACATGGATAGTTTTAAGCCTGGTCATTGAATTCACACGGGTTCACATTATTTATCAAATTATCACATGGACGTGTATTTGTTTATTATGGCCTTACAATGATACGAAATGGTCATTAATGGATATATTGTTTATTTTAATGTTATAGTCCAACAATATAATGTGACTGAGGAATATTATGGCTACAAAGAATATTTTACTGGTTGATGATGACGATGATCTAAGAGATGCGCTTACAGAACAATTGGCGCTCTATGAAGAATTTACTGTTATTACCGAAGCAAGTGCAACCAAAGGTGTCAATTCAGCCCGTTCCGAACAAGTTGATTTACTTGTTATGGATGTTGGTCTTCCCGATATGGATGGTCGTGAAGCTGTAAAGATTTTGCGTAAAGGTGGATTTAAGGCACCCATTATCATGTTGACAGGCCATGATACTGATTCAGACACAATTCTTGGTCTTGAAGCTGGCGCAAACGACTATGTGACAAAACCATTCAGGTTTGCAGTTTTGCTGGCACGCATGCGAGCACAACTTCGCACGCATGAGCAAAGTGAAGATGCAATTTTTACGATTGGCCACTACACATTCCGTCCTTCACAGAAACTCCTGACAGAAGAAGATGGCAATAAAGTTCGTCTGACTGAAAAGGAAACGGCTATTATGAAATACCTTTACCGTGCAGAGCAGAAGGTTATCAGCCGAGATGAATTGCTTGAGCAAGTATGGGGCTATAATTCCGGCGTTACCACGCACACACTCGAGACGCATATTTATCGCTTACGTCAAAAAGTTGAGAAAGATCCTTCAAATGCAAGACTGCTTGTAACTGAAGGTGGGGGCTATAAACTGGTTCCATAGAAATATTCTCAAGGGTTAAGTTTATGTCACTTGAAGATGATATATATTTACTAAGTCAGGTACAGATGTTCAGTGACTTTCAAGCCGAGCATCTGCGTTTAATTGCTTTTGGTAGCCAGAAAATGTCTTTTTCCAATGGGCACGAACTTTTTCGGGAAGGTCAGCCTACAGATGGTGGCTATGTCATAGTTTCTGGCAGTATTGAATTGTTGTCTTTTCAGGAAGGTAATACAAAAAGCCTGGGTATTTTTACAGCAGGGAGCTTGCTGGGGGAAATGGCGCTTATTTCTGTTAATAATCGTATTGGCACGGCTTTTGTGCTGGAAGATTGTGAATTACTAAAAATATCCCGTATTATGATGCTTCGTATTTTAAATGAATATCCAGAGCTTGCAGTTGCACTTCAAAAAAGAATATCTGCTTCTGTTGTGAGTTTCACCAAAAATTTGGAAAAAATCCAGATTTAATCAAGGTCAAATTCAGCAATTACAGGCACATGGTCTGATGGTTTTTCCCAGCCACGTGCTTCCCTCAAGATAGAGATATTGGTGAGGCTTTCATTTAGGGACGGGCTTCCCCAGATGTGGTCCAAACGACGGCCTTTATCTGCACTATCCCAATCCTTGGCGCGATAACTCCACCAGCTGCAAACTACCTCATCGTGTGATATTTTCTGGCGAACCAGATCTGACCAACCGCCTTTATCACGAATACGATCCAGAAATTCTGTTTCGACAGGTGTGTGGCTTACAACTTTCAAAAGCTTTTTGTGCGACCAGACATCATTTTCGTGCGGTGCAATGTTAAGATCGCCGACAAGGATATTTTCAACATCTGAATGATTATGAGGTAGTTCAAGCATTTCGCCCAGGAATTTCAATTTGTGATCAAACTTGGGGTTTTTATTGATATCTGCTTCATCACCGCCAGCAGGGACATAGAAGTTATGTATTTGAAGTGTTCTGCCACCCGCCTGAACTTGTGCCGAGATGTGACGTGTATCCCCCATGCCCACATAATCCTTGCTGTAACTTTGTGATAATGGTCGTTTTGAGACGGTTGCAACGCCGTGATAGCCTTTTTGTCCATGAACGGCCATATGCTCATAACCCAGTTTACTAAAGTTCTTGGATGGAAACTGGTCATTTTGGCATTTGATTTCCTGGAGGCATAGAACGTCCGGTTGATGTTCTTCCAGAAACTGTTCTACCAGCCCAATGCGCAGTCGAACCGAGTTGATATTCCAAGTAGCAATTTTAAAAGGCATGAGGTTTTCCCGTTGTTGAAAATCAACCTTACAGGAAGTTTATGATCTCAAAAAGCAGTACGAATTGCTTTTCCAACTATTTGTTAGTTGGCTCCGGTTGGTTTATTCACTGCAAATTTTGTATTCGAGATTTTTACGTTCTGCTTGACGTTGAAAATCATTACGGAAGTTTCCTTGCCCTGTGCATCCTTGATGGTCCACTGGCGCAATTCCTGGTTTTTGGGATCAAACATAAGGGTGATTTCAGAATCACCAAATATCTTTTTATCACCCATCACAATCGTCGTAACATCCTGACCTGCATCCACGCTTTTAATGGACTTGTCATCAATTTTGATTTTGTTACTTAGCAACAAGCTCAGAGGTGTTTTCTTGAGTGGATAGTAGTTTGTGGTTTTTAGTTTCTTGTTCTTAACTGCCAGTGTTCTACCATTTGATACAACAGTGATTGGTGACGGGTCTTCATAATTAAATCTGATTTTACCGGGGCGTTTTATTAGAAACTCGCCACCAGTCTGCTCACCATTGGGACCAAATTGAACAAATTCACCTGTCATGGTTGGAACGGTCTTAAAGTGATTGCTTATTGCGTTTATTGCCTCTTTTTTGTCATTTGCCAAAGAAGGAGCCACGAAGGAGCCAATCGAAACTGCGACTGTCAAACATGTCGCTTTAAACGTATTTCCTGATATCATAACAGTAGCCTTAACTTTCAAACCCTTGGGTTATCAATAATGTTAGTTCATGACCCTTTGTGGGCGAAACTGTAGTTTCTATATGGTCTCGTTTTCATCAGGTACAAGGATTTCACGTTTTCCTGCGTGGTTTGCAGCGCTGATCAGACCCTCTTCTTCCATACGTTCAATGAGGGACGCTGCGCGGTTATATCCTATGGAAAGTCTGCGTTGAATGTAACTGGTAGAGACTTTTCTATCTCTTAAAACAACTGCCACGGCTTGATCATAAATATCATTTGATTCAGATAATGCTCCCGGGTCTCCACCAACTGCTGAGCCTTCATCTTCTTGTTCTTCTGTAACAGAATCAAGATATTGCGGAATACCCTGGGCTTTTAGGTGATTTACAACAGAATCAACTTCGCCGTCATCTACAAACGGGCCGTGAACACGTTGGATACGGCCGCCACCCGCCATATAAAGCATATCGCCCATTCCAAGCAATTGTTCCGCACCGCTTTCGCCAAGCATAACGCGGGAATCAATCTTTGAGGTTACCTGGAAAGAAATACGCGTTGGGAAGTTTGCCTTGATTGTACCAGTGATGACATCAGTTGAAGGACGCTGGGTTGCCATTATAACGTGAATGCCTGCAGCACGTGCCATTTGTGCCAAACGCTGAACCGTTCCCTCAATGTCTTTGCCAGCAACCATCATAAGATCAGCCATCTCGTCAATAATGACGACGATATATGGCATTGGATCCATTTCGATTTCTTCTGTTTCATAAATTGCTTCGCCAGTATCACGGTCATAACCCGTTTGGATTGTGCGTGTCATGCGCTCGCCGGACTTCTTGGCTTCATTTGCGCGGCTGTTGTAACCATCAATGTTGCGAACACCTATTTTTGACATTTTCTTGTATCGCTCTTCCATTTCGCGGACGCTCCATTTTAAAGCAACAACAGCTTTTTTGGGGTCGGTCACAACGGGGGTGAGAAGATGCGGAATGCCATCATAAATCGAAAGTTCAAGCATTTTAGGATCAATCATGATCATCTTTACCTGGTCTGGTGTGAAGCGGTATAAAAGAGACATGATGATGGTATTGATTGCTACAGATTTACCAGAACCGGTTGTACCTGCGACAAGAAGGTGAGGCATTTTTGCCAAATCAGCTACGGTTGCTTCGCCGCCAATTGTTTTACCTAAAATCAGTGGTAGTTTGGCCTTGGTATTTTCATAGACTTTGCTTGCAAGAATCTCACGGATGAAAACTGTTTCACGATGAGCATTGGGAAGTTCAATACCAATGGCGTTACGACCTGGAATAACCGCAACACGTGCAGCGATTGCCGCCATTGAACGTGCAATATCGTCTGCAAGACCAATGATGCGGGCAGATTTAATGCCTGGTGCGGGCTCCAGTTCATAAAGCGTCACAACAGGACCCGGGTGCACGTTAATAATTTCGCCCTTGATACCGAAATCTTCCAAAACGCCTTCAAGAGTTCGGGCATTTGCCTCCAGAGCTTCGGGTGATAATTGCATGGCTGCACTCTTCGGGGGCACATCCTGCATGAAACTAAGAGGTGGCAGCTCAAAACTACCATCTGAAATAAGGGATGGCTGCGCTTCACGCTGCATTCTTGTTGACTGCTTTGGCGGTGGCGCCTGTGTTTTTACGCGTGCTGTAGGTGTGATTGCTTCAGGTACGCCAACTTGTGCATGTTGTGGGGCTGGTTGCTCTGCCCATTGTTTCTCGATGGCCTCGGTTTCTGTATATTCATTATAAATATTCTCGCCGTATTGCGGGCTTTCAAATGAAGGGTCTGCAGTCTGAGAAGACATTACAGGTGCCATTTCAGGTTCGCTATAAGCTTGTGGTTTTGCATATTGTTCAAAATCATCCAGGCCATCATCGTTTGTTCGTCTTGTCAGTTTTTCATGAAGTGATTTAACGCGCTCTACTAGGCCGGGTTTGTAAACAGGTTCCAAACCATCATTTTGTACGGCCCGTGGACGAAAGTAACGCATTTTAAAGACGTAATAATAATGGCTCACAGCACCTAGAAGCCAGTTTGGTTGGCTGTCGTCTTCAATGAAATCGTCATCATGGACAATATCTTCTGGTGTTAGTTTAACAATTTCATCAAGGCGCCAGATTAATCCTGAGGCTGCAAGCAGTGTCCAAAGAGCCAAAATCAAGGACGTAGTGCCAATAATGACTGCATAAAAGCCTGTAATTTCCTGAATCAGGAGGCCGGGAATTCTTAACATCATGTCACCGCCAACGCCACCAAGACCAACGGGTAAAGGCCAGGTTTGAGGAGTGCTGAAGCATGAAAAACCAGCGGATGTCATTAAAATGGCAACTGGCCAAAGCATTATGCGTTTTTTAATAATGGGTATTCTGCGTTGTAATAATTTTGACCAACCCCAAAGCGCTGGAGGGATAAGTGCAACTGCAGAGGCAAGGCCAAAAAACTGCATCATGAAATCAGCAAAAATTGCACCTGGATAACCAATCGTATTGGATATTGTACTTCCGTTCGCATTTGAAAGGCTAGGATCTGTTACAGACCAGGATGCAAGGGAAGCAAAAGCCAAGCCAACCAGAGCTAAAAGTGCCAGACCAACCAAAACGGAAAACTGATTCCCAAGGCCCTCTTTTACAGTTGGGTTTAACCTTCTTGTATCAACATCTGATAATTGCATGTCGTGCTCCAAAACGCTTTATCTTCTGCAATGCGGCAAAAGACTGTCATATGAAGTCAAGACTAGTGATTTAAGGTTAATCGCATATTAACCATGGGTAACAATTCACTAAATTAACCGCCCGTAACCCTGGTTTTTCCAAAACCCTTTTTGCGTTCACGGATCAGGCCTTCTTGTGCAACGGAGGCTACCAATTGTCCATCACGTGAATAAATACTGCCCCGTGTGAAACCTCTTGCACCAGAACTGTTTGGGCTATCCTGAGAATATAAATGCCATTCTTCCATGTCCATGGGCCTGTGAAACCACATGGCATGATCAAGACTTGCAACTTGCAGGTTTGGGTCAAAAACTGCACGGCCATGGGCAAAAAGTGATGTATCGAGCAAGGTCATGTCTGAGGCATAGGCCAGAACAGCTTGTTGAACGGCTGTATCCTTGGGTAGAGGGCCTGTTGCCCTGAACCATATGTTTTGCCTGGGTTCCAGTTTTTTATTGGAGATGTAGTGCTCAAGGCTAATCGGACGTAATTCTATTGGGCGCTCGCGTTTCCAGTAATTGCGTACACCTTCAGGTGCATGATCAATAAACTGTTCTGCCAGTTGCTTTTCACTTGGCAGATCTTCAGGGCTTGGCATGTCAGGCATTTCAACAAAATGTTCAAGACCGCTTTCAACAATCTGAAAAGACGCTGACATGGAAAAAATTGCCCTGCCATGTTGAATTGCCACTACGCGGCGAGTAGTAAAACTTCTGCCATCACGAATACGGTCGACTTCATAAATTGTTGGAACAGACGGATCACCTGGTCGCATGAAGTAACCATGCAAGGAGTGTACTATTCTTTCCGGCTCATTTTCATTTGATTGAACAGTTCTTTGTGCGGCAACCAGAGCCTGACCGATAACCTGTCCGCCAAATATACGTTGCCAACCTACATCAGGGCTTTCGCCCCTGTAGAGATTTTGTTCTATGCGTTCCAGATCAAGAATGTCGAGTAAGGTTTCAACGGCTTTGGACATAATAAAATTACTTTGTTTTTCGAACAATATAAAAGAGCTGCTTCGTGGTACTTCTTTATTCTCTGGCGAACAATTCAAGAGGAATTTTTCACACAAGATAACGATTATTTACCCTGAGACAATGTTGCATCTGGAAGTTTTGTGTTTGGCCTTCCATCTATGTTAAAGAATACAAAAAGCAGAGATCATTCATATGGCTAAAATTGCAAAACCAAAGTTACCAACAAGTGTTGACATTTTAATCGCCGGCGGTGGTTATGTCGGGTTGTCTTGCGCGGTTGCCATTAAAGACGCTGCACCTCATTTATCGGTTCTAATCGTTGACCCTGCTCCAGAACATGTTGTTGAAAAAGATGAACGTGCTTCTGCAATCGCTGCGGATGCATCTCGAATGCTGGATGCGCTTGGCCTTTGGAAAGGTTTGGTCAAAAATGCCCAGCCAATTAATGAAATGATTGTTACAGATAGCAAGGTTAGTGATGTTACGCGCCCTGTTTTTTTGACCTTTGCCAATCAACAAGAAAAAGATCAACCTTTTGCGCATATGGTTGAAAATCGTGAACTGGTAAAAGCATTACGCAAAAAAGGCGACAAGGATGGCATCATTCGGATTACGGAAAACGGGGTTGCTGATTTTCAAAATGAGATATCAAAAACCATCGTAACGCTTAATTCTGGTGATACTATTTCAGCAAAGCTGCTTGTTGCCTGTGATGGTGTTCGTTCAAGACTGCGAGACATGGCCGGAATTCAAACAGTGCATTGGCCATATGATCAAAAAGGAATTGTATGCACTGTTGAACATGAACGTCCGCATGAAGGCCGCGCCGAAGAGCACTTTTTTCCCGCAGGACCCTTTGCCATTTTACCGCTAAAAGGGAACCGTTCCTCTCTGGTTTGGACCGAGAGCTCACATGATGCAGATCGCCTGCTTGCACAAGATGAGTTGATTTTTGAAACAGAGCTTGAGCAACGATTTGGATTTAAGCTGGGTGAGACAAAACTTGTCAGTAAGGTGCAGGCTTTTCCACTTGGGCTGCGTCTGGCGCGTGAATATGTACGCAATAGATTTGTACTGGCAGGCGATGCAGCACACGGTATTCATCCCATTGCAGGGCAAGGCCTTAATCTTGGTTTTAAAGATGCTGCTGCCCTGGCTGAAACCATTATTGAAGCAGACCGCTTGGGGCAAGATTTTGGAACCATTGATGTGCTGGAGCGTTATCAGATGTGGCGCAGATTTGACACCGTTCAAATGGGTGTTGTGACTGATGTTTTAAATCGACTTTTCTCAAATGATAATGGTTTGTTACGTGCTGCCAGAAGTTTTGGGCTTGGGATTGTTGATCGTATGCCAGCAATGAAAAAATATTTCATCAATCAGGCAGCAGGCGAAGACATGTCTGCTCCAAAACTGTTGCGTGGTGAATCTATTTAGAGGTTTCTTCGGCTTTCAGCTCACGTGCTTCCGATACAATCATTACCGGAATTCCATCACGCACAGGATAAGCAAGTTTTGCCACTTTTGAAACAAGTTCATTTTCAGCTTCATGGTATTCTAGTGTTGTCTTTGTTAACGGACACACGAGAAGTTCCAAAAGCTTTGGGTCTGGTTTGGTCATAACAACAGATTACTGCAGATTGCCATATGTGTCACCGTTTTGCCTGGCAAGGTGAATTTCAGAAATTGCGATTAAAGTATCTGCACGATCCTTGAGGGTTGGTGCTTCCAGTAGGGCCTGCTTTTCAGCGGGGTCATAAGGGCTCATCATACAAAGCGCTGTAATCAGCGTTTCTGTATCAGCATTATCAACGGTTTCCCAGTCAGCATCCATATTGTTTGCACTCAGATAGTTCTTGAATGCCACAAGAACAGCATCACGATTAACATCATCACCTTGGGACATTTCAGCAAGATCGTTTTTGAAGGCCTCTATTTTACATTGGCGATAGCCTGTATTTACAGCAAGCTCTTCAACCAAATTAAAACGACATACGCCCGACAAGCTAATATGGTAGCGCCCATCGCCTGTTTCCTGAAAAGCAGAAATACGACCAATACACCCAACGTCGCTTAACAAGGGGGGGCTGTCTTTATGTTGTGTGTCGTCCAGTCTGGGCTGTATCATGCCAATGAGTTTTTCACCACGCAGGGCATCGTTTACCATTTCCAGATATCTTGGCTCAAAGATGTTAAGCGGCAATTGACCACCAGGAAGTAGTAGGGCTCCGGTCAGAGGAAACACCGGAATTGTATCCGGTATATCGCTTGTAAAATTATAGGATGCGTTTCCAGCTCTCATGGCTATTCCAGTTTTTAATTTATTACGCTTTAATCTGGTACGATTAGCCCAAGTCTCAAGGGTTGCACGTTTGTTTTTGCCTAAATGACGCAGTTGTCATCGGTTTTAACATGAAAATATCAAAATCATGAGAATAGTAATGAGGAAAGTTTCCGCCGTGCCGATATTGTTGCTTCATGGGTCATTCCCCAGGCCTCAAAAAACTGCAAAAGCTGAATCCGTGCAGCATCATCATTCCAGCCAGGGTTGCTTGCAATAATTTTCAGAAGGTGGTCCGCCGCCTCTTCTCTTTTGTTGGCTGCATTAAGTGCTATTGCCAAATCCAGTCGTAATTGATGGTCTTTTGGCGAAGCATTTAATTTGGCTTCAAGATCATCAGACGTCTTGCCCAGAGTTTCTGCTTGTTCTGCAAGGTCCAGTGCTGTTTGCAGGGAGGCTATCTCTGGTGAGGCTAATTGTTCATCATTAAGGTTTGACATGACACCACGAACACCATCCAGGTTTTGTTCGCTCAAATATAAATGTCCAACACCTGCAATTGCTTTAAGATTATCTGGTTCAGCAGTCAAGATATGGCCATAGATGCGACCTGCTTCTTGTATGTCGCCTTGTTCTGCAAATTTTTTGGCATCTTCAAGCAATGTTTCCATTTGAGCATTATCATCGGATGGGCCGGCAATTTTTATTATGAATTCCCTAATTTCTGTTTCGGTCTTGGCACCCATGAAAGCGTCTGCCGGCTTGCCATCAACAAATGCAACGACCGCCGGAATGGACTGGATGCCCATTTGTCCGGCAACTTCAGGATGTTTATCAATGTCCATCTTCACAAGGCGAACCTTGCCATTTGTGTCTGCAACTGCTTTTTCAAGTACTGGTGTCAATTGCTTGCAAGGCCCACACCATGGCGCCCAAAAATCTACAAGTACCGGCCCCTGCATCGAGCCTTGAATAACCTCTGCTGAGAATTCAGCTGTAGAGATGTCTTTTACAGGTGCAGCAGCGTTTGCACCTGATACGTTATTATCGCCAAAAGAAACATTGGCACCTTGGCTTGTGGTATATCCGCTGCCTGAACCAAAACCATATTCATCATTGCTCATGTATCTTCTCCAAACTCTGAAACCTGTACAATTTGTGGTTCATGCTTTGTGTGGTTTAAAAACCGTAATAAATTCTCTCTTGAAATGGTACTTGTCATCTCATTCGTCAATGGATGGCAATTAATAAGATCATGTCGCAGTAATGGCTTATCAATGATGACGCTAACCCTATTGTCTGTGTCATTAATCGGAGCGAAGGCTGTTACTGAACCTGGTGCCACACCCAGTAATTCCATCAGGGCTTCCGGCTTGCCAAATGATACACGACCCTTTGCACCAATTAGCCCATGGACGGAATTAAGTTTTATACGAGCAGATCCTTCTGCAACAATAAGGAAATAGTTTCCCTTCTTGTCTTTAAGGAAAAGGTTTTTTGTATGTCCACCTGGAATCTCCTGTTTGATTTTTGATGATTCTTCGACTGTGAAAACCGCCTCATGTTTATAGGTTGTTGTTTCCATGTTTAAATCTTCAAGAGTATCGAATAATTCTTGTGGGCTTAGGGGCATGTCTGGTGTCCGTTTTTCATGCTAAATCAATAAGTCTTGTGAGGGCTTATATCAAGGTCTTATCATTGTGCGTGTTAAGCATATAAAACGTCATATAAATTTGATGAAAAAGTATCTTGCATTTCAAAACGACATGCTTCATACAACCCTCACAAGCGACAAGCTTACAGTGAGCGGGCGTAGCTCAGGGGTAGAGCATAACCTTGCCAAGGTTAGGGTCGTGAGTTCGAATCTCATCGCCCGCTCCAATTCAACTTAAGTAGTTGAAAACATTACAATCCATTGAAAAATAAAGACTTTAGTACACAAAACTGCTACACAAGGAGTGTGATGCAGGAGATGACTAAAAGATATCCTGGCCTTTTTCAAAGAGGCAAACAATGGAACGTCAGAAGGCGGGTTCCAGATGAATTGCGGCTGATTATTGGTAAACGTGAAATCACAAAAAGCCTTCGTACCAGTGATTTTAGCAAAGCAAAAGAAGATTATCATTCTGTCATGTTGAATGTTGAACAAGAGTTCATAAAAGCTCGTCGTTCCCTATCAAATGCTCAACAGACTGATTTGTCTTTAATACATGCTGAGCGATTAGCTCGCGAATGGTATCATCTAAGATATGGTAATATTGTTGATGAAACATACGCTTTAACGCTACCTTCAGAGATAGCTTTTGTTCAGAAGGATTTGGATTACTTTCAGGCACTTTTTGAGGGAGATGACGAAGACATAATTCAGCAGGAGTTGCAATCAACTGCTGACAGTTTGTTGATAAAAGACGGCTTTCCCCATGATCTATCGTCTGATGAGTTTGAAGAAAAAACCCTAATTGGCATTGATAAAAGCTCGAAAGGTTATCGTTATCTTTTAAACCTTATTTGGCGTGGACATTTAGATGGTCTAAAAAAACAACGAGAAATCTTTGAGTGCCATGGATCAAATGATCCCTTTTTCTCGTTTGCAAAAGCTACTCATAATTCTTCAGTTCCAATAAAGAACGAGCAAAGTACATTAAGTCTCAATGATTTTATCAATAAGTATATCAATGCAAAAGATTACGATTTAGAAGATCGTAATTACAAAGATTTGCTTGCGACCTTTCGGATTATGAAAGAGGTAATTGGTGATGACACTCCCGTTATCAGTATATCTTATGACGATCTAGAAAATGTTCTTAAAATCTTAAAACGTCTTCCTCCAAATTTTAGAAAATTGAAATACCGTACAAAGATGACTTTGGAAGAGATTGCCAGCGATGCTCAGAAAAATAATGAAAATTTATATTCATCCACAATGATCAATAAACATATGGCACGTATAAAGGCTTTAATGAAATGGGGGAATGGTACTGGTATCGTCAATAAAGATTACTTTGCTAGTGGCACATTGTTTATGAAACGCCCAAAAAATTTGAGCGCTAAAGATGCGCGTGATCCATTTACTATCGAAGAGCTAAATATTCTTTTTAACCAAGATATTTTCACCAAACCAAACGTCAATGAACCAAGTTTTTATTGGGTAACATTAATAGCACTTTTCCATGGTCTGAGAATGGAAGAAATTCTTCAATTAAAATTTGATGATATACAAAGAGAAGGTGATGTTAGCTTTTTTAAAATTCATGATGATGGTGATAATTCTCTCAAAAATGCTAATTCTAAAAGATCAGTTCCAATTCATGATTTAATGTGGAGACAAGGTTTTAAGTATGTTCTCGAAAATGCAAACTTAAGATCAGATGGTCGATTGTTTCCTGATGTTATCAAAGGGAAAAGAGACAAACACAGCGCTATTTTCTCTCAACGTTATAGTCGTTATTTAGATAAAATTGGAATTAAAAGGAAGAAGCTTTCTTTTCACTCGTTTAGACATAATTTCAGGGACGTTGCCAAGAATTGCAACTTGAGAAGTGATCGAATTGATGAGATTGGTGGTTGGGCATATGAGACTGGCGCAAAAGCGCGGTATGGTTCTGGAATTAATTTAGTTGAACTGAATAATGAGTTACAGAAGGTAGAGTATTGTGGGGTAAACATAAATTCTATCGCTGTATTTTCTGAATAGTCTATTACAGAGACGGGATTACGCTCAAGATAATTTATATTCGAGCATTCTTATAATTCAAATTAAGTGTATTGGATCATGCGTTCAAAAATTTTGAAGTGGTAAATTACCATTCTTCCACATGTGCGCTGATCTCCTTAGTTTGTGAAACAAACTAAAGAACGAACTATTGAGAGTATAGATTAATGGTAAGGAAACCACCTTCTAAAGCTGAGTATATTAAGCAGTATTCGCGTGAATACAAAGCGTGGAGTAATGCAAGAAGCAAAGCCAAAGAGCGAGGCATTGAGGTTACAAATAACTTTAATGATTTCTATAAATTTATGGCAGTTATTGGTAAAAGACCTTCTGAAAAACATAGCCTTGATAGAATAAATAATAATGCTGGATACGATCTTAAAAACGTACGTTGGGCTACCAAAAAAGAGCAATCAAATAATCGAAGCAATACAATCTTTCTAAAATATGAAGGACTGAGAATCCCGGTGCAATAATCCCTCACTGAACGCTTCGGATTTCCGGAGTAAAAATACACCAGTGATAAGCTTTCTGTTTTGCAGAGGGCGGGGATGAAGCGCGTGGAATTATATGGACGAGTACGTCATAAGGTTTT
>CALFBM010000099.1 GCA_937951645.1 uncultured Rhizobiaceae group bacterium
AAGGCTGTTTTATTGCCTGACGATGCAAGGGCAACACCCAAATTAGCGGCAATAGTTGTTTTCCCTGCGCCGCCTTTTTGTTGTGCAATCGTTATAATTTTGCCTGCCATTATAACATCCTGAACAAATGAATTTATAAGATATGGCTATCATAACAGTTTTCTGATGAGTAAAAAACAACCCATTAGAACGTAAAAGAAGACTGTACGTTATATGCCTATACTCTGTGAGACCAGCCTTTAATAATGGGTGATGCAACATCGAAACCAGTCCAGCATTGTAAGCTGGTGTGTGATTAACATGGAGGAAACAATGCGTAAATTACTTCTGACTACAGTATCGCTTACTGCATTATTGGCTGCAGGACCCGTACAGGCTGCAGACAAAATTAAGGTGGGTGTTCTTGCTACACTTGAAGGCACTTATACAGTACTTGGTGAGGATGGAGTGCGTGGTCTCAAAACTGCTCTTGCTGTTATGGGAACAAAACATGGTGGAAAAGATATTGAGCTTATAATTCAATCAACCGATGCTAGCCCGGACAGTGCCGTGCGTGGTGCCCGTAAGCTTGTTGAACAGGATAAGGTGGATCTGGTTATTGGCCCGCTCTCCGGTTCTGAGGGGATTGCCATCAGGGATTACTCTAAGACGCAACCACAGACCACATTTATCAATGGTATTTCTGGCGCGCTGGAAACAACATATGTGACGCCTTCTGAAAACTTTTTCCGTTTTAACACGGACGGCTCACAATGGTCTGCCGGACTTGGAAATTATGTGTATAATGAAAAGGGTTACAAATCAGTGGCGACTATAGGTGAGGATTACTCATTTATTTACACACAGGTCTTTGGTTTTGTAACAGAGTTCTGCGCTGCTGGTGGTGAAGTAACTGATCGCCTCTGGGTTCCTTTGGGAACCAAGGATTTTGGTTCCATCATTGCGTCTCTGCCAGATGATGTTGATGCCATTTATCTGGGCCTTGGTGGCGGTGATGCTGTCAACTTCCTGAATCAATACCAGCAAGCTGGTGGCGATGCCAAACTCATTGGCGGCTCCATTATGGTAGATGGTACTGTGCTTAATTCAAAAGGGGATGCCAAAAATGCACTTATAGGCACGCCTTCATCAGGCCCTCAGGCAGATACTTGGGATGATCCTAAATGGCAAGCCTATGTAAAAGCTTATCAGGATGCTTTCCCGCCGGATCAGCGTTTTCCCTCACCATCACTTCTAGGTACAGGTTATTACAATGCTACGACAGCAGCAATGACTTGTCTTAATACGATAGAGGGTGATCTGTCGGATGGTCACGCAAAGTTCCGTCAATGTCTATCAACTCTGGAGCTTGATGCACCTAATGGTAAAATTACCCTGGACTCAAACCGTCAGGCTATTGGTACAAACTTTGTAACAGAAGTGGTTGAGTTGGATGATGGTACATTAACAAACAAACTTGTGAGTATTCAGGAAAATGTCAATCAGACATTAGGAATGGATAAAGCTGCATTTGATGCAATAGGCCTCCCAAGCCGAGACGTGCCTGCTTGTAAAGCTTCGTACTAAGCAGAAACGTGATAACCACTCGTGCTTGTTGTGCGAGTGGTTTTACAGTTTTACAGAATTCCTGTTTCATTAGATATATCAGAAGTTAAGATATATGACGCTCATTACTTATTTGACCAAGGTACACTTTGCTGACGGGATTCTTGAAGAAGCACTTTGGTCTGAAATAAAAGTTCTTAAAAAGAAACATCCGCTTGTTATTGTAGAGGAACGTTTTTTAAACAGTGATATTTCCGAGAGGTTTTTTGCAGGATTGCCCATTAGAGTACAGCCAGAACTCTATTGCGATATTCCCAATGTTCCAACCGAGGAAACCGCAATTAAAATTGCAAATCTTTATTTATCGAAAAAATGCGATGTCTTGATAGCTTTGGGAAGCAACAGGGCAATTGATCTTGCGAAAATTTCGCGGGTAGTCATAAAACACCCAAATACCGGGCTTGTTAATTTTTCTTATACACGAGGTGGTTCAAAGCTGATTGGCCAGAATCTACCAGACCTTATCGTGGTTCCAACCATTTCTGGTGTGAGTTCTTCCGTAAGCGCACATTCTCCGTTGGTTTTAAAGTCAGGTGACAGGGTGCTGCTGATGTGTAAAAAGCTAATCCCTGTCGTGACAATCTGTGACCCGACAGTGACCCTTGGCGTTGGAAAACAAGAGACTGCATGTGCTGGTGCCGATGCTATTACAAATTGCATCGAGGCGTATGTTTCAAAGAGTTATAATCCGCCAGCAGAAGGCATAGCATATGACGGATTAAGCAGAGCTGTTGCAAACCTTGAAAGCGTTATTGAAAACCCTGATGATCTTGATAGTCGTCGCGAAATGATGGCTGCAAGCTTAAATGGAGCGCTTGCAATACAAAAGGGGGTGGGAGCTTCAAAAGCAATTTCCAGCGCCCTTGAGGCTGTTAGTCACAAAACACTCGATCGTGGTGCACTTAACCGAATTACACTGCCCAGTGTCCTTAGATATAATGAGCAATCTGTTGATGGTAAATATGATGTTTTACGCAAGATATTTAAAACCTCACAAAAAGCCAGTTTTTCTGAGGTAGTTGAAGAGTATTTCAATGGGTTGCCACTTGCCAAAAATCTTTCTGAGTTGGGGTTTGGAAAACCGGATCTGGCAGAGGCTGCAGCAATTGCCTCTAACGAATTGTCTTCTATTACAAATCCGCGAACTCTCAATTCCAATGATTATTATTCAATCATGACGTCGGTATATTAAAGAGGCCACATATGAAACCTTTGCTTATAAATGGAATCTGGAAAGAAACTGCTTCAGGGATACCAAACATCAACCCGTCCGATACAACTGATACGATTGATGTCTATTCTCAAGCAGGCGTTAATGAAACAAACCAGGCAATACTTGCAGCAGCAACTGCGTTTTCGGAATGGTCACATACGAGTCCGCAAGTGCGGCATGACATTCTATCCAGGGTTGCTCGTGAAATTTTTTCCAGAAAAGAAGAAATTGGTGAATTACTCTCGCGTGAAGAAGGTAAAATACTATCAGAAGGGATTGCCGAGACAACACGGGCAGCCCAAATATTCAGTTTTTTTGCCGGCGAAGCCTTGCGTATTAGTGGTGAAAAACTAGCCTCAATAAGGCCGGGTGTTGAAGTTGACATTACTCGTGAACCGGTTGGTGTTGTGGGTATTATTACTCCGTGGAATTTTCCAATTGCTATTCCCGCATGGAAAATTGCGCCAGCACTTTGCTATGGAAATACGGTTGTAATGAAACCTGCCGAATTGGTTCCGGGGTGTTCCTGGGTTATTGCAGAGGCTTTGCAACGTGCAGGTGTGCCTGCCGGTGTTTTTAATCTTGTCTATGGGCCGGGATCAATCGTTGGACAGGCAATGCTGGATAATCCAAGTGTTGATGCAATTACATTTACTGGCTCCCAGGCAACCGGAAAACGTGTTGCAGAATCTTGTGTTAAACATATGCGCAAAATGCAATTGGAAATGGGTGGTAAAAACCCGTTGGTAGTTTTGGATGATGCGGATCTGGATGTTGCGGTTGATTGCGCAATTAATGGAGCGTTTTACTCTACAGGACAAAGATGCACCGCTTCCTCGCGTTTAATTGTTACCGAGGGAATTCATGACAGGTTTGTCGAAGCCTGTGTCGAGCATATGAACGGGTTAAATGTTGGCCATGCTTTACACAAGGATACACAGATCGGGCCTGTTGTTGATGAGGTTCAACTGGATCAAGACATGAGATATATTGATATAGCCCATAAGGAAGGTGGCAATCTTCGTTCGGGAGGTGATGTCATCTCAGCTGCTACCTCCGGTTTCTTTTTAAGACCAACCCTGATTACTGATACTACCCCGATGATGACTATTAATCGTGAAGAAGTATTTGGACCTGTTGCATCTGTCATAAGGGCCAGGAATTACGAAGAGGCTCTTGATGTATCCAATGATCATGAGTTTGGGTTATCTGCCGGAATTTGTACCCAGTCCTTGAAGTACGCCTCTCATTTTAAGCGAAACTCACAAGCTGGAATGATCATGGTCAATCTTCCCACAGCTGGGGTTGATTATCACGTACCGTTTGGTGGAACTAAAAAATCCAGTTACGGCTCTCGTGAGCAAGGTAGTTATGCCATTGAATTTTTTACACAAGTGAAGACTTCATACACGGCTCCATAGAAATTTGAGCTTATTTTCATTAGTGAGGAATGTAACATCAAGTCTTTTTTTTACCCTCTAAATCTTGACCAATGGCATACATTAGTACGTGATTGTAGTTGAATTCTGCATATTTTGTGGAATTCAGCTTTGGGAGGAGCATATGAGTGGAGCAATTTCAGTCCACCACGGAGAGTTTGGACGAGCAGCCCTGTATGATTTAAACAAGTCAATAATTACCCATGCGCACAGAGAAGCCCATTTGGTGTTTTACATTGATGGTAGCCCGGCAAGTGTAACGGTACGCGATGATATGGTCGTTACCAATAGAAAATATGGTGCTGCCATAAGCCCATGGCAACCACATAGTTTTGATTTAATAAACCCTGATGAAACCTGTCTGTGTTTGGTCTTGTATATTAAGCCAATATGGTTTTTGGAAAATACCAAGTTTGCACAACACGCTATAAGCTTTGGTGAAAGTAAAATAGAAATCACCAAATCCATATCGGAGTGGATTGCAAGATTGACCTCGCTTTTAATGGATAATGAAACTTCTGAATTGTTTGACGGGTTTTTATTCGAAACCACGAGGCTGTGTTACGAACAATCATGGGCGAGGAAATCACAGAATAAACAACAAACAAATCATCTTTATAAATGTGTGGATTTTCGAGTTCGCCGTTCACTTCGATTGATGCAGGAAAGCTTTAGTGGAGATATGGACGCTGATATGGAAATGGACAGAATAGCAAAACGTGCAGGCCTTTCTCGACCACATTTTTTCAAACTGTTTAAAAAGCAAATAGGGATTACTCCAAATCTTTATTTAAGTACCTTGCGTACAGAACAAGCCATCGAAGATTTAATGACAACAAACAAATCAGTAACCGATATAAGTTTTGATTTGGGGTTCTCATCACAGGCAAGTTTTACACGATTTTTTTCTTCCAATGTCGGCATACCGCCAAGTGATTACAGACGAGTTGCTCATGTCGTCTAACTTGATCGTAAAATTATTTAATTTTGGCGATGATGTGCCACTGGAGAAGACTTTAAGGTATGGCGATTCTCTGACCTAGTGGCACTCTGTATTCTTGAAGGCTTGTTTTAAACAACAAGTGTAAGTTTATAGGAGTGGATGTTAGGTGACTTTCGGTCTCATAAATATACAGGGAATTTTCTTCTTCGTATTGAAGGAGTGTCCATGAGACTTTTCATTGAGCGCAATCCTGTTTGGTCATTTATTATATTTTGCCTGATTGCATTTTTAGTCTGGATGATATTTGCCATTTGGCCAGAATGGCTGATAGATGCCATTGGCCGGAAAAAAATATTCCTCAATGCTTTATTCAACGGTGTGACATTAGGGGCTTTGTATTTTCTGGTTGCAAGTGGCTTTACCCTGATTTTCGGTCTTATGCGCAACGTTAATCTCGCGCATGGATCATTATATCTGTTGGGCGGATATATTGGTTTTCAGGTTGCTGAATGGTCGGGCTATTGGCTATTGGCATTTCCGGTCACCTTTGTTGTGGTTGGTGCTTTGGGCATATTACTTCAAGTCTTTGTCTTTAGAAAAATGGAAGGTGAAGATTTGCGCCAGACGCTTGTTACTATTGGCATTTCGATTGTAATGGCTGATCTGATGTTATGGGGTTGGGGAGGGGATTTTTACAACATCAATCCGCCATCCTGGCTTAATGGTCCCATGGATACATTCTTTGTTACCGGAGTAAAGCGATCAACTGGTGACTTGATCTATATGAAATACCCTATTGTACGGCTGGTTATCTTGGCAGCTGCAATCGTGATTGGTGTTGCGATGTGGCTGATCTTGAACAGAACCCAAATCGGCATGTTGATCAGGGCAGGTGTGGATGACCGTGATATGCTTTCCGCAACAGGTGCACGAATTCAGTTGGTCTTTATTGGTGTGTTTGCCTTTGGTGCCGGGCTTGCAGGCGTGGCGGGAGTTGTGGGTGGAACATTCCAGACTGTGGCACCAGGGGAAGATATTCGGTTTCTTTTGGCATCCCTCGTTGTTGTAATTGTGGGTGGAATGGGGTCAATAAGTGGAGCAGCACTTGGTGCACTATTGGTAGGATTGGCTGAGCAATTTGGTTCGGTATATTTTCCTACTTACGCTGTCGTTCTTACGTTTCTAATCATGGTTGTAGTCTTAGCCTTCCGCCCTCAGGGCATTATGGGAAGGGCGTAGCCCATGTCTATTACAGAGCAAAACTTGAACAGTGCAGGAATGTCAGGTGAACAAGCTGAAAACAAACCTGAGGAAGGGTATTTCACAAGGTTACTTTCTCAAGTGCCTGCCGGTTATTGGGTTTTGGCCGTTGTGCTTCTTCTGATGCCAAGTGTTGCCTCAAATTTCGTATTATTCCAAATATTCGGTTGGACGTTTATTCTAGGCATGATCGCGTTATCATTGATGTTTCTCGCCGGATACGGTGGGATGGTAAGCATTGTACAAATGACGGTTGCAGGTATTGCAGGGTATATGGTCGCAATTATAGGGCCAAGTGCAATCACAGATATCTCACTTGGTTGGCCTTGGTGGATTAACATACCGCTAGCACTTGTTATTGCTACTGTTTTTGGGTCTTTAACGGGTGCATTGGCTGTCAGGACTGAAGGTATTTATACCATCATGATAACGCTCGCTATTGCTTCTGCCTTTTTCTATTTCGCGCGACAAAACTATGTGATGTTCAATGGCTTTCAAGGGTTTAATGGTGTTCTTCCACCAGAACTGTTTGGTGTTAACTGGCGCGGACCAAAGGCATTTTATTATCTGACATTGTTTTGGGCTACGGTATCGTTTCTGGTTGTGCAATATGTTTCACGAGCCCCATTTGGCTTGGCTCTTCAAGGGGTGCGTGATAATGCCAGAAGGATGGAAGCGCTTGGGTTCAATGTAACAGCCCATAGAATTGCAGCTTATGCATTTGCTGCGTTAATTGCAGGTGTCGGTGGCATTTTGCTCACCTGGCAATCTGCACAGATATCACCTGGTACTATTGGTGTTGGCCCCGTAATTGATGTTCTGGTTATTGCTGTCATTGGTGGAATGAAAAGACCAATTGGCCCTTTCATTGGTGCATTTATTTATGTGGTGTTGAAAACATTTGCGATTGATATTCTTGTGTCGCTAGGAATGAGTGGTGACCGTTTCCAGCTCTTGATTGGTTTGGGTTTTCTGCTGATTGTTTTCTTTTCTCCAGATGGCATTCTTGGCCTTTGGGAACGATTAAGGAGCTCAAAAAACCGGGATCCTCTTTTAGACAAAGATGGAGGTGGGTTATGAATGCTCATATGCCTGTCTCGGAACGACTGGATGCCACCGGAAATGGTAATGCAATTGAGTTGCGTGGCTTGTCAAAGTATTTTGGTGCACTGGCAGCTCTCAGCGACATTACCATATCTGTGAAGCCCGGTGAACGTCGCGCAATACTTGGGTCAAATGGTGCTGGTAAAACAACATTGTTTAACTGTATTACAGGTGATTTTTTGCCAACTGCGGGCGTCATCAGGTTCTTTGGTGAAGATATAACGGCATTTCCTGCACATGAACGTATTAGGCGTGGATTAAGGCGTACCTATCAAATTTCCCTGCTTTTCTCGGGGTTGTCGGTTTTTGATAATATTTATCTTGCATGTTGTGGCGTGTCTCAAAACAGGTTTTCTTTTTTCAGGCCCAAAAAAGACGATGCCCTGATTACTTCTACTGAAGATCTTTTGGGTGTTGTTCATCTGGAAGATGTCAGGGATACAATTGTTGAAGAGCTTTCCTATGGACAGCAGAGGCAGTTGGAAATTGCGATGGCACTTTCTGGTGCGCCTCGTTTTGTCTTGTTTGACGAACCGGCGGCAGGACTTTCCCCAACAGAACGATCAGAGTTAATCGAAATTCTAAACGGCCTTCCAAGCCATATGGGGTTTGTTATTATCGAGCACGATATGGACGTCGCGCTACGCGTTTCTGAAAGCGTAACCATGATGCATAATGGATGTATCTTCAAGGAGGGCAAGCCTGCTGAAATTGAAGAAGATCCCGAGGTTCAAGCTCTTTATCTGGGGGATGGACATGGTTGACAGGCAAACTCCCAATTTAGAGATTAAAGACCTAAACGTCTATTATGGCCAGTCTCATGCATTGCAGGGCGTCAATCTGACCTTGGAGCATGGCATACTGTCTGTGGTTGGTCGCAATGGTATGGGCAAGACCACGCTGTGTAAGGCGATTATGGGTTTGGAACCCACTTCGTCCGGTAGTATTTCTTTTGCCGGAAATTCACTTATTGGTATGGAGTCAGCCCTAATAGCACGCTCCGGTATCGGATATGTTCCACAAGGTAGAAGGCTTTGGCCATCACTTACGGTTGATGAACATCTCAAGCTTGTTGCCAAAAAGGGTGGTTCTTGGACAATAGAGCGAATTTACTCAACCTTTCCAAGACTGGCAGAGCGGAAGACAAATGGGGGTGGTCAACTTTCGGGTGGTGAGCAACAAATGCTTGCAATTTCCCGTGCTCTCTTGCTCAATCCAAAACTCCTGGTTATGGACGAACCTACCGAAGGCTTGGCACCTGTAATTGTTGATCAGGTTATAGACATGCTTATCCGGCTTGGCCAGGAAGGCGATATTGATGTTTTGCTTATTGAACAAAATATAGGTGTTGCCACGGCTGTGTCTGAACAGGTAGCCATTATGGTCAATGGCAAGATAAACCGTGTAATGGATGCCGGCATTCTTGCTGCCGACCGAGACTTACAGCAATCCTTATTGGGTGTAGGCCGACATGCGCATGACGAAACACCAATAGTTGATGAGCCTTCCGAGACTCCATCCACAAGAACAAACATTCCTGATAAGGTTTATCTTTCAAATCCAAAACCTCCAACCAGGTGGACACCTTCAGTTGCTGCAAGGGTAATCGAGGGAAATGCGCGTACTGTGACAAGTGTCGCAGCAAATTCAAACAAGAGAATTGAGCCGCTATCATCAAGAATTCATGGTTCAGGGACACGTGTGTTGGTTGCGGGAACGCTGGATACCAAGGGTGAAGAACTGCGCTTTATTCGCGATATAATCAAGGCTCAAGGTTTAAATGTTCAAATGGTTGATCTTTCAACATCCGGTAAGCCTTCGGGTGCTGAAGTCCCTCCACATACCATTGCAGCTTTCCATCCAAGGGGAAATTCTGGTGTATTCACCGCAGACAGGGGAACTGCTGTTGCAGGAATGACAGAGGCATTTACCAAGTGGATGTCGCAGCAGACAAATGTTTCTGGTATTATATCAGCTGGTGGCTCAGGGGGAACTGCACTTGCTACACCAGCAATGCGTGCATTACCGATAGGCATTCCAAAAGTTATGGTTTCTACCGTGGCTTCCGGAAATGTTGAACAATACGTCGGTCCATCAGATATCATGATGCTGCACTCGGTGGCAGATGTTCAAGGGATAAATTCCATTACACGCGAAGTGCTCGGCAATGCAGCCAATGCCTTGGCAGGTATCGCAAAAGCCAGGATGACTACACGGATTACTGATCGTAACGACAAACCTGCAATTGGTTTGACAATGTTTGGCGTTACAACCCCCTTGGTTCAGCAGGTTTCTGCTGCGCTGGAAAATAATTTTGATTGCCTTGTTTTTCATGCAACTGGTGTTGGTGGGCGCTCCATGGAGAAGCTCATGGACAGTGGCATGCTTGCCGCCATTGTTGATCTGACCACAACAGAAGTTTGCGACATGATGATGGGCGGTGTTTTTGCTGCTGATGAAGATCGTTTTGGTGCATCCATAAGATCAGGTATTCCTTATATTGGTGCATGTGGTGCACTGGATATGGTGAACTTTGGTGCGCCAGAAACCGTTCCTGAAAAATACAAGGGACGTTTATTCTATGAGCACAACCCTCAAGTGACCCTGATGCGTACTACCGTTGAAGAAAATGACAAAATGGGTCGCTGGATTGGTGAACGCCTTAATGAAATGACCGGTCCTGTAAGGTTTTATCTACCAGAAGGTGGTGTCTCGCTTCTGGATGCGCCGGGCATGGCATTTCATGATCCGACAGCAAATAACGCCTTGTTCAAGGCGCTGGAGGAAACGGTAAGACAAACCTCAAGCCGTCAATTGGTGCGACTTCCCTTTAACATCAATGATCCTGAATTTGGGGAGCATGTAATTTCAACATTCCGTGGATTCTTTTCTACTTCAAGCAAACAAAAATTAATAGGAGCCTAGACTTGTTCGAACGTACAGAACTTTTAAAAAAATATCGCGCCATGATAGATGCAAATGAAGCTATCATTGGTGGAGGGGCGGGTACTGGTCTTAGCGCAAAGTGTGAAGAGGCTGGAGGTATAGATTTGATTGTTATCTATAATTCCGGCCGCTACCGAATGGCGGGGCGTGGTTCTCTGGCTGGTCTTATGCCTTATGGGGATGCAAACGCTGTTGTTATGGAAATGGCTGGCGAAGTCTTGCCTGTTGTGAAGCATACGCCTGTACTTGCCGGGGTTTGTGCATCTGATCCATTCAGGCTTATGGACAAGTTTTTGGATGACATAAAATCAGCAGGTTTTTCCGGCATCCAAAACTTCCCGACGGTCGGTTTGATTGATGGTAATTTCAGAGCAAACCTTGAAGAAACGGGCATGTCCTATCAGCTTGAAATTGATCTGGTTGCGATGGCGCACAAGAAAGACATGCTTACAACGCCCTACGTCTTTTCTGCGCAAAATGCCAAGGCAATGGCTGAAGCGGGAGCCGACATAGTTGTATGTCATTTGGGTTTAACGACAGGTGGCTCTATTGGTGCAGAAACAGGAGCTACGCTTGAAGCGGCACCAGCACTTGTAGATGAGTGGTCGGAAGCTGCCCTGGAAGTTAACCCGGATATAATCATTCTCGTACATGGAGGCCCTGTCGCAATGCCGCAAGATGCAGAATACGTACTTGCAAGAACAAGCAATTGTCATGGGTTTTATGGTGCATCCTCAATGGAGCGATTGCCAACTGAAATCGCACTTACTGAACAAACAAGAAAGTTCAAACAAATTAGCATATCAGCTAAATAGGGAGAAAAATCATGACTGGGGAATTGATCGGTCAACTAATTCTTTGGCTTATTATGGCGGTTATTGTCATCTTTATCCTCTATTGGGTGATGAATTGGCTTTATCGCCGATCAACCAAAGAGGTAGCGTTTGTAAGGACCGGTTTTCTTGGTGAGAAAGTTGTGATTGATGGTGGCGCATTTGTTTGGCCTATCATTCATGACATCACACCGGTAAACATGAATACGCTTCAGCTGGAAGTCATACGCGAAAAGGACAAGGCACTTATCACCAAAGACCGTATGCGCGTTGATGTAGACGCTGAATTTTATGTTCGTGTTGCCCAGACACGCGAGGCTGTTTCACTGGCAGGCGCAACACTTGGGCGTCGTACTCTGGAACCTGAGCGTATTCATTCATTGCTGGCAGGCAAGTTTGTTTCAGCACTTCGCTCGGTTGCGTCTGAAATGACGATGGCTGAATTGCACGAGCAGCGTCATGAATATGTAAAGCGGGTAATGGAGGCTTCCCAATCCGGTTTGGGGATGAACGGACTTGAAGTTGAAAGCCTTGCGATTACCGATATTGATCAAACAGATATCGAGTATTTTAATCCTTCAAACACATTTGATGCGGAAGGTCTGACCACGGTTATTGAAGCGATAGAAGAACGTCGCAAATTACGAAACGATATTGAGCAAGACTCAATGATAAAAATTCGCTCCCGAAATTTGGAAGCAGAAAAACAGGCGCTTGAAATAGATCGTGAAAGCGAAGAGGCCCGTCTTAACCAGGAGCGTGAAGTTGAATATAGGCGTGCGCAACAACGCACTGATCTCATTAAAGAACGTGCAGAGCGTGAGATGGAGGCAGAGCAGGCAAGTATACTGAGCAGAGAAGCAATTGAAACTGCAAAGATTGCAAATGAAAGACAAATTTCAGAAGTCAGGATTGTTTCTGAGCGTGAAGTTCGTGAGCTGGAAATTGAGCGTCAAAGTGTTGTTGATCAGGCTGAAATTTCAAGCAGGGAAAAAACTGAAAAAGCAAGAATATCCCAAGAAAAAAACCTGACAGAAGAACGCATTAAAACACAACAGCAGACCGAAGCTGCAGAAATTGCTGCAAAGGAAAAAATTGAAAAAGCCAAAATTGCTCAGGAAAAAGAAATTACTGAAGCGCGTATTGCAAAGGAAAAAGAAACTCAAACCAGTGAAATTGAACGCCAAAAAACTGTTGATGCAGCAAGCATTGCAGCGCGTGAAGAAACAGAGAAAGCCCGTATTACACAAGAGCATGCTGTTAATGCCAGCAGAATTGAGCAGGAAGAACTTATCAAGCAAAGGGAAATTACTCGCAATCTTGTAATACAAACTGCAGAGATAGAAGCCAGGGAAGCATCAGAAAAACTTCGCATTGCCCAGGAAAGTACAATCAATGCAGAGCGAATTATGGCTGATGAAGGTACAAGAAAGCGTGAGATTGAACGACAGAAAATCTTGCAGGAAGCTGAAATTGCTTCGCAAGAGGCAACAGAGGCTGCACGTATTGCCAAGGAGAAAAAGGTTGCTGCTGAACGTATAGCGTATGAGCAGGATCTTCGTGAGCGTGAAATAGCCAGAAACCACGCGGTTGATGAAGCCAATATCAAGTCCAAAGAGCAGATCAGTCTTGCCCGGATTGCAGAGGAAAAAAATACCAAGACTGCAGAAATCACCAAGGATGCAGATTTGCGTTCAAGTGAGATTGAACGAAATGAAACTGTTCAGTCGGCTGAAATTAATTCACGCCGTTTGGTAGAACAGATGCGTATCGAAAAAGAGCAGGAAACCACGCAGGAGCAAATTGCGCGTGATGAGAAAATTCGCAATCTGGAAATTCTCCGTAATAAAGCGATTGATACTGCTCAAGTTGCTGCAGATGAAGCCCTGGAGGCAGCGCGTGTTGCCAAGGAGAAAGTTATTGAAGCTGAGAAAATTGCTTCTGATCAGGCTATTGATACGGTCAGGATTGAGCGTAAACGAGCGATTGAACAGCTGGAAATTTCTCGTATGCAAGCTCTGCGTGAAGCTGAAATTGCATCTCAGGAAGATATTGAACGTTCACGTATTTCCTCTGAACGTGGTCTGGATGAGGCGCGTATATCGCATCAAACCGAGCGCCGTCGTCTTGAAGTGGAACGTGAGAAGGATGTCGAAACAGCATTGATGGATAAAGCTGTAGCGCTTTATAAAAAGTCGCTTGAAGAAAGCGCTGCACAAGTGGAATCAGAAAATGCCAAGGCGCGTGCAATTGAAGCTGTAGAGAACTCCAAAACAGTTGAAGAAACAGAAATTGCAAATCGTCGTCGTAGTGTTGATACGGTTATGGCCGAAAAGCTTGCCGATGAGCAACGCATTGCTTCCGAGGCAGAAAGAGTACGTGCTGCAGTAGAAGCTGAAGCTCAAAAACTCATCAATGAAGCAGAAAATGTTCTAACTGATGAAGCGCGTCATTCTCTCTTCAAGCGTAAAATGCTTGAGCATGTTGAGGGTATTGTGGCGGCTTCTGCAAAACCTCTTGAGAAAATCAATGATATCAAAATCATGCAACTTGGCGGTAATGGCACAACGGGTCTTGATTGGGCTGGTGGTGAAGGTGGCTCTGGTTCTGGCGGTAGTAACGGAGGCAGTCCCACAGATGAGGTGATGAACTCGGCTCTTCGTTACCGTGTTCAAGCACCCATGGTCGACAGCTTGTTATCAGATATTGGGCTGGATGGTTCCAATATCAGCAAGTCTACAATCTTCCGTGATGCCAGTGACATGACACGCGCAACCTCGGAAATTGCCAGGGCCGCAACAAGCAAGGGCAATAAATCTTCATCCGGCAAATCAGGCGAGGAGAAAAAATAATGGCACGAGCTTATGTCTCCAGCGTGATTGATGCCTCTGCCCAGAAAGTTTGGGAGCGCATTCGTGATTTTAACGGATTGCCAAAATGGCATCCACGAATTCAGGAAAGCCGGATCGAAGATGCACTGCTGTCCGATAAAATTGGCTGCATCCGAAACTTTACCTTGCAGAATGGTGATAATATTCGTGAGCAATTGCTAGGCCTGAGTGACTACGATCTGTTTTACACCTACGCAATTCTGGAATCTCCAATGCCATTAACGGACTATCTGGCAACACTTCGCCTGACTCCGGTTACAGATGGGGAGCGATGTTTTGCAGAGTGGTCTGCAGAATTCAATTGTTCGTCCGATGATGAAAGCGATCTTGTAAATGGCATTTCCACGAACGTTTTTCTTGGTGGTTTTGATGCATTGAAAAGGCATTTTGGTAATTAATATGGTAAAGGTTGTTCGTAGTACATTGATCAAAAAACCGATTGAGGAAGTATGGGACATACTTCGTGATTTCAACGGTCATGACAAATGGCATCCGGCAATTGCACAAAGCGCCATTGAACGATCAGAGGCTTCAGACAGGGTTGGCTGTGTCCGAAAGTTTAAACTTGAGGATGGTTCAGAGTTACGTGAACA
>CALFBM010000100.1 GCA_937951645.1 uncultured Rhizobiaceae group bacterium
CATTGATAATGCCAAGAAAATAACAACCGAGATAGCTAGAATACTTTCAGAAAATGACGCAGAGAATGCTGCTGCATATCAAGAAAATGCTGTTCGCATGATCAAAAAACTGGATACCCTGGACATAGATATTCGCAAACAAACCAAGGATAGCCAAAAGCAAAGCTATGTTGTGTTTCATGATGCATATCAATATTTCGAAAAACACTTTGGGTTGGCAGAGCCATTCACAATTACACTCAACCCGGAAATACAACCTAGCGCTGCACGCATAAAGGATATTCAAAAAAGCGTATCTGAAAATAATGTGTCTTGCATTTTTAGCGAACCTCAATTCTCTCCCAAAACCCTGTCAGTAGTAGCTGAAAATACATCAGCAACCATCTCGACACTTGACCCACTAGGGAGCAATATAGAACAGGGTGAAGAGCACTACTTTAATATGATGAGAAACCTGGCAAAGAGTTTTAGCGACTGCTTGAGCAAATAAAACACAATTTTATTGTGTTTTAAGAATCTCGAATATTGCATCTTTTTGAATTTAGCTGCATTCAATATGGCAATTTAAAACAACCAGGAACAGCAGCTATCATGGCAGATTTTCCAGCCTCACTTCTGGACGGATACTATAATTTTCGCTCGGGCAATTTTCTGGAAGAAAAGAAACGCTATGAAACATTAGCCGAAGCCGGGCAAAAACCAAAAACGATGGTTATCGCGTGTTGCGATAGCAGATCAGCACCTGAAACAATCTTCAATGCCCATCCGGGTGAAATGTTCGTTGTCAGAAATGTTGCAAACCTTGTGCCACCCTATGGGCCTGATGATGGCTTTCATTCAACTTCGGCTGCCCTGGAGTTTGCCGTACAAAGTTTAAAAGTTGAAAATATCATTATCATGGGACACGGAAGGTGTGGGGGCATCACTGCGGCACTTGATACAAACATGGAACCTTTGTCACCTGGTGATTTCATTGGCAAATGGCTGGAATTGCTTCGCCCTTCTGCTGAAGCTATTGGCAATAATGAATTGATGACCCAATCTGAACGTCAAACGGCGCTTGAGCATGTATCCATTCGTCATTCAATCGCCAACCTGCGAACATTCCCATGCGTTTCCATTCTTGAAGGTAAAGGTAGGCTAAATCTGCATGGCGCTTGGTTTGATATTTCTCACGGTGAGTTATGGACAATGAATGCCGATACAGGTGATTTTACACGTGCACCCTTTGAAAAAAGCCAATAGTCTCGCAAAATTCGCCTTTAAGCATAAAGTTCCTTTATTCATTCAATTAAAATAAAGTTATGGAAATTTGAAACTAGGTATTCTAAAACAATTTCAATTAATTCAGCATCAGACTGGATAATTGCAAAATCAACAAAATTTTTCCTTGGGAGGAAATTATGAAAAAACTAATTTTGGCACTTGCTGCCACTTCAATGATGACATCTGCAGCATTTGCAGAGGAAATCAAAATCGGCACGATCCTTGGTTACACAGGCCCAATTGAATCTCTTACAGGCCCAATGGCTGACAGCGCTGAAATGGCCATGAAAGAAGTAACTGAATCAGGCAAGCTTCTTGACGGTTCAACAGTTACATCAGTTCGCGGTGACTCAACCTGTGTTGATAGTGCTGCTGCAACAGCTGCTGCAGAACGTCTTATCACTTCTGACAAGGTTGTAGCGATCATGGGCGCTGACTGTTCAGGCGTAACAGGCGCAATCCTTCAAAACGTTGCCCGTGCAAACGGAATCGTAATGGTATCACCATCAGCAACATCTCCTGCTCTTTCAACAGCAGAAGACGATGGCTTGTTCTTCCGCACAGCACCCTCTGATGCACGCCAAGGTAAAGTGATCTCGGACATCCTTAATGATAAAGGCGTCAAGTCTGTAGCAATCACTTACACAAACAATGACTACGGCAAGGGTTTGGCTGAATCAATCCAGAAGAACTACGAAGCAACTGGTGGCAAGGTAACCATCTCAGCTGCACACGAAGATGGCAAAGGCGATTATTCTGCTGAAGTAGGTGCACTTGCACAAGCTGGTGGTGAAGTTCTTATCGTTGCCGGTTATCTTGACCAAGGCGGTAAAGGTGTAATCCAGGCTTCATTGGACTCAGGTGCATTTGATACATTCGTTCTACCAGACGGCATGATTGGCGACTCACTGCCACTTGCAATCGGTGATGCACTAAACGGTTCTTACGGTACTGTACCGGGTACAGACAGCAAGGGCGCAGAAATATTCGATACCATGGCCAAGGAAAAAGGCATCAAAACAGATGCTTTCTCTGCAGAAAGCTATGATGCTGCTGCACTTATCATGCTTGCAATGCAGGCTGCCAAGTCGTCAAACTCAAATGATTTCAAAGATAAGATCATGGACGTTGCTAACGCACCAGGCGAAGAAATTCTTCCAGGCGAACTAGGCAAGGCGCTTGATCTGATAGCGGCAGGCAAGGACATTGATTATGTTGGTGCTACTGCAGTTGAGCTAATCGGTGGCGGCGAAAGTGCCGGCAACTACCGTGAAATTCTGGTCGATGGCCAAAAGAATACAACAGCTAAATTCCGCTAAGGTTTAAAATTTGCAAAACGGCCCAGTCTAAACTGGGCCGTTTTCATATCGGGGGACATTTGCATGATTGTCGTTGAAGACATTCACAAGCATTTCGGCGGCATTCGCGCTGTAGATGGTGCATCACTTACAATCAAAACAGGTTCCATCACAGGGCTTATCGGGCCCAATGGCGCTGGTAAAACAACCTTGTTCAATGTGATTGCCGGCTTGCATAAGCCAACATCTGGCCGTGTCTTGCTGGATGGCAAAGATATAACAGGCATGACACCTCACGAGCTCTTTGCGCAAGGCTTGTTGCGCACTTTTCAAATTGCACATGAATTTTCTACTCTTACAGTACGCGAAAACCTGATGATGGTTCCAGGCAGCCAATCCGGAGAAAGCCTGGTCAGCACATGGACAAGCCCTAAAAAGGTACGCAAAGAAGAAGAAATCATTCGCGCAAAAGCAAACGAAGTCATTGAATTTCTGGAAATTCCACAAGTTGCAGACGAACTCGCAGGAAATCTTTCTGGTGGCCAGAAAAAACTGCTCGAGCTTGGCCGTACCATGATGGTTGACGCAAAAATTGTTTTCCTGGATGAAGTTGGTGCCGGTGTTAACCGCACACTTTTAAATACAATCGGCGATGCAATCATCCGCCTGAATAAAGAACGTGGATACACTTTCTGCATGATTGAGCACGATATGGAGTTTATCTCTCGTCTATGTGACCCTGTAATCTGCATGGCAGAAGGCAAGGTGCTTGCACAAGGCACAGCAGAAGAAGTTAAAAACAACGAAGAAGTTATTGAAGCCTATCTTGGAACAGGTTTGAAAAACAAACCAAAGAAGGAGCCTGAATAATGGCGTTTCTTGTTGGTGAAAACATGACAGGCGGATATGGCAAGGGCGCAGACATTTTGCATGACTGTACCATTGGCGTTGAAAAAGGCGAGATAGCTGTTGTGGTTGGTCCAAATGGTGCCGGCAAGTCAACAGCCATGAAAGCAGTCTTCGGAATGCTTAATATTCACACAGGTCGTGTGATGATGGATGGAGAAGAAATTACAAGCCTTTCCCCACAGGCCCGCGTTAAAAAAGGCATGGGCTTTGTGCCTCAAACAAGCAATGTCTTTACAACAATGACAGTTGAAGAAAACCTGGAAATGGGCGCCTTCATTCGTGAAGATGACATTGGTGAAACAATGGAACAGGTATTTGAGCTTTTCCCAATCCTAAAGGAAAAACGCAGGCAACCTGCAGGTGAACTTTCTGGTGGGCAGCGACAACAAGTTGCCGTTGGTCGTGCCTTGATGACCAAACCAAAAGTATTGATGCTGGATGAACCAACTGCTGGTGTTTCTCCCATCGTAATGGACGAACTTTTTGACCGTATTATTGAAATCGCTAAAACGGGCATTGCAATCTTGATGGTTGAACAAAACGCCAAACAGGCACTTAACATCGCAGACAAAGGCTATGTTCTCGTGCAAGGCAGAAACCGATACACTGACACAGGTGAAGCCTTGATGGCTGATCCTGAAGTCCGCAAAGCCTTTTTGGGAGGTTAAGACAAATGACTGATTTTCTAAACGCCGTCGTTATTCTCCTGAACTTCCTTGTTGTGCCGGGACTTGTGTATGGTTGCCAATTGGCACTAGGTGCTCTGGGTGTAACTTTAATTTACGGCATCCTGCGTTTTTCAAATTTTGCCCATGGCGAGACAATGGCTTTTGGAACCATGTTCACAATTCTTGCAACATGGTTCTTGCAATCAAACGGAATTAGTCTTGGCCCTGTTCCAACAGCTCTTCTTGCAATGCCCATTGGTATATTGGCAGCAATTATTTTGATACTTGGAACCGATAAACTGGTTTACAGATTCTACCGCAAACAAAAATCGACACCCGTGATTTATCTCATCGCCTCATTGGGCGTCATGTTTTTTTATAATGGCTTAATTCGCTTTATTATTGGCCCTGATGATCGCATCTTTACAGACGGCTCACGCTTTATCATCACAGCAAGAGAATTCAAGGAAATGACGGGCCTCGACCAAGGTTTGGCTTTCAAAATGACACAAGGTATTACGATTGCCATAACTGTCATTTGTGTTGTTGCACTCTTCTGGTTCCTGACCAAAACACGCACAGGCAAGTCGATGCGGGCTTATTCAGACAATGAAGATTTGGCGCTTCTTTCAGGCATCAATCCGGATCGGGTTGTCATGATTGCATGGATTTTAACTGCAGTACTGGCCACAATCGCAGGTACGCTTTACGGCCTTGATAAAAGCTTTAAACCATTTACATACCTGCAAATCCTGCTTCCCATATTTGCCGCAGCTATTGTTGGCGGACTGGGAAGCCCGATTGGTGCAATTGCAGGTGGCTTTGTAATCGCCTTCTCGGAAGTTGCTGTAACGTTTGCCTATAAACGGGTAATTGGATATCTGGTTCCCGAAGCTTACGAACCAGAAGGCCTGGTGCAACTTCTTTCAACCGACTATAAATTCGCAGTTTCTTTTGCGATCCTTGTTATCGTACTTCTGGTACGACCTACCGGTATCTTCAGGGGGCAAACGATATGACCATAAATTGGCACAATATTGGGATGTTTGGTTTGATGGCGGTGTTATTCGTTATCGTTGGAACCTCACAAAGCTGGTCGCTCTCGCTGGCAATTCTAAATTTATGCATCATCTCGGCGATCATGTCTTTGGGTGTCAATATACAATGGGGATATGCAGGTCTTCTAAACGTTGGTGTCATGGGCTTTGCAGCTCTTGGTGGAGTTGCAGGCGTGTTGGTTTCAACACAACCCGTTCCTGCAGCCTGGGCCGCAGGTGGATCAGGTATCTTGATGGGCATCTTGTGCGTAGTAGTCACCATTGCAGCAATTACGTGGATCTATTTCAAGATGAAGGGTGGCAAACGTAGTCTCCTGATTACACTTATTGGTGTCATCGGTTATTTTATTGCTCGCTCATTCTTTGATCCTGCAGTAGATGCGATTGAAAGAACAGATTCAGCGGCTACAGGAAACCTTGGCGGCCTGGGCCTTCCAATCATGCTCTCATGGCTTGTCGGCGGCTTGTTTGCAGCAGGTGCGGCCTGGCTTGTTGGCAAAATCTCGCTTGGCCTTCGCTCTGATTACCTGGCAATTGCAACACTTGGCATTTCAGAAATTATCGTTGCCATGATGAAGAATGAAGACTGGCTCACACGTGGCGTTAAAAACGTTTCAGGCCTTCCGCGACCTGTCCCCTATGAAGTCGATATTCAAAAATCCGAGTACTTTCAGCAAATGGCCGCAAACTGGGGATTTGATATTGTTGAACTTTCTTCAATCGTCGTCAAACTCTCATACGCCTGCCTGTTTACAATCGTATTGTTGATTGTACTTTATCTATCAGAAAAAGCATTAAACTCTCCTTGGGGACGCATGATGCGTGCTATCCGCGACAATGAAACAGCAGCCGAAGCCATGGGCAAGGATGTAAAGGGACGTCATCTGCAGGTTTTCATTTTGGGTTCAGCAGTCGTAGGCATTGCAGGTGCCATGCTCACAACCCTGGATGGGCAATTTACCCCTGCATCCTACCAACCTCTTCGCTTTACATTTCTCATCTGGGTGATGGTTATTGTCGGAGGTTCAGGAAACAATTGGGGTGCAGTTTTGGGCGGTTTTGTCGTCTGGTTCTTCTGGATTGAAGCAGAACCTATCGGCCTGTGGGCCATGGATGTCATCACCTCTGGCATGGCTGAAGATAGCGACCTGCGTGCTCATCTTCTAAAATCGGCTGCGCATATGCGGTTGATGATGATGGGGATTATCTTGCTGCTGGTACTGCGATTTACACCCAAAGGGCTCATACCCGAAAAGTAGGGTTATTTTCCTGCAACCATTCCAATAACATTTTTTGAGCAGTTAGAAGCACATCGCCTCCTTTCTGCTCTAATGTTTCTTGGAGTGTTATCAAGTCCTCCAGCATATCAACGTCTTGCATCTCATGAGCTATATGAACATGATCACCATGCGCGTTTGCAGCTGCAACAAGCTCTTCCAAAGTGGTTGCGGCACTGTAGATGACACTATTCCAAATGGTACCAGGCAATATTTTTCTTGATCCCCAAAGCCAAAAGCCACCATCCTTGGCAGGTCCTGATATGTGATCAAGATCAGGGTTTGCTTCCAGGCTTTCGATTGAGTGCAAAATACGTTTTGCATTCATTTGCGGACTGTCTGTCCCAATCAAGAAGACCGCATCATGATTTTCAAAAAGCATATTACTGACATTGGCAAGACGCTCACCAAGCTCGCCCTCACCCGTCCACATTGCCGGAAAAGAACACCACTCAGAGCGTGAGGGTGCCTCTTCTTCTGCCAAAGCCCAATGTGGAAAAACATTTGGGTTTTGTCTGACAACGTCCTGAAGGACTTCTTCGACACAAACAACACTCAACCGATAAAACTGCTCTGCCTTTTCTTTGCCAATGCTTGCAGCAAGACGTGTCTTAACCGATGACAACTCAATCGTTTTTGCAAAGATCGCAATTGCGCACTTCATGAAAATTTCTTCCTGATCAATTTCAAGAACTCAGGATACCCCTGTTTAAAAGTTAGAAATACATGCATGAGAGTAACACTGCCCCACCCGCCCTTTTCATACTTGCGTGCAGAAGTATAAATGGCAGCACCAGTGGGTTTAATTTGATGACCTTCCTGTCTTACCTTCCAGGTAAAAACATAATCTTCACCATAAGAAACATCGTCACGATATCCACCAAGCTCAAAAAACAGATCTCTGGAAATTGCAAAGCCCTGATCTCCAAATGGCATTTTAAGAAAATCTGAACGCCACCTTACCATCACTTCATTAAGTTTGGTAAGTTTGGGGCCATCATCCAGAAACTTCAAAGTACCATAATAAAGCGCATCTGGTTCTGTCTTAAATGCTGTTACAAGTTTTCCGATTGTATCATCTGCAAGGATGCTATCTGCGTGAAGAAACCAGAGACAATCATCGCGTGCATTATGAGCACCGCTGTTCATTCGTCCTGCCCGGCCTTTCGAACCTTCTACAACACGGATATTTTCATAGCCAGAAACATCAACTTCTTCACCAATACCCACAACAAGAAGTATCTCGGAACCTTTTGGCAAATCATTTAATTGAGGAACAAGCTCTTTCCACTTATCCTCTTGAGGTGCGAGTGGAATGATAACGGAAATCATTTAGGCTCGTAGCACTTTAAGCAATGCAAGCTGACCTTCGTTCAAAGCGCTATCAGGCGTCAAAACAGCCATGGCAAGCGCCTTGCGATAGTTTTCATCGACCTGCGGCAAAGGGGATTTCAACATCTCCATTAAAAGCGCTTTTGCCTTTTCAAGACTCGCCCCAAACCGCTCAATAACTGCTTGCACAGTTACGTGATGTTCAGGGTCATCAAGCCAGCAATCATAATCTGTTGCTATACAAATGGTTGCATAGGAAAGCTGCGCCTCACGTGCCAGAAAAACTTCTGGTACATTGGTCATGCCCACAAGATCACATCCTGCTCCACGCATAAAAAAACTCTCGGCTTTTGTACCAAGTCGAGGCCCTTCAACACAAGCATAAGTCTTGTCATTATGAAGCTTCGTACCATTGGCTTTCGCTACATCAGCAATCCACTGCGATAAATCAGGACACGTAGGAATGGCTGTTGAAACATGTGCCGCAATCCCGTTACCAAAAAACGTATACTCACGCTTGCCTTTGGTAAGGTCGAGATATTGCGATGGCACGGTAAAATCACCTGGTGCAATTTCTTCGCGCAAACTGCCAACAGCAGAGAACCCAACGACCATTCTTGCACCTGCTTTTTTCAAGGCAAAGATATTAGCACGGTAATTAATTTCATGCGGTAGAAAGGCATGCCCTGCACCATGACGAGGCAAGAACAAAAACTCCTTGTCACCAGCACGCAACGTTTTTACTGGTGCAGAAGGTTTGCCAAAAGGTGTATTGATTTCTTGTTCGTTAACAAGCTCAACGCCTTCAACATCATAAAGGCCAGTGCCACCAATAATTGCAAGCATTGCTTAATCTTTCACGCTACAGGCACCACCACCCAATACACAGAACTTTGCGCAAAAGCGGTGATTAAGGGATACAGGTTTTGATGCTTCCTTAAGTGTATTGCCAAGGTTGAATTGTTGATCATAAGCAAGCAGGGTACAGGCTTGGATGGACGGTTTATCATCACCCTTGTGCTTGACCACCATGCGCGAAGAAGCACACATCATGTCGGCTGGATTAACATCCAGAATACTCCAGCAAGCTGTCGTGATTTCAGGCACATCATTGTTGTCTTCCATCTCGGGGAAAAGAATAAGCTGTTTTTTGTCATGTGCATCAACCGATATTTTATGATCAGCAAAAAACTTGCCAAAGCCATCACGCAGTTCACTTTCTGATTCACCCCATCGGGTGCGACCGGCCACATCAATGTTAAACTTGTTTTCTGAAAGCCATTGAAGGCCTTTCATCATCGGTTCCCATGAGTTGGCACCGCGTTCTTCTTCATGTAGCTCAGGTTTGAAATGATCAACAGAAACCCGAAGGGTCATCTGATCGCCATAGATCTCGTGGAGTCTCAACAGGCCATCAGCACACTTCATCATCGGACGCATGGCATTGGTTAAAACAAGAAGCTGAAAACCACGCTCCAGTGATGTTTCCATAATCTTCAAAATATCAGGGTTCATGAATGGTTCACCACCCGTAATCCCAATTTCTTTTGTGCCAAGCTCATTTTCTGCAATCTCATCGAGATAGGCAACACATTCACCATGGCTCAAGTAAACCAGGCGATCATTTTTAGGCGTTGATTCAATGTAACAATTAATACAGGCCAAATTGCATAATGTACCCGTATTAAACCAGAGTGTTTCCAGCCTGGACAAACCAACACGCGCACGCTTTTCACCTTTTGCAGTCAATTCGGAGTTTGAAAACTTTCCTTCTCGCTCAAGGGCATCACTACTTACAATAAGGTTCATGAAAAGACATATCCAAAATATTACAAAGCTTGCCTTTTAATACAGAATGCCAAGCCACCTTGGCAAGGTTTATGAGGTGAATGTGATAACAATTATTTTATCATAACAGATCTGCAACAGTTCAGGTTTTGATAGAAGTAATTTTAAAGAAACACTTTGTTTCTTCACAAATTTGATTTAAGCCATTTTCATGAATGAAATCTCGCAAAACAATGGTCCTTTAACAGGCCTCAAGGTTCTCGATCTCTCTCGCATCCTCGCAGGCCCAACCTGCACACAACTTTTTGGCGATATGGGCGCCGAAATCATTAAAATTGAACGCCCGCAAAAAGGCGACGATACACGGTTCTGGGGTCCCCCATTTTTAAAAGATGGAAATGGTAATGATACGAGTGAAAGCGCTTATTATCTCTCTGCCAATCGCAATAAAAATTCTGTTGCTGTTGATCTCACAAAACAAGAAGGCCAGCTAATAATCAGGGAACTCGCTGCAAACTGCGATATTCTGGTAGAAAATTTCAAGGCTGGTGATCTTGCCCGTTACGACCTTGATTACGAAGAACTATCAAAAATTAACCCCGGATTGATTTATTGCTCCATCACAGGTTTTGGCATGACCGGTCCTTATGCCAAACGTCCAGGCTATGATTTTTTAATTCAGGGCATGGGCGGGATCATGAGCCTTACCGGCAAGCCTGATGAAGAAGGTGGCGAACCCATGAAATGCGGGGTTGGGATCGCAGATGTCATGTGTGGCATGTATGCCAGCGTAGCAATTCTGGCCGCCCTTAACGCGAGGCACACATCAGGCAAAGGCCAGCATTTGGATATTTCACTTCTTGATTGCCAGGTTGCATGGCTTATCAATCAAGGCGCTGGCTATCTTGTTTCAGGAGAAATTCCACCAAGACGCGGCAATGAGCACCCAACCATTGTGCCATATGGCACTTTCCCCGCCTCAGACCAATCCTTCATCATTGCTGCTGGCAATGACAGTCAATTTACCCGTATGTGCGAAGTAATTGGTGCTGGTGAACTGGCAACAGATCCCAGGTTTGCAAAAAACACATCCCGCGTCAAAAATCGCCTTGAGCTGATTCCACTCATTGGAGAATACACCTGCAAGCAAACTTCTGGGCATTGGCTAAAAACAATGGAAGAGGCTGGCGTTCCTTGCGGCCCGGTAAACGACCTGGCACAAACCTTTGCTGATCCACAAATTCAACATCGCGGGATGGCCATTAACATGGCACATCGAAACAATGCAGAAAGCGGCGTCTCATTGATTGGAAACCCGCTTAATTTCAGCGACACACCAATCCAATACAAAAAAGCTCCTCCAGTACGTGCAGAAGATACAAGAGGAATCCTGTCAAAACACTTGGGGTTGAGCGAAGAAAAATTAAACGAACTCGAAGCAAACGGAATTATAGAATGTCTACAGAACAAAAGCTAACCGCTGCTGACATGCTGGCACAAACACTGGCAAAAAATGGTTGCAAGCGCGCATATGGCATTCCAGGTGGAGAGGTTCTTGCAATCATAGACGCCTTTGACCGTGCAGGAATTGAATTTATTTTAATCAAGCATGAAAACTCCGGTGGCTTCATGGCAGAAGGAGCATGGCATGCTGATCGCTTTCCGCCTGTGCTCGTTGCAACCATAGGCCCCGGCGTTGCCAATGCCGTCAATGTGGTTGCCAACGCAATGCAAGACCGTGTTCCGTTAATCTTTGTAACAGGTTGTGTAGATGGCGCAGAAGCTGAAACCTATACACACCAGGTTTTTGACCATGCGCAAATGTTACGCCCAATCACAAAGGCAAGCTTCCTTGGAACGACATCAACATGTGGATTGATTGCACAAAAAGCCATTACCATTTCACAGGA
>CALFBM010000101.1 GCA_937951645.1 uncultured Rhizobiaceae group bacterium
CAACTTTCATAAAATGAAAATATTAATATCCATTGAATGAATTATTTGATGATTTTGGGTAGCTTTTTGAAACCAGTGAACCAATTGTTTCGTATATTAATCATGATAGTTATTTCGGCGAGGTCAAATCTGTGAAATCAAGCACTATTATTCTAGCGGTTGTGTTATTGTCACCAACATATTCTTACGCTGATGTTTTGAACCCGGCCGAGATTAAACAAACCGTGATTGGTAAACGTGTATTGCTTGCAACGCGTTTTGGTATTGAATTTCCATTGGTTTATAAGACGAATGGAAGCGTGGCAGGGGATGGTAGCGGAACCGGACTGGGCAAATTCTTTGCACCAAAGGAAACTGGCAAGTGGTGGATTAAGGGTCAAGAGTTATGTCAGAAATTTCCAACCTGGTATAATGGTCGGACCCAATGTTTTACGCTTGAGAGGCTTGGGGGAAACAAACTTAAATGGAAAAGCAAGGACGGACGTTCTGGTATTGCAAGTCTGAATTAGAAGTGTTTCCGCGCGTTTTTGTAAAAATGTCGCAATTTTGGTTATAATTTGTTAGTGAAATCATAACTTGAACACTTTAGGCTATAATCTTGCCATGATTGGTGTGAATGCAGTATTGAGTTTTTAAGCAATTCGTTTTGAGTCTTGGTTTCGGGGATAAAGTTTTAATGATGAGTGTTAGTCAAGGTTCTTCGTATCGCAAGACACGCAAGATCATATCTTCCAGTGTTGCCTTATCTGCGATAATTTTAGCTGCTTGTAATAATATCAAGCCAGTTGACCTTGCGAAAGTGCCCACACCAGAAGCTGCAAGCCTTCATCGCATGCCTTTATATGATGTTGGAAACGACAATCTGGAAAATATTTCCCAGGCAGGGGCGCAAACTCAAACTCTAGCTGCATTGCCAGCCGAGATGTCAGATAAAACAAAATTCTCATCCAAAGCATACGGTGTAAAGGGTAGCCCAAGAGTTGCTACGACACGCGCAGTGCGAAAAGGAGGAGGGCGCTATCAAATTGGCAAGCCTTATACAATTCGGGGCAAAAAATATTATCCACGTCTGGATGCAAATTTGAAACAAACGGGTTTGGCATCATGGTATGGACCAAACTTCCACGGGCGTCTTACGGCAAATGGCGAAATTTATGATCAATATGGACTTTCAGCTGCTCATCCAACCATGCCATTGCCAAGTTATGCCAAAGTCACCAATCTTGAAAATGGCAGCTCGGTTACAGTTCGTGTAAATGACCGAGGACCCTTTTCAAAGAACCGTGTCATTGATTTGTCAGCACGGGCAGCGCAGCTTTTGGGATACACCAAACAAGGCATTGCCAAAGTGAAAGTGGAGTATGCTGGAAAAGCACCGCTACATGGACTGGATGAAAACGTACTTGTTGCAAGTTATAATCCTGGCCGCATTAACCCTGATCTTATTCCGGCATTACCTGGCAGAAATGTGGTTCTTGCACAATCTGAAGGTGCTGGAACCGTACCTGCACAAAATGAAATTAATTCGGTAACAAATGTGGGGTTTGCCCCACCTATTCCATCATTGCGTGACAATAATGCTGATATAAATGTTCCGCGTCCTACCGGGTTGATCAATAGTTATGTCAATGAACAGCAAAATCCAAAACTTGCCATCGCCTTTGGTCTGATTAATGGTCAAGGAAAATTACAAGAACCACAAATAGGCATGAGAAACCTTGTTCATCTACAATTCGGCCCTTTTAAAAATACTGAGTTGGTTAAAACTGCTGAGTTGATATTTGAAGATTCAGGCATTATTCAGCGTGTAAACACAGAAAACGGTGACGATATTCTTTTGCTGATTGTTGCTGAAGAGGAAACCGGCAAGATATTGGAAGCTGCAAAAATTGCCGGAATCAAGCGATACTCAGCACAATAAACCTGATTGATTTCGCCTTTATTTATCCAAATGCTTGAATGCTAGTGTAACCACAGGTAAGCTTGGTTTCAATCGCCCCATATTTTGTGAATATATTATGTTTTTAAATTCGTTACGCCGTATATCAATAGCATTGTCTTTTGTAATATCATTTTTGGTTTTTGCCGGTTATGCAAATGCCCAACTTTATCAAACCAAGGCTGCACAAGCCCTTTTACTGGATGCAGATACAGGAACCGTCCTGTTTGCCAAAGAGGCAGATACAAAAATACCGCCTGCCTCGCTAGCTAAAATCATGACAATGGAAGTGGTTTTCAATCAACTTAAAAATGGCAAGTTGTCGCTTAGTGATAATTTCTTCGTAAGCGAAAATGCCTGGCGCAAAGGTGGAACCAGTTCTGGCGGTTCTACGATGTTTGCGAAATTAAACTCTGAAATACCGTTGGAAGACCTTATTCGAGGCGTTATTATCCAATCTGCAAATGATGGCTCAATTATTATTGCAGAAGGACTGGGTGGCTCAGAAGCTGCTTTTGCAAATTTAATGAATGAACGTGCTCGCAGACTCGGATTGAACAATTCAAATTTTGTAAATTCAACTGGTTTGCCTGCAGAAAATCAATATGTTTCAATTCGTGACCTGGCCAAGCTGGCTCGTCACGTGATTACTGAATATCCTAATTATTATCGTTATTACAGCGAACCTGAATTTGAGTGGAATAAAATAAATCAGCGCAATAGAAATCCATTGCTACCAATGAAGATTGGCGCTGATGGAATGAAAACGGGTTATACTGAAGCAAGTGGCTATGCGATTGTTGGCTCTGCTGTTCGTGATGGTCAACGTTTGATCGCTATATTAAGCGGCATGGAGAGCAAAAAGCAAAGAGCAGAAGAGGCACGAAAAATTCTGGACTGGGGTTTTAGAGCCTTTGAAAAGATAAAACTGTTTGATGATAACGAAGTGCTTGGGGAAGCAAGTGTATACGGTGGCGTAAAATCGGGAGTTGAGGTGGTTGGTAAAGGGCCTGTGGAAATTTACCTGCCAATTGGAAACCGCGACAAGTTGAAAGCAAGAATCGTATATAAGGGACCAATCATGCCGCCCGTAGAGCAAGGTGCGAAAGTTGCAACTTTAAAGGTTTGGATCGGGGATGAGCTTAGTCAGGAGATTGACCTTTATGCTGCCGAAACTGTTGAAAAGGGTGGATTGCAACGCCAGGCAGTTGATGCGATTAAAGAACTTCTGTTTGGCTGGTTGTAGGCATACGTCACAATCGCATATTAAGTTTATATATCAGGTGATACATTGATGGATAAAACTTCACTTGATAAAGGTATTTTCATTACATTTGAAGGCGGTGAAGGTACGGGTAAATCCAGTCAAATCAAAAGGCTAGAAAAAAAACTTAATAAATTGGATTATCATGTAGTCCTGACACGAGAGCCTGGTGGAACAGCGGGTGCAGAAGCAATTCGGCATGTGATTTTATCAGGTGGGGCAGAAAAGTTGGGAGCAGACGTTGAAGCCATGTTGTTTGCTGCGGCAAGATCGGATCATGTAGATAAAATAATCAGACCTGCCTTGAAATCGGACAAAATTGTTTTGTGTGACCGTTTCTTTGACTCAACGCGAGTTTATCAAGGCGCAACTGGTAGTGTTGACATGGAGTTTTTATATGCGCTTGAGCGTATCGCGTGTGATGATGTATGGCCCGATTTAACGCTTATTTTGGATTTGTCTGCGGAAGAGGGGATGCAACGTGCAGATGCAAGACGCTCCATGAATACAGCTCCCGATCGTTTTGAAAAAGAAGATATGCAAGCACAAGAAATGCGCCGCGAGGCATTTAGATTAATAGCTGACAAGGAACCGGAACGCTGTAAGTTGATTAACGCCAGTGGAACTGAAAAAGAGGTTGCCGAGCGTATTTGGCAGGTTGTTGAACCTCTATTAAAGCGAAAGACCGCTAAAAATGGATGATAATGCAATTGTGGCTGATAAGATCGATGGAATTCCGCATCCTGCCGAAAACCTTGATCTGATAGGTCATGATGAGACCGTGTCTCAAATATTACAGCAATATGCTTCAGGTCGTATGCATCATGCGCTTTTACTGAGCGGGCCGCGTGGAACAGGCAAGGCAACCATGGCGCTGCGCCTTGCTTCGCATGTTTTTAGATATCCGGTTGCGGATGATGCACCATTAAATCTGGATACGCCCGCCACGAATGATCCTATTAATGGCAAGATATCGGCGCGCTCCCACCCAAACCTGCTTCATATGACACGTCCGTGGGATGATAAAACCAAGAAGTTTAAAACACAGCTTACAGTCGATGTTATTCGCCTGACGGTTCCTTTCTTTGGTACATCGCGCGGTGAAGAAGGCTGGCGAGTTGCCATTGTTGATGCCGCAGACGATATGAACGCCAGTGCCGCAAATGCACTTTTAAAAATATTGGAAGAACCACCCCACAATACGCTTTTCTTTGTGCTTTCGCATTCCCCAGCTAAGGTTCTTCCCACTATTCGCTCACGCTGTCAGCAAATTTCCATCAAACCCTTGAGTGAAGAACAGGTTTTAAGTGTATTGGAAAGATTTGGTGCACTTGATGGATTAAGCACGGATGACAAATCTTTGTTAGGTCGGTTAGCAAAGGGGTCTGTTCGTACAGGTTTGCTTTTAACCAGGGAAAACGGTCTTGAAATCTACAAATCTTTTATGTCAGCTTGTCAGCGATTGGACAAACCCGACTGGTCACAAATTCAAGCCATGGCAGAAAAAGTTACAGCTCGTGGCAAGGAAGACGGCTTCAGGCTTCTTCTTGAGTTTGCCAATGAGTTTATGGAAGATCATGCTACTGGCAGATTAGGGGAGAAGAATGATATTTCTTCGCTTGCCCGTTGGGCGCAGGTATGGGAAAAGACACAAAATTCAACGCGCATCGCAGATGGCTATAACCTTGATAAAAAGCAAGTTATTTTAAACTTGTTCCAGGACATGGGGGAAGCTGCGCGAGGCTGAAAACCGGAACATTCCTAAAAGTATGTCAAAAGATAAATATTATATCACTTCTGCAATTTCCTACCCCAATGGCGTGCCTCATATTGGTCATGCCTATGAGTTTGTTTGCTGTGACGCAATTGCGCGTTTTAAACGACTCGATGGTGCTGATACGCGCTTTATGCTGGGCACAGATGTGCATGGTCAAAAGATGCTGCAAACAGCTCGGGATCAAGGCATTACCCCCAAAGAACTGGCTGATAAAAATTCTGATGTCTTTCAGGCCATGACAGACAAATTGAATGTTTCTTATGACCGTTTCATTCGCACATCAGATGAAGATCACCATGTTACGTGCCAGGCGCTTTGGAAGAAAATGGAAGCCAATGGTGATATCTACAAGGATAGTTATTCCGGTTGGTACTCTGTCCGTGATGAAGCTTACTACGATGAAGAAGAAACTACGGTAAATGATGAAGGTGTGCGCCTTGGCGGGCAGGGCACACCTGTTGATTGGATGGATGAGGAAAGCTATTTTTTCAAGCTGTCAGCTTATGAAGACAAATTGCTTGCGCTTTATGAAGACTCATCTGATTTTATTTCCCCCAAATCCCGCAAGAATGAAATTGTCTCTTTTGTTAAAGGCGGATTGAAAGACCTCTCCATTTCACGCACGACATTTGATTGGGGCGTGAAAGTGCCAGGTGATGAAAAGCATGTTATGTATGTTTGGGTAGACGCACTGACCAATTATATCACAGGCCTTGGCTATCCGGATGAAGATAATGATCTATGGTCATATTGGCCTGCAGATGTGCATGTGATTGGTAAGGACATCACGCGTTTTCATGCAGTTTACTGGCCTGCCTTCCTGATGTCTGCTGGTATTGAAGTTCCAAGGAAAGTTTTCGGCCATGGCTTTCTTCTCAATAATGGTGAGAAGATGTCAAAATCGCTTGGCAATGTGGTTGATCCGTTTCAGATGGCAGAACTTTATGGCGTAGATCAGCTTCGCTATTTTTTCCTAAGTCAGGTGCGTTTTGGTTCAGATGGCAGTTATAGTCATGAAGATATCGTCAATCACACCAATGCTGATCTTGCCAATAACTTTGGCAATCTTGCACAACGTTCACTTTCAATGATTGCCAAAAATTGTGAAGGTAAAGTTCCTGTGCGCGGTGAGGCTACTGCGGAGGATACTACTTTGCTTGACTTGGTCTATGGTCTGCACGAGAAGTGTAAAGCGCATATGGCTAATTATGAAATCCATTCTTACTGCGAAGAAGTTTGGAAAGTTCTAGGTGAGGCGAACAAATACGTTGATGAACAAGCGCCATGGGGTTTGAAGAAAACTGATCCTGAACGCATGGGCACAGTGCTTTGGACGGTGGCAGAAACTGTCCGAAATGTAGCAATTCTTGCGCAACCGATCATGCCTGACTCCTGTAACAAGATGCTGGACTTGCTGGCTATTGCTGAAAATGAGCGTAGTTTCGATCAACTGGGATCTCACAATGCACTTACTGACGGCCAGAAATTGCCAAAGCCAGAAGGTGTGTTTCCACGTTTTGTTGAGAAAGAGACAGATAGTTGATGCTCGTTGATTCCCATTGCCATCTGGACTTTCCTGATTTTGCCGAAGAGCTGGATGATGTCATCGCTCGTGCAGAATCTGCCGGGCTTGGTCGTATGGTTACGATTTGTACTCGTGTCCGCAAGTTTGATCAGGTTTTGGCTGTTGCTGAACGCTTTGAGAATGTCTTTTGTTCAGTTGGCACGCATCCACACAATGCGCATGAAGAACTGGACATAACGGCAGAAGAAATCATCAAACTTTCGCAACATGAAAAGGTTGTCGCCATAGGTGAAGCGGGTCTAGATTATTTTTATCAAAAAGACCATGCCATTGCCCAGGCACAAGGGTTGCGTAATCACATTTCAGCTGCGCGTCAAACGCAATTGCCATTGGTTATTCACAGCCGTGATGCGGACGAAGACATGATTTCAATTTTACAAGAAGAAACAGAGCAGGGTGCCTTCCCGTTTGTTTTACATTGTTTTTCATCTGGCCGTGCACTGGCAGAAGCGGGTATCAAGCTTGGCGGTTATGTTTCCTTGTCAGGTATTTTGACGTTTAAAAACTCTCAGGAAATCAGGGATATTGCTGCAGACGTGCCCATGGATCGGTTATTGGTCGAAACGGATGCGCCGTATCTTGCGCCAATGCCTTATCGTGGCAAACGTAATGAGCCATCCTACGTTGTAGAAACTGCAAAGGTTCTGGCTGAAACCAAAGGTGTATCAGTGGATGAAATCTGGCAAGCCACGACTGACAATTTCTTTAGGTTATTCAATAAAGTTCCGGATCCACGCTAATGGATAAACTGCGCTTTACCATTCTTGGCTGCGGTTCATCTCCCGGTGTTCCGCGCATCCATGGTGATTGGGGAGCTTGTGATCCAAATGAACCCAAAAACAGACGCCTGAGATGTTCCTTGTTGGTCGAGCGTATTTCGGATACTGGCTCGACACGTATTGTTGTTGATACAAGTCCGGACTTTCGCCAGCAAATGCTTAATGCTTCCGTGCCTCGTCTTGATGGTGTTTTATACACGCATTTCCATGCAGACCATGTGCATGGCATTGATGATCTAAGAGGCTTCGCTTTGGCACAACAAGAGCGTATCAAGATATTTGCGGATGAACAAACACTTGCACGGCTTTATGAAGGTTTTGGTTATTGTTTAAGACAGGCTGAAGGCAGCATGTACCCACCAATACTTGATGCACATGATCTGGTTGCTGATGTGCCAGTGGAAATCAAGGGTGAGGGTGGTTCAATTCATGCCCTGCCCATTTATCAGATTCATGGGCCAATTCATTCGCTCGGGTTTCGCTTTTGCGCAGATGGAAATTTTGAAGTCGGTGGTCTTTGCTATTCACCTGATGTGAGCGAAATTCCCGAAGAAAGCGTCTCAGCACTCAAAAATCTGGATTGCTGGATTGTTGATGCGTTGCAATACAAGCCACATGTAAGCCATTTCAGCGTCTCGGAAAGCCTGGAATGGATTGAGCGCTTAAAACCGCAACATGCCGTTTTTACACATATGCACATACCGTTGGACTACCAAACGCTTAAATTTGAACTGCCTGATAAAATTGAGCCTGCGTATGATGGTATGGTTCTGGAGCACGATGCATCATGATATCTGCGCGTTATGAAACGCTTTTGTTTCAGTTTTTAATTTCAGCAATAATGTCATGCCTTGTGTCGGCGACAGTATCCTTGATCAATTTGGGCTTTGATGCATTTGAGTTTTTGCGCTGGTTTGAAACCTGGATGATTGCCTGGTCAGTAGCATTTCCATCGATTGTTATTATGTCACCTGTAGTTGGAAAAATAGTAAAAAAACTAATCAAGAGTTAGAAATATGGTAATCTCGGTCCGTGAAGGTGAAAGCAGTTATGATCGCGTAATCAGGGCAGCTAATGCTTTAAAATTACAAATCACGCCACAAATAATGCCGCAGTCTACACGAACTGCACAAGAAGCAGCGATAGCATGTGATTGTGAGGTCGCGCAGATTGTAAAAAGTTTGATTTTTGAGCGTTGCGACAATCAAGAGCTTGTTCTTGTCTTGG
>CALFBM010000102.1 GCA_937951645.1 uncultured Rhizobiaceae group bacterium
TGGAGACATAATAGAATTTTCAAATACTCCTGGCAAAAAATGGCAGGTAGATAGTGTTGAGAGAAACCTCTCTCAGACACTTTCGTTATCATCTACTATTAATTTTCCGGTATTATCACCCAATGGTGGTTCAAAATCCTATACTAATCTGGTGCCGAATTTCTATGGTAAGCCAAATGTCATTTTACTTGATCTTCCACTGTTGAAGTCAAATGACCAAAGTAAAATAATCAGTCATATAGCTGCTTCGGCCATCCCTTGGTCAAGGAGTTATACTGTTTATTCTTCTTTTGAAACGGAAGGCTTTTTGAAGCGTGCAGCATTTGGGGCACGTGCCGTTATAGGTACTTTGACGGAAACAATTTCTGCAGGACCTGTTGGAAGGTGGGATTATGAAAATCATCTTATAATAACACTGCCGTTTGGTAGTTTTGAAAGCGCCACTCGTTCAGGTGTTTTAAACGGAGCAAATATAATAGCACTCGAAAGCATGAACGGCAGCTATGAGTTATTGCAGTTTTCACAAGCAGAGCTTCAAAATGACGGTAAATGGAAATTATCAGGGCTTTTAAGGGCTCAGCTAGGAACTGATCCGGAAATGAATGCAGGTTCTTTGAAAGGTGCAAATGTTATTTTGATTAATGAAGCCATCTATCCATTGGAACTAAAAGACAATGAGATAGGCATTCCTCAAAACTGGAGAGTAGGCCCAACCCAGGATAATAATGCGTCTTCAAATTATGCCAATTTCTCTCATACCAATAATGCACGTAATAAATTGATGTTAAGTCCCGTTCACATACGGGCAAAGAGATCTAACGCAGGCAACTACGAAGTTTCATGGATAAGACGTGGAACATTAAATGCAGATGCTTGGGATGGAGTTGATATTCCAATGGATGTTAATGAGGAAAAATATCATATCAGTGTTCTTGATGTCGTAGGCGCTGTTAAACGCGAAGCCTCAACCAGCAAGCCATCTTTTTCTTACTCTCGTCAGATGTATATGTCTGATTTTAATAATGATGAAGTCGATTTTTATATTGTTGTTGCTCAATTAGGTAATAACGGCATTCCAGGCTCTTCTGCAAAACTTAAAATCTCCAACACTTAATTTAAAGGAACAATCTATGGTTGAAGAAAAACAATGGTATCAGTCGAAAACAATTTGGGGAGCATTACTTGCGGTTGGCGCTTCTTTTATGGGTGCATTGGGCATTACAATTGATGCAGTCGCTCAAGCTGATTTGGCAGATGCATTGATACAATTGATTGGCGCAATTGGAGCGATGACTGCAATTTACGGCAGATTATCTGCTACCGAAATTATTTCATGATTTTGAGGCAAAAGTCATGATTAGCTTTTTGCACTCTCTGATCGCTTTGTTTTCTCAAGCCATGAAAATTCTTGAAAACTTTCAATCAAATAAGCAAAGACAGTTAAAAAATAATCTACGCAATAAGGCGGATGCTTATGATAAACTTCAAAAAGCGATTGGCGCGAGGAATATTGCTCGTAAGTCTAATACTGCTGACCACCTCATGTCAGATGATGGGTATCAACGTAAGTAATAAAAATGAGTGGAATTGTAGCGCTTACATGCCAATTACCTGGTCACGAGATGATACGCAAGATACAATCCTGCAAGTAAAACAGCACAATGCAGTCTGGGCTGCATTGTGTGGTATAAAACATACTAATGAACCTCAATAATATTCATTTTTGGTTCAGGAGAAGCATGATATATGTGTTTCATGAAATTATTAAAACTTATCATTGTAACAGTTTTTACAGCTGCATTATTCACATTGCCGGCGTTAGCAGATGCGTGTAGTAGTGGCGCTCGTGCTATTGTGGATGGTAATCCTAAAGCTACTTTGCTATCTGTTAAATCAAAACAAGGTAGTAATGGAAAGGTGGTTTGTGAAGCGCGTATCAAAATATCATCTGGTAGCACGCCGCCTCGCATTATTGTTAAGAAATTTAAACCTTAAAATTTACAGGAACAGTAAGTGCGTATTTTAATTGTTGAAGATGATTTGGAACTAAACCGTCAATTGGAAGAAGCCTGTCTTGAGGCAGGGTATGTTGTTGATAAAGCGTATGATGGTGAAGAAGGACATTTTCTTGGTGATACCGAGCCATATGACGCTGTAATTTTGGATATAGGCTTGCCAGTTATGGATGGTATTACTGTTCTTGAAAATTGGCGTAAAGCTGAACGTAAAATGCCAGTGCTAATGTTGACTGCAAGAGATCGCTGGAGTGATAAAGTTTCAGGTATTGATGCTGGTGCTGATGATTATCTTGCTAAGCCGTTTCACATTGAAGAAATGCTTGCACGCCTTCGCGCTCTAATTCGCCGTTCAAACGGACATGCATCATCAGAGTTGGTTTGCGGTGATATTGTATTAGACACGCGTACTTCTAAAGTTACATATAAAGATAAGCCAGTTAAGCTTACCTCACATGAGTTACGTCTACTGTCCTATTTGCTTCATCACCCCGGTGAGATTATTTCCAGAACGGAATTAACAGAACATCTTTATGATCAAGATTTTGACAAGGACTCAAATACGATCGAGGTTTTTGTTGGCAGGTTGCGAAAGAAGCTGAATACTGATTTCGTTGAAACTGTTCGTGGTCTGGGGTATCGGTTGCAAGAATCCGAATGAATTTGTCTCTTCTGGCACGCATCAGATTTTTACCAAATACGCTTGCGTCACGTCTTTTTATCCTTTCTTCACTAGCGGCTATTATCGGTGTTTTAATTGTCGCTCTTGTTATTTCACAAGAGTATAGAAGAAATGCTGAAGCACGTTTAAATGATGTTCTGGTTGCTAATGTTTTCAATTTAATGGGAACATTTGAAATTGATCAAAATGGCGAGTTAATGGGGCTTCCTGATTTGGGAGACTCTCGTTATACCCTTTTTGACTCAGGCTATTATTGGTCAGTGGAAAAAGTAGGTGACCAAACTTCACGAACTGCTAGTATTTCATTGGCAGATCAGAAAATAATAATCCCTTCCACAATTGAATTAGACCAAACCTTTCAACGTAGTTTTGAAATGGAAGACAAAGTTGGTCAAATGCTCCAGGGCTTGGAAGCGCAAGTTTTTCTCGGTGAAGGAGATGAACTTTACAGTTTTCGAATCACTGCAAATAAGAGTTCGCTAAACGAAGAGATAGCAGGCTTCCGGGGTCGCTTGGCATCCATACTTTCAATCTTTGCTTTCTCTATTGTTATAGCCACATACCTTTTGGTACGGCTTGGTTTGAAGCCGATTTCAAGGGCTGTTGAAATTTTGGGTAAAGTCAGAACAGGTGAAGCATCAAGAATTGATGGCGAATATCCGGATGAAATTGAACCCCTAATTGCTCAGACGAACGCGCTGATTGAATCTAATAATACAATTGTTGAACGAGCAAGAACACAAGTTGGAAATCTTGCGCATTCCCTTAAAACTCCACTTGCGGTAATGCAAAACGAATTACCCAAATTATCCAAAGAGAAACAACCAATTTTCAAAGAACAACTTGAGACTATGCGCAGTCAGGTGCAAGTCTATTTGGATCGTGCTCGCATTTCGGCAAGAAGCTCTACCTCAATTGCAAATACACCTCTGTTTCCTGTTTTGGAAAAGCTTTCTAGTGTTGTTTCAAAACTCAACCCAGCAACAGACATTGATAATGATTTTGATGATGAAGGCTTTATCTTCGAAGGTGAAGAGCATGACCTTCAGGAAATATTCGGTAACCTGATTGAGAATGCTGCAAAATATGCAAGTTCTGCAATGAAGATCAGTGCGGGCTTATCCAAGGATAAATTACACATTGTTATAGAAGATGATGGTGCAGGGATGTCTGCTGAGGATATCAAAAAAGCAGAAAAACGTGGTGGCCGGGTTGATGAAGGAAAGGTTGGATGGGGACTGGGTTTATCAATTGTTCGCGACATAGTAGATGAATATGATGGTGACTTTAAGTTATCTAAATCCCCTATGGGTGGCCTTAAAGCAGAAGTATTATTACCTGGTCGAAAACAATAATAATCATAAAATCTTCCTAATTTAGACAATTTCAATATCTAATATTTATACAGGCTGAGGAATAAGGATAAATATGATGCGCAAGTTTAAAACACCCACTATTGCAATTACAATTGCAACTACATTTATTTTGGCTGGTTGCCAGGCAAGTAATGAGACAATTGGTCAAGCGACAGGAGCCGTAGCGGGCGGTGTTATTGGTAATCAATTTGGTGGTGGCTCAGGTCGTGTTGCTGCTACTATTGTTGGCGCACTTGCAGGTGGTGTTATTGGTGGAAGCATTGGGCGTAGTTTGGATGCGCGCAGTAGAGCGGCAGCACTTGAAGCAGAATATAATGCTCTGGAAAGAGGTTCTGTTGGTCAACCAGTAGCTTGGCAAGGAACAAACGGCACCTACGGCCAAGTTGTTCCCCAGCAACCGTATCAAGTTGGAAATCAAAATTGTCGTCGTTATACTCACACAATCTATATTGACGGTACACCGAAGGAAGCAAGTGGTACAGCTTGTCGTAATCCAGATGGTACTTGGCAACCTCTCAGCTAAAACATTATCACAAAAACTCTCATTAAATTGATTGTGTCAAAGCGTCCATTTTCGGATTAAAGTAGGTGTAGAGCTTTTGTTTTGTTCAAGGTTTCTATAAATACAATTCTTATGACATTTTGGGTTTTAATAGCATTAATGGTTTTTGCCGCAATGGGTTTTATATGCATGCCCATGCTTAGAACATCTCTGTCTTCCAAAAGTGAGTTGGATAGCGAACAGACACTTTACAAAGCGCGTATTTCAGAAATTGACAAAGACATTGAACTGGGCCGATTAGATGAAGCTTCAGCAATTGCTGCCAAATCAGAAGAGGCCCGCCGGCTAATTAAGGTTTCTGAAAACAGTAAAGCAACTTTGACTTCTTCGACAAGCAGGGTGCCTGTTCTTTTGGCAGCACTCTCTCTACCTCTTGTTTCTATCCCTTTATATTATAATTTTGGCTCTCCACAAATCGGTATAACGCAGGAATCTGATATCCAGCCTGCTATAACTGATTTAGTTAAGGTTGCAGAAAAAAGGCTTTCAAAGAATCCTGATGACGTTAGAGGGTGGAATGTATTAGCCCCTGTATATGTAAGGCTTAAAAGATACGAAGATGCGATTAATGCTTATCAAAACATTTTACGTCTGGAAGGGCGAAAGCCTGAGTCCATCTTGAAATTGGTAGATGTATACATAGAAAAACAGCAAGGTCATATAGATGACACAGCAAAGGCACTTATTGATGAAACACTTTCCATTGACAATGATAATTTGATTGCCAAATTTTATACAGGTATTGCTGAACTTCAAAACGGTAATAAAGAAGAAACAAGGCGCATTTGGACTGGCATCGTTGATAGCGCCAAGGGCGATGAAGATTGGTTGCCCGTTATTAAAAAACGCCTTGCTGAATTAACAGACTCAAGTCAAGCAAGTCCGTTACCGAAGCTGGATAATGATACTGTGAAAGCCGCCGAGGCAATGGCGCCAGAAGATCGTGCGGCCATGATTGTTCAAATGGTATCAAATCTAGCTCAAAAACTTGAAGAGAAACCAAATGACAAACAAGGATGGGAAAGGCTTATTCGTTCCTATATGACCTTGGGAAAAACCAAAGAAGCGTTGCTTGCTTTGGAAAAAGCGAGTGAGCAATATTCTGATGATGAGAATTTTATATCGCTTTTAAAGCAATTAACCGAAGTACAAAATAGCACACAAGGTGAAAACCAATGACACGTAAGCAAAAGCGTTTTGCAGGTATAGGCATCATTGGAGTGGTTATTGGTTTGGCGGTTCTTCTCGTAAGTGTAGCGCTACGAGATGAAATTGTATTTTTTTATGATCCAACAGAAGTTGTGAATGGGACAAAGGTTTTACCAGGGCAAAACTTTAGAATTGGTGGATTGGTTGAAGATGGTAGCGTTGTAAAAGATACTACTACGGTTTCGTTCGTTGTTACAGATGGCAAAAATAATGTTCCTGTAAGCTATGAAGGTATTTTGCCAGACCTCTTTCGTGAAGGGCAAGGTGTAATAGCAGAAGGTGCTCTAAATACTGAAGGTCGCTTTATTGCCAGCAATATTCTGGCAAAACATGATGAAAATTATATACCCAAAGAACTGGAAAGTGTTTTAAAAGACAAAAATGTATGGAAGCCTGACAAGGGCGAGGAAAAGTCATGATAGCTGAACTTGGACATTATGCACTTGTATTAGCCCTGGCACTTACAATTGTTCAATCGATCATTCCGTTTTGGGGAGCTAGAACGGGTGACGAGGTATTGATGGCCTCTGGAACAAAATCTGCCATTGCAGGCTTTATGGCTCTATGCATATCATTTGCAGCCCTTACTTATGCCTATGTAACTTCTGATTTTTCACTAGCGAACGTCTGGCAAAATTCGCACTCGGATAAACCCATGCTCTATAAAGTAACGGGTGTTTGGGGAAACCACGAAGGCTCCATGCTATTATGGGTGCTGATACTAACTCTTTTTTCGGCAATGCTGGCTTTTTTTGCCACTAACCTTCCGTCAAGGCTGAAAGCTGATGTACTTGCAGTGCAGGGCTGGGTTACCTTGGCTTTCCTGCTCTTTATTCTTTTCACCTCAAATCCGTTCGAGCGCTTGCCGCAAATTCCTGCAGAAGGAAAAGATCTTAATCCGATCCTGCAAGATATTGGTTTGGCAATTCATCCCCCTCTTTTATACGTGGGATATGTAGGCTTTTCACTTACCTTTTCATTTGCAGTTGCAGCCATGATTTCTGGTCGTATTGATGGCGCCTGGGCAAGGTATGTTCGGCCATGGGCACTTGTTGCGTGGGTATTTTTAACCGCCGGTATCGCAATGGGATCATATTGGGCTTATTACGAGCTTGGCTGGGGTGGTTGGTGGTTCTGGGACCCTGTTGAAAATGCTTCCTTTATGCCTTGGCTTGTGGGCACTGCGCTTATTCATTCTGCATTGGTAATGGAGAAGCGTGATGCCTTGAAGATCTGGACAATATTACTGGCGCTTCTAACTTTTTCATTGTCATTGTTGGGAACCTTTATTGTTCGATCAGGTGTTTTGACATCCGTTCACAGCTTTGCGTCGGACCCAACGCGCGGTGTATTCATTTTGATGATATTACTTGTCTTTATTGGTGGGTCGCTAGCGCTATTTGCAATTCGTGCGAATGTTCTGCAGCAGGGTGGGTTATTTCAACCGATTTCCAGGGAAGGCGCTTTGGTTTTCAATAATCTGTTTTTAACAGTTTCATGTGCGACGGTTATCCTTGGAACGCTTTATCCTTTATTTTTGGAAGCCCTGGATGGTTCGAAAATTTCTGTTGGGCCTCCTTATTTTAACCTTACATTTGGCTCGTTGATGATTCCTTTATTGCTGGCTATTCCGCTGGGGCCTTTAATGTCCTGGAAACGTAGTGATTTATTGCCTGTTTTGCAGCGTTTATATTTAGTGGCTGGTGTTTCGCTTTTTTCTATCATTCTTGTATTGGCATTCACGCAGGATGGACCTGTTCTTGCTTCTCTGGCTATTGGTCTGGCCGTTTGGGTGATGCTTGGTAGTTTGGCTGAATTATTTCAGCGCTCTGGCTTGCCAAAAACGGGTTTGAAAACTGCTTTTGCAAGATTAAGAGGACTGCCCCGCGCAACCTGGGGAACAGCTTTCGCCCATTTTGGCGTTGGCCTTATGGTATTGGGCATTGTTGGAGCAACCGCGTTCAGTGATGAAAAGGGTATTTCAGCTGTTAAAGGCGATACAATCGAAATAGCTGGCTTTAATTTGATGCATGCTGGTGCGCAGCGTGAACAGGGACCCAACTACATTCAAGATACTTTACTGGTTTCAGTTAGTCGCGGTGGGGTAGAGGAACTCAAGTTGAAACCCGCAAAAAGGTTTTACACAGGACACGGAAGCGCCACTACCGAAGCTTCGATTGAGACTTATTGGTTCTCACAACTTTATGTTTCAGTAGGTGATACTGATGAACAAGGTAGAACTGTCTTGCGCGCGTGGTGGAAATCACAAGTATTATTTGTATGGCTTGGCCCAATTCTTATGGCCTTAGGAGGTTGCTTGTCCTTGTCTGATCGTCGCTTACGGGTAGGTGCACCCAAAACATCAAAAGCAAAAAGAGAATTTGCAAATGCGTAAGATCTGTTTGTCCATCTTGATGATGTTTGTCTTCGTGACGCATGCTTTTGCTGTAAACCCTGACGAAGTATTGGATGACCCTGTGCTTGAACAGCGTGCACGTTCCCTATCAACTGGAATTCGGTGTCTTGTCTGCCAAAACCAATCCATAGATGATTCTGACGCGCAACTCGCCAGAGATTTAAGAATTCTTGTTAGAGAAAAATTGGTTGAAGGATTGACTGACAAACAGATATTGGAGTTTTTGGTTGCACGCTATGGAGAGTTTGTTCTTCTAAAGCCAAGATTTAGCAATCAAACACTCCTACTTTGGGTTTTGCCACTAATTGCTCTTGTCTTTGGTATTATCTTTGCCTTTAAAAACTTTGGAAGTGCAAAACGAAGAGAAGAAAAACAAGTGAAAGATTTGACTACAGATGAACAAGAAAAGCTTAATAAAATTCTTGGCGGATGACTTGTGATTTTTCTTTTGGTGCGTAACATATTTTAGTAAAGCAACGGAACATTATTATGAATAATACTACTCAACGCCTGGATTTTGATGGCAGTCAAGGCGCCAAGCTTTCTGCAAGATTAGACACACCGGCAGGCACAATAAGAGGCTATGCCATATTTGCACATTGCTTTACCTGCTCAAAGGATATTCATGCCACAAAAAGAATTTCTGTAGAACTTTCCAGACAAGGCATTGCGGTTTTACGGTTTGACTTTACAGGACTTGGCAATAGTAAAGGTGATTTTGCTTCAACTAACTTTTCATCAAACCGTGAAGATTTGATTGTTGCTGCAAATTATTTGCGTGATAATTTCGAAGCCCCCAGCTTGCTTATTGGTCATTCTTTAGGCGGGGCAGCTGTTCTTTCGATTGCTTCAGAAATTCCGGAAGTAAAGGCAATTGTTACAATTGGCGCCCCATCGGAAGCTAATCATGTTGTGCATAATTTTGGTGTTAAACTTGACGAAATACAAAACGCCGGCGAAGCAGTTGTTTCCCTTGGTGGACGAGATTTTTCAATTAGAAAACAATTTCTTGATGATCTTGAAGCTAATGATGTGCTTGAAAAAGTTGCAAAACTAAAAAAGCCCTTATTGGTTCTACATTCCCCGATTGATGAAACCGTTGGTATTGAAAATGCAACTCAAATCTTTGTTGCTGCCAAACATCCAAAAAGTTTTGTATCATTAGATAGTGCTGACCATCTTGTAACAAATGACAGAGATGCGGATTTCGCTGCATCGGTTATTTCTGCATGGGCGGTGCGATATATTTCCAATAATGAAGACGTAGATACATCTGAAGCTTATAATGATGTAATTGTCACCGAAACAGGACTTGGTAAATTTCAAAATACGGTGATGTCAGGCAAACATCATATGTTGGCAGATGAGCCTGTTTCAGTTGGAGGCCTTGATAGTGGCCCAGGACCCTATGATTTTTTGGCAACAGCATTAGGTACTTGCACATCTATGACGATGCGCATGTATGCTGACTTTAAAAATTTTGATGTTGGACGTATTTCTGTTGCCGTTTCACATAAAAAAATCCATGCACAAGATTGTCTTGAATGTACTGATGAAGAGCGTACTGGTGGTGGAAAAATTGACGTATTTGAGCGTAAAATTGAAGTTGAAGGACTCAATGATCAAGAGTTAACCGAAAAACTCCTAAAAATTGCTGATAAATGTCCGGTTCACAAAACTCTTGAAAAAGGTGCGAAAGTCGAGACACATATCAAATAAGTACGCCAAACATTACGTAAGTTTAATTTTACGTCCATAAAATTGTAATCCGTGAGTTCCCATATTGGTTTCAACCGTAAACGACAAGTTTGCATGAATTACCAAAGAGGAACTTCTCATGAATACAACATCATCTTCTACAAAACATTTCCGTAATGTATTGCTTGCATCTGCAATGGCATTTGGCGCCGCAGGATATGCCACTGGCCAAACAAATCTACTCTCAATTACACCTTCTCATGCTGAAGCAGTAAAGGTTCAAGCACCTGCAGCCTTCTCTTTTGGCGATGTGGTTGAAGCGGTTTCACCAGCGGTTGTAAGTGTTCGTGTTGAGCAGACCATTCAACCTGCGAATGTTGAGGGGGATTTTCAGTTCGACCGTCGTGGCCGCGAATTTCTGGAGAAGTTTTTCAATAATGGTCCGCGCGGTGGTAAGCGTGATTTTCGTAGAGGACAAGGGCCTCGCAAAGGTAATTCCCAAGGCTCAGGTTTTTTTGTTTCGGAAGATGGATACCTTGTGACAAATAATCATGTTATTGAGGGTGGTTCGAAATTCACTGTGGTCCTGTCGGATGGGGATGAAATAGAAGCCTCGCTAATTGGATCTGACCCTAGAACCGATCTGGCTGTCCTTAAAGTGGATATAGACAAAAAAATCACCTATGTAGACTTTGGTGAAAAACGTCCGCGCACTGGCGATTGGGTAGTTGCCGTTGGCAATCCGTTTGGCCTTGGTGGTACTGTAACTGCTGGCATTGTTTCTGCGCATGGACGAGATATTGGGTCAAGTCGTTACGATGATTTTATCCAGATTGATGCTGCTGTAAACAAAGGCAACTCTGGGGGGCCTACATTCAATTTAAGCGGCGAAGTAATCGGCGTTAATACCGCAATCTTTTCCCCATCAGGTGGTAATGTTGGTATAGCATTTGCTGTTCCGGCAAAACTGGCTGATGAAGTTGTGTCCGATCTTATCCAAAACGGCTCAGTCACAAGAGGTTGGCTTGGGGTTCAAATTCAACCAGTTACACCTGAAATATCAGAATCTCTTGGTCTTGAATTAAAGCAAGGTGCAATTGTAACTACACCACAAGAGGGAAGTCCTGCTGCTCTTGCTGGCATTGAATCTGGAGACATAATTATGGCAGTTGACGACAAGAGTATAAAAAACCCAAAAGAGCTTGCGCGTGTCATTGCGGACTATGAGCCAGAATCAAAAATTAACTTGAAAGTCTGGCGCGATGGAAAAGCTCAAGATATTGCTGTGACCCTTGGTGAGTTGGAAGAAACGCAGATAACAAGTAATACAGCTCCAAAAAATAGCAAAAAACGCAATTTAAAGCGCCTTGGCCTTCAACTTGAAGAAACCTCGGATGGCATTGCAGTGTTAAACGTACGGCCAGGCAGCAAGGCAGAGAAAAAGGGCATCCTTCAAGGTGACGTTATTATCTCGGTAAATGGCGAAGATGTAACCAATTTAACAGCATTGCGAAATGGATTGAAATCGGCTCGTTCTGCGGGAAGAAAATCGGCGCTTCTTGAAGTGCGTCGCCAGAATCGGACTGTCTTTATCCCTGTACCTGTTAAAAGAGGATAATTACTCTCATCCTTCTTGATCTTCCCCTCCAAGGAAGGATGCGCTTGTGGCAGGCTGTTCCCTCAATGGCCTGCCGCTATTTTCTTTTCACAACGTAATAATTTGTATAAATTCATCCCATGAAAATATTAATTGTTGAAGACGATGACGAAGCAGCGAAGTTCTTGATAAAGGGCTTCAGTGAAGCAGGTCATAATCCCATCCATGCTGTTGATGGTGATACAGGATTACACCTGGCGAAAACAGAGCAATTTGATGTTCTGATTTTGGATAGAATGTTGCCAAAACTTGATGGGCTTAGCCTCTTAAAAGAAGTAAGGGCAGATGATGATAACACGCCTGCGCTAATATTGTCTGCATTAGGTGCTGTTGATGACAGGGTTGAGGGTTTGCGCTCTGGTGGTGATGATTATCTTACAAAACCATATGCGTTTTCCGAGCTTCTTGCCCGTGTTGAAGTTTTGGCTAAACGCACAGGCAATGACGAAAGTGATACAGTGCTTAAAGTAGGTGAGCTTGAGCTTGATAGACTATCACGTGAAGTTCGCCGTGACGGACAGAAAATTCTATTACAACCGCGCGAGTTCCGACTTTTGGCATATTTAATGAAAAATGCAGGAACAGTTGTCACAAGAACCATGTTACTTGAAAAAGTATGGGATTATCACTTTGATCCTCAGACCAATGTGATTGACGTTCATATTTCGCGTCTCAGGGGGAAAATTGATAAAGATTTTAATGAGCCAATGCTTTTGACCATTCGTGGTGCTGGCTATAAATTGCAAAAGCCAGAAAATAATATTTGATGTTTACCAAAGTAATTTCGTTATTTCGTGTAACAGCTGTAAGGCTTTCAATAATTTATACGCTTATCTTTGGTGTCCTTGCTGTCGGGATCGTTTTTTACATGACGGGGGCAACTGTTAATGTGCTACGTGAACAATACCAGGCTTCAATTGATAATGAGGTTACAGGTCTGGCTCGTATCTATAACAGAGGTGGTATCAATTCGCTTGTCAGAACACTGGACAGACGCGCAAGAGCTCCTGGTGCCAATCTTTATGTTGTAACAAGTCCGCAAGGTGAAATCATTGCTGGTAATGTTCCGCGCATGCAAAATGGTATCATGCGTAAAGTTGGATGGACGGATAGACCTTTTAAATATGAACGCTTTGATGATGAGAGTGATAGGGAACATCGTGCGATAGCTCGTGTTCTGGAAGTGCCAAATGGAATGCGTATTCTGGTAGGTCGCGATGTAAGTGAATATGAAGGCTTCCGTGAAGTTGTAGGACGAGGTTTTAAATTAGCTTTGGGAACAATGGTAGCGCTTGGACTGTTAACCTGGTTTTTCGTGGGACGAGGCGCTTTGAAGCGAATTGATCAGGTTTCAAAATCCTCTCAGCGGATAATGGGAGGAGATAAATCTGAACGTTTACCGATTACAGGAGCAAACGATGAGTTTGATCGACTCTCGGAGAATCTCAATCACATGCTTGATCAAATAAACCATCTTGATGATGGTGTTAAGCAGATGTCAGACAATATAGCCCATGATTTGAAAACACCAATTACAAGACTTCGCAACAAGGCAGAAGAGGCATTTTCATTAAAGAGCAAGCCAGAAGAGCAGCAAGATAAAATTGCAGACATAATTGATGACTGCGATAGTATTGTAAAAACTTTTGACGCTCTATTAATGATCTCCAGGGTAGAGTCAGGTTCTACGGTTATAAAATTGGAAGAGCTTAAAGCATCGGATATTCTCATGGATGTACATGAGTTATATGAGGCTTTGGTAGAAGATAAAAATAAGCTTTTAAACCTTGAACTTGTCTTGCCAGAAACACTTACAGTAATGGGTAACCGGGAGCTTTTATCGCAAGCTGTTTCGAACTTGATTGATAATGCCGTAAAATATGGTGGTAATGAAATTACATTGTCAGGCGCAGTTGGTGAAAATCAGTTAGTAATAAAAATTATCGACAATGGGGAGGGCATAGCGGAAGATGATCATACAAGGGTAATTGAACGTTTTGTAAGGCTCGATAAATCCCGCAGCATGTCAGGGAACGGGTTGGGGTTGTCATTGGTAAAGGCCATTTCGGAAATTCATAAAGGAACGTTTAAGCTTGCAAACAATAATCCAGGATTAATTGCCACCTTGAAGATTCCTCTTTTAGGTCAATAAGATGCACGGTGAATTTGAATCAATCCCAAAACCCCTTCATGTATTTGATGAAGATGGCTTTGCACAATTAAGAATTGATTTTTCTAAATTACTGGCTACCAAATATCAAAAACATCATCTTTTACTGGATTATTTTACAAAGGTTTTTCTGCTCTCTCCATATTTAAAGGATTGCGCTTTTAAGGAACCATCGTTCGTTGGTACTTTAATTGAAGTAGGCTTTGAGAAGAGTTTGCGCAATATACTTTGTGATACAAGTTCTTTAGGCCGAAGTTTGGATAATGAAGCTGAATTCATGGCTGCTGTTCGTGTGGAAAAACGCAAGCTTGCCCTACTATGTGGTCTTGCAGATTTGGGGGGGTGGTGGAATGGAAATCATGTTACCACAGCTTTGTCAGATTTTGCCAAAACCTCTCTATCAGCTTGTCTGGATTTTATATTATTACAAAATAATCATCAGAGAAAACTGGTTTTATACAACCCAAAGAAACCCCAAGAAGAATGTGGCTTTATAATTTTAGGAATGGGAAAGCTTGGTGCTAACGAGCTGAACTATTCAAGTGACATTGATTTGATATTTATCTTTGATGACACTGCTGCAGTCACTTTGAATACAGATGATCCCATAGGGTTGCTCTCGCGTATGGCAAGGGAATTAATCAAGTTGATGCAAGAGCGTACAAGTGATGGATATGTATTCCGAATGGACTTGCGTTTGCGCCCTGACCCATCATCAACTCCATTGGTAATTCCATTAGTAGCGGCACTTAATTATTATGAAGGGCAAGGTCAAAATTGGGAACGTGCGGCGATGATAAAAGCACGCGCTATTGCTGGTGATTTAAAAGCGGGTGAATCTTTCTTGAATGAACTTGCACCATTTATTTGGAGAAAATATCTGGACTTTGCTGCGATAAATGATGTGCAGTCAATCAAGCGACAAATTCATGCGCATAAAGGGCATGGAGAAATTGCAGTACTTGGCCATAATATCAAGCTTGGTCGTGGGGGTATCCGGGAAATTGAATTTTTTGTTCAAACGCAACAATTAATTGCCGGTGGCCGCAATACACGGCTACGGGAAAATGAAACGATTGCAGCACTTCAATCTTTATATGAAAATAACTGGATTGAGGAGCAAGCATTATCGGAGCTAACTCAAGCATATTGGTTTCTGCGCGATTTGGAACATCGTTTGCAAATGGTCGACGATGGGCAAACGCATATATTGCCTGAAACCAACGAAGGTTTAAAACGTATTGCAATAATGTCAGGAGAAACTGATGTTAAGCGATTCTCAAATTCCATTCGGACAACATTAGAAATCGTTGAAAAACATTACTCTGGACTTTTTGAGACAGCAACGGACTTGGGCGCTGATGGTGGTAATCTTGTCTTTACAGGTGATGACGAAGATCCTGAAACTGTAGACACGCTTGAAAAACTGGGGTTTTCTCGCCCCAGTGAAATTATCAAAATAATAAAAGCTTGGCACACAGCTCGTATCTCAGCTTTAAGGACAACACAAGCAAGAGAGCTGTTAACAGAACTTGTACCTGATTTATTAAAATCATTTTCTTCGGCAAGTAATCCGGATGAAGTTGTTTTTACATTTGACCGGTTTTTATCTGGATTACCTGCAGGCATTCAGTTGTTCTCAATTTTAAAAAACAACCCGACACTATCGCGGCTGTTAATCAAGATACTAAGTGCCGCGCCACGTTTGGCTACTCAAATATCACAAAAGCCGCATGTTTTTGATGCAATGATTGACCCTCAATTTAGTGAGGGGACGGTTTCCAGGAAAGTACTTAACAACATCTTGAAAACTGGCCTTGATCATTCTTATGGCTACGAGGCTGCATTGGATGAGGCGCGTCGTTTCTTTTCCCAAACCCAATTTATGATTGGTTGTCAATTTTTTGCAGGTACCTTGTCTGCTGAAGATAGTGCAAAAGCGTTTTCAACGCTTGCTGAGGTCATAATAACTGAAATGCTTGACCTTGTTACCAAAGAATTTTCAAAACATCATGGAAAGGTAGAAGGCTCCAGAGTTTGTATACTCGCAATGGGAAGGTTGGGGAGTTGCGAATTGACAGCAACGTCTGACTTGGATTTGATATTTCTATATGATTTTGATGAGTCGGTGGAAATATCAGATGGTGAAAAACCACTAGCAACTTCACTTTATTTCATCAGACTCATGCAGCGCTTTATTTCAGCAATGAGTTCTCCAACTTCAGAAGGGAAGCTTTTTGAACTGGATTTCAGATTAAGACCTTCAGGAAATGCTGGGCCACTGGCAACGCATGTTGATGGTTTTATGAAGTATCAACGTGAAGAAGCATGGGTTTGGGAAGCTCAATCTCTTACACGTGCCAGGGTTGTTGCTGGCGATAAAGAATTAGCAAAACAAGTTGAAGATGAAATTCCGGAAATCCTTGCCAATCATCAAAACCGTAACGTCCTTGAAAAAGAAATTTTTGATATGCGAAAACGTATCGAAAAGCAAAAAGGCACAAAAAATATTTGGGACTTAAAAAATATTTCTGGTGGTTTGCTGGATATAGAATTTATTGCTCAGTGGTTGGCCATCAAAAACGGAAATGCAGGTGTTACAAGCACGCGAAAAATACTTCAGGACACAAAGCATACAGAGTTATCTTCTGATGTTTTAATCAAGCTTCTGCACGCATTTGATTTATATAACTCCTTGTTGCAAATGCAGAGAGTATGTCTTGATGATACGTTCAATATCAAGACAGCTTCGTCAGGTTTCATTGAAATTATTTGTTCCGGCATGGATATGCCAGACCTGATTTCTGCTGAAGCTTATTTAAAGACACTTCAAAAAGAAATACGGGAAATATTCAACATGCTGTTAAAACCTAAAAAAAACCCCGAACTATAAAAGTCCGGGGCAAAGTTGGCAGGGTAAACTTAAAATTAAAATCAGGCCGCTTCTTTACAATTTGTTCCTCTGTTGATTGGAATTCTGAGAGAGACAATCGTACCTTTTCCATTTATGGAACGAATTTTCATTGCGCCGCCATGCATTTCGGTAAGTGATCGTGATATGGCAAGGCCAAGTCCTGATCCCTTGTGACTTTTAGTGAATTGATTTTGGACTTGTTCGAATGGTTTGCCTAATTTCTTTAGGTCTTGTTTCGAGATTCCTATGCCATCATCTTCCAATGAAATTGTTACGCAATTCCCACGTTTTCTGGCTCGGATTTGTATTCGTCCGCCATCATTTGAGAACTTCACAGCATTTGAAAGCAGATTGATCAAAATCTGTTTCATTGCCCGCCGGTCTGCTTCCAAATTAAGTTTGGATGAAACACTGTCCTCAATATTGAGATTTCTCTCTTGTGACTGGTGAAAAACGATTCTCATCGTTTCTTCAATCATCTCATTTAGATTGAATGTTTCGTAATTGAGTTCGAAGCGTCCAGCTTCAATTTTTGACATATCCAGAACATCATTGATCATCCCTAGAAGATAGCTACCACTTTCATAAATATCGCGAGCATATTCTTCATATTTTTCTGACCCTAAAGCTCCAAACATGCCTTCATTCATGATTTCAGAAAACCCGATGATGGCATTTAGCGGCGTGCGAAGTTCGTGTGAAATATTGGCAAGGAATTCGGATTTTGCTCTGTTGGCAGCTTCAGCGCGATGGGTTTCATCAGCATATTTCCCGGCCATCTCGGCAAGTTTTTGCTTTTGTTCTTCAAGGGTAATTCTGGATTTTTCAAGGTCAGAGACCGTAGCCATAAGACGTTTTTCTGACTCAACAAGCTTGGTTTCGTGGAGTTTGATTGGGGTAATATCGGTTCCTACAGATACAAAGCCACCATCTTTGGTGTGGCGTTCATTGATTTGAAGCCAACGACCATCATCAAGTTGAACTTCTAAAGTTCTGGTACTTTCATCTTCATCAAGCCCGCGCACTTTTTGATTGCTGACCTGAGGAGAGTTGGCTTGCTTCATAACCGCATCATAAGGCATTCCTGCACTTAGCCAGTTAGGGTCTAATTGGTGTAGCTGTTGATATTTTGAGTTACACATAACCAGGCGTTTTTGATCATCCCAAAGTACAAAAGCTTCCGGAAGGTTTTCGATTGCATCGTGCAAACGCATGTCTTTTTGATAGGTTGCCTGCTCTATAATGCGTTGTTCTGTAATGTCTTCAGCAATGCCGACAAGACGTGGCCTTGCACCTTCAACGCCGGCGATCTCAACTTTTAGGCGTATCCAGCACCATTCCCCATATTCGTTTTGCATCCGGAAAATTTGCTCAACTTGTGTAAGGTTTTGCTCCAAAACGCGACATGCAAGAGAATAAAGGTCTACATCCTCCGGATGAACAAGTTTGGAAACTTCAGCAAAGCCGATAATTTCATCGCGGGGCTTCATGTCAAGTAATTCAAACATGGATTTCGACCAGTAAAATTGACCGCGAGAAAGATCCCAGTCCCAAAGGCCACAACCACCTCGCATGAGTGCTGTGTCAAAACGGTTTTGTACTTCAAAGTACATACTATCAGCTTCACGTGCCCGGGCACTTTGAGCAAAATATGCGTATAAAATAACCAGCAGAATTGATGAAGTGCCTACAAATAATGTTACATTCAGGGAAACATTATTACGCCATTGCGAATAGACAAAGCTTTCTGGTTGGACAAGTGTTACACCACCGAATGGTTTGCTTAATATACGGTGTACTCCAATTGCAGGCTCCCCAATTGCGGTTGTGATGTTTCTGGCCTGGGCACGTTCCCCAAATGTAGTAAGTAAAACAACATCACCCAAGATAACATCAAGTTGCTTGCCATGGATTTCTGGTTGATAAGGGATGCTTGCAACGATTGACCCAATACGGTCTGTTAAAACAATACTGCGCCCATCTGCTCTAAATTTTGCAGGAATGGTATCAGACATAAAATTTTGTAATTCGGAAGGGGCTGGTAACTTTTTATCATCTTGCGGCAAGAAGAACAATTTTTGCTCAATTAGCTCTGCAATGTAGTGCATTTCCGTATTTGTTTGACTGCGAATTAGCTCGGCTTGCGATTGTAACGACATCCATCTTGCTACGCCTGCAATGATCAAGAATAAAACAATTAGTGCCGGTACTAATCGACGTAGAAATGTTTCTGATTTCAGTAAACTTTCATAGGCAGGATGGCTCAATTGTCGGGCGTAGCCTGCAACAACAGTTGCAGAGCTATCGCCTTTCAATCGCAATAAACCCTTACGGTGTCGCATGTTATGCGCCTCCGCTTGAGACATCGCAGGCCTCCTCGGTTGTTCATTATTTCAGCAACCGCCGCGTTGCCGAATCAGTACCACAATGAATCATGTGGAATCACCTTGTCTAGCCCTGTTAATGATTTATTTACCTGAGAAGCTAATTTAATTTATTCGGCAAGAGTCCTGCCGAGAATATCTGCAGAATCTCGCGAAAGTTCTCCTGATTTTTCAATTCTGCGAAGTGCTTTTTCTGCAAGTTTTCTTCGTGTTGGCTCCAAGGAACGATAAGATCTGAAAGCAGTGAGCATTCTTGCGGTAATTTGGGGATTGATTTTGTCCAATTTAATTAAAGCGTCTGCCACTAGCATAAAGCCTCTGCCATTTGCTGCATTAAAGGCTGATTGATTACCCATGGCAAAAACGCCTAGAAGCGAACGAAAGCGATTTGGATTATTTAAAGTAAAATCCTTGTGTTTCATCAAGGCTCGCACAACAGATATAGTTGATACACCAGGTCTGGATGCTTGTATGCTGAACCACTTATCCAGCACAATATGATCTTTGTGGTAGCGCTTATAAAAATCAGCCAAAACTTTTTCTCGTACAGTTTTATCAGGATGATAATGAACAATTGTTTTAAGTGCATTAAAACGATCTGTCATATTGTTTGACTTTTTATAGTCTTTTGCAATTTCACCAAGAGCTAATTTGGATTTACTGGCAACACCGTAGAACATAACAAGATTACGCAAACTTCTTTTGCCAGCCTCTTCTGCACTAGCAGAAAATGTATTTGAATTTTCTATTGAAGAGAGAAGTTTTTTACGGGATGGTTCAAAGGCTTTTCCAAGTGCGATTGTGAGCGCTGATAGTGATTTTGAGATAGCATCCGGGTTGACGTTTTTTCCTATTAATTGTGCAAGATCACCTTCACTTGGCAAGGATAAGATCGTTGCTCTATAGGCAGCTTCCAAAGTGTCGTCGAGAAGAATATCCTTGGAAACCTCAAGAAATTTGGTGTCGATACTAATAGGTCTTCCTGCATGAACTGCCTTGCAACCCGCCAAAAGTAGTTTGCTTGCGTAATTTTGGTATGCTTGCCAACGACTAAATGTATCAGTGTCATTTGCTGCAAGGAAAGCCATGTCACTAGGGCTTTGACGATAATCAATCTCGATTGGAGCTGTAAAATTACGATTTAAACTTAGTACGGGCCTCTCTTTGATACCGTTGAATGTAACTTTATGTTTGCGCTTGGTAAGGTGAAGCACATCGTTTTCAAACTCCGCGCCAGTGACTTTGGCAGCTTTGATATCTCCGCCATCAGGGCCGATTAGCCCAATTTTTTGCGGGATATAAACAGGTAACTTACGTTTTTGCCCGGGTGTAGAAGGTGTGAATTGCTCAAACTCTAAGGTAAAAACTTTTTTTGATCTATCGTAACTTGAAGAGACATTTAGAAGCGGCGTGCCAGCTTGCGAATACCAGAGAGAAAATTGTGAAAGGTTAAACTTTGCGGCCTCTTCAAAACACAGCAGAAATTCCTCTATAGTAGCAGCATCGCCATCATGGCGTTTTAAGTAGAGATCCATACCTTTCTTGAATTTTTTTTCACCAATGATTGTTGAAAGCATACGAATAAGTTCAGCGCCTTTTTGGTATACGGTAGCTGTATAAAAATTATTGATCTCACGATAGGTTTCAGGCCGTACAGCATGTGCCAAGGGGCCAGCATCTTCTGGGAATTGACTGGCTTTTAGTCCGCGCACATCTGCAATACGCTTAACTGGCCGTGAACGTTCATCTGACGAAAATTCTTGATCACGATAGACCGTCAGCCCTTCTTTCAGACATAGCTGAAACCAATCACGACAAGTAATACGATTGCCGGTCCAGTTATGAAAATATTCATGCGCGATAATGCCTTCAATATTTGCATAATCACTATCTGTAGCGGTATCCGGGTCTCCCAGGACGTATTTATCGTTAAATATATTCAACCCTTTGTTTTCCATCGCCCCCATGTTGAAGTCAGAGACTGCTACAATGTTGAAAACATCAAGATCATATTCGCAGCCGAAGATTTTTTCATCCCACTTCATGGAACGGATAAGTGCATCCATGGCATACTCGGTACTGGCTTCCTTGCCCTTCTCTACATAAATGCCAAGTTTAACCTTACGTCCAGATACAGTCTTGAAAGGTTTGTGAACAGAACCCAAATCGCCACCCACAAGTGCGAATAGGTAAGATGGTTTAGGATGTGGATCATGCCAAATTGCGTAGTGTCGACCTTTCCCGGCTGAACCTTTTTTAATTGGGTTACCGTTGCCTAGTAGAATTGGCGCATCTTTCTTGTCTGCTTCAAGTCTGGTTGTGTAAACTGCCAGCACATCAGGGCGATCAAGAAAATATGTGATACGGCGAAACCCTTCCGCTTCACATTGTGTGCAATAATTCCCGCTAGAGCGGTAAAGCCCCATAAGTTTTGTGTTTGCAGTAGGGTTTATTTCAGTTTCAATTTCTAACTCAAACTTTACAGCTTTTGGCAGCTTCTTAATGATGAGTTGTGTTGATGTTGCCTTGTAATCATTTTTGCCAACTATTTGGCCATTTAATGAGATAGATATCAGCGTTAGTTCATCACCATCTAATTGAAGGGGGGTGAGGTGAGTAACGTTTTTTTGACGCGTAATTGAGAGTTTTGATTTCACTCTCGTTTTAGTTGGATGTAATTTGATATTAAGATCGACCGATCCAATTTGATATTCAGGTTCTTTGTAGTTTTTAAGGTGAATAGCTTGGCCTTGGATCGTGCGCATTAGTAATCTCACTGATTCTGAATTCGTTAATTTTACTGTGGTTTAATGCAATTTAGACATTTTTCCAATCCATATCGCTTGAATGATTAAAACCTTGATAAATACACCTGCACTTGTGAACTATATGAATAGGTTGAATGCTGAAAAGCAAAGACTTGAAGCCGTTCACATGCGTGAAATGTTTGCGACCGATCCATCTCGTTTTGACAAAATGTCAATAAGCAATGACGGTATTCTTTTTGACTACTCAAAAAACCGTATAGATGAGAAAGCTCTCTCTGTTTTGATCAAGGTTGCAAAAGAAAGCAGGCTTGAACAAGTTCGCGATGATATGTTTGCTGGTGTTAAAATCAACACAACTGAAGATCGTGCAGTTTTACATACGGCACTAAGAAGCCGCTCAGATGCACTCATTATGGTTGACGGTAAGAATGTCATGCCCGAAATTAAGGCCGAACTGGAAAAAATGGCTGATTTTGCAAATTCAGTTCGCAGCGGACGTTATCAAGTTACAGGCGGTAAAATTACAGACGTTGTCAATATAGGGATTGGTGGTTCGGATCTTGGCCCAAGAATGGCGACACAATCCCTTAGAGAATTTAATGACGGTCCAAAGCTTCATTTTGTAGCTAATTCTGATGCAACTGACCTTGATGATATTATTGAACATATAGACCCGGCAACGACCCTTTTTATCGTTGCCTCAAAATCATTTGCGACAGCAGAAACCATGTTAAATGCACGCAATGCAAAGCTATGGCTTGAAAATGCATTGGGCAAGAATATCGGAGGGCATTTTTGTGCTCTTTCCACGAATCTAAAGGCAACGCAAGCATTTGGTGTCTCAAAGAAACGTACATTTGGATTTTGGGATTGGGTTGGCGGACGCTTTTCAATATGGTCTGCAATTGGATTGTCGTTGATGATTTCAATCGGCCCGGAAGACTTCGACAAGTTTTTAAATGGAGCAAACTCGGCTGATCAACATTTTTTAAATGCTCCACTTGATCAAAATATTCCTGTAATCATGGCTCTTCTGGGGGTTTGGTATCGCAACGTATTGGGCTTCCCGGTACAAGCAGTTATGCCTTATGATAGTAGAATGTCGCGCTTTCCAGCCTGGCTACAACAGTTGGATATGGAGTCCAATGGTAAATCTGTTTTGAAGTCCAATGAACTGACAATGCTTGATACTGGCCCAATCATTTTTGGTGAAGTTGGTACAAATGGTCAGCACGCTTTTTATCAACTCATTCACCAGGGAACAACGATCATCCCATGTGATTTTCTTTTAGCGTGCAAAGGATATGGCGGCCAAGAAAATCGCAACATGCTAATTTCAAATTGTTTGGCTCAGACAGAAGCTTTAATGGCAGGTAGAACCTTGGAGGAGGCTGATAATAATCCTCATCATGTGTTTGAAGGTAATAGGCCAAGTAATACATTTTTATATGAAGAAGTAACACCGCATACGCTAGGTATGTTAATGGCATTTTATGAGCACAAGGTTTTTATTCAAGGCATTCTTTGGGGTATTAATTCGTTCGACCAATGGGGTGTGGAATTAGGTAAAGAACTTGTTTGCAATATCGAACCAATGCTTGAGCCAAATAACAAGCTTGCTGCGCAAAATAGCTCCACGGAAGGTTTGCTTAAAGCTGTTCGCGAAATGAAAAAATCTTAAGCACTATTTCCATTCGAGCTTTGCTCGGCCTAGTATATCGCGCTTAATTAGTGCAACACATTGTAAAATAATTACTGTTTAAGGCTCTCTTCTTATATACTATTTTTTGAAAAGCTTCATGAATGTGTGGTTTGTATTTAGTGCCAAATATCCACTTTGGTAAACCATTCTTGTAATGTAGCTGGAATGAACTTTGGGTTACTGCCAGAACGATTATACTCTGGTTTTCCATATTTGAGGATAAGGGTATAAAACTTAAGGTATTTTTATAGAACTCATTCTCGTGTTTGCAGTTAGAAATAAAGCTAACTGTTCAAACTTTGTTTTAAACTCAGCAAATCTTGCCAAACTAACTTCTTGTGTGAAGGCTGTCTTAGTAAATAAGCTGGATGTAATGTTGGCAGGGCTTTAATTTGAGTCCTGGCAGTTTGAACTTCTACCCATTTGCCGCGAAGTTTCATAATACCATCACTGGTTTTCATGAGTGTTTTGGCAGATGAGCCGCCCAACATCAAAATCATATCAGGATTCACAAGTTCAATATGCCTTTCAATAAAAGGGCGGCATATTTCGGTCTCTTGTAGCGTTGGCGTGCGATTGCCTGGAGGACGCCAAGGGATTACATTGGTAATGTAAGCACTATCACGATCAAGACCAATTGCTGCAAGTTGTCTATCGAGTAATTGGCCAGCACGGCCAACAAAGGGGAGACCTTGAATATCTTCATCCCTTCCTGGAGCTTCACCAATGAGCATGACTTTTGCATCAGGATTTCCATCCGCAAATACGAGTGATTTTGCAGTGCGCTTTAAATTACAGCCATTAAAACTGCTCATCGCTTGTTTTAGTTCTTTGAGTGTATTTGTTTTGGCTGCGATCTCTTCGGCCATTTTAACCGCTGCACCATCTGGCATGATAGCTTGAGGTTTTATCAAAGGCGCTGGGCGAGGATTGTTCTCGGCTTTTTTTGCAAGACGTTCTGCTGGTGAATGTCCTGAAACCTGAATAACCTTTTGTCTTGGCGGCGGCGGTACTTCAGAAAATCGGTCAATAGGCGAATCTTCGAGTAGGATGTCCACACCTGACTCTACATACCACTCCATTATTTCTCTGACATTATCCATTTTGACAGTTTAGCCTGCTTTTTATGCTTTGTAAGCAAAAGTGTCGTGAATTCACAATCAAACCATGTCAAAAAAATTATGTTCATATATAAACATCGTGATAAGAAGGGCAAAATGCTGGAAACAGTAAAAAGAATTTGGAGAGTTTAATGTCGGAAGAAATAGTTCTTGAGCCTCGCGAAAGCATGGAGTTTGATGTTGTAATTGTGGGGGCAGGGCCTGCAGGTCTTTCTGCTGCAATCAAATTAAAGCAGTTAAATGCTGATTTGGAGGTTGTGGTTCTTGAAAAAGGGCCTGAAGTTGGTGCACATATTCTTTCTGGTGCCGTGGTCGACCCAATTGCTGTTGATCGCCTCATTCCAGACTGGAAAGATGACGACAGCCATCCTTTCAAGGTTCCTGTAACAGATGATGTTTTTAACTATCTCACCGAAACAAAAAAACACAAGCTCCCTGGTTTTGGTATGCCGAAGTTTATGCATAACCACGGTAACTACATTGTCTCTCTAGGCAATGTATGCCGCTGGTTAGCTGAAAAAGCTGAAGCTCTTGGTGTTGAAATTTATCCAGGCTTTGCTGCTGCAGAACTCATCTACGATGAAAATGGCGCTGTAAAAGGCGTGGCAACAGGTGACATGGGGTTGCAAAAAGATGGCACTCCAGGGCCTATGCATGAGCGCGGTATGGAATTGCATGGCAAATATGTATTGTTTGGTGAAGGTGCGAGAGGCTCCTTGTCCAAAGAGCTGATTGCCAAGTTTAATCTTGATAAAGACAGTAGCCCGCCAAAATTTGGTATCGGCTTTAAAGAACTATGGGAAGTTGATCCTTCCAAGCATAACCAAGGCAGTGTTGAGCACTCTCTTGGCTGGCCTTTGAAGAGTAATCAGGACGGTGGTTCTTTTATCTATCACATCGAGAACAATCAGGTTTATGTAGGCTACGTTGTGGCGCTTGGTTATAAAAATCCTTATCTCTCTCCGTTTGACGAGTTTCAGCGTTTCAAAACGCACCCATCAGTTGCGCCATTGCTGGAAGGTGCAAAGCGTATTTCATATGGTTCACGTGCAATCACACAAGGCGGTTATCAATCTGTCCCACGTCTTTCATTCCCGGG
>CALFBM010000103.1 GCA_937951645.1 uncultured Rhizobiaceae group bacterium
TGCATAACGGCCAGATTTGCGTTCATATCGGCGGCGAGTGATATCAGTCCAAACCATTGTGGTCTCCTTCGAATCGTCAAACAATCCGAGTGAATCACAAGTGACTGATATCATTCAATTAGTTTCGGGTTGGACACTTAGGCCACGCGGCAAACGGGCGGCCCGTACTTTAGTTTCGACAATTTTCCGGCTTGCCATTTCAGCAGAATGAATTTGCCGTGCTTGCCTTTGACGGACCACAAGAGCTCGACGTTTTGTTTCAAATGATTGTTGAACTTCATGAAGCCTATGATTTTGGACATCAGCGAGATTCAACAATCATTTGAAACAGCGAAAACCGTTCCGTCGATATCAACAGCGACATGACCACGCCGATTACCTTGAGCCAATCGAAAACCACGTTCCTTAAGCGCATAATCAAAAGCACTCACTGAATCCGATATGGCCCAGGCATCTTGGATGGCTTCTTTCACCTTGCGGGGGTCAACACCAGTACGTTTAGCTTGCTGCCATTCTGCCAGTGTGAAATTTAGTGGGTCACGCTCTTCGTTGTTAGCCAGCCCTCTTGGCATTCTCCAGTCATTTTCAAGATATAGTTCTCGCGATATGTCGCATAATTTCAATTTGTAATGCGGTAGGTTGATGGCTTTCATCTCATCAACATCGATGCGCGACCAGACGCAATGTGCATGCCTGCGACCTTCCTTTTCATGGAAGACAATTGCGCGAGGTTGCTCAACCAAACCTAATTTTTCCTCTATACGGGCAATCGCTTTGTCAAACGCATTGACGGGCACAATTTCAGATTCAGGAGGATTGAGGCTAAGTGAAAACAGAAATTGTTTACACCGCGTCCCTTGACTGATTGCATAAGTTTCATTGAACGCACCGTGCAAATCTTCCGAAATGAAACCACGCATTTCATGCACAGTTACATGTTCGTTGTCTGCAACGTTCAGAAGATGCGACGCGAGTTGACTACCTCCAGCTCTCTGGTTTCCCTTCAATATCATTTGTTTTTATTCTTCATACCCAACGCTTCAATCAGCTTTGCACGAATCCAAGCAATCTGGGCGCATGCCAGTTTGATTTCATCTTCAGTTTTCTTATCCATCAACAGGGAGCCGCAGTTTGCTTCGTAAGCAATCTGATTGAGATTGTTCGCTATGCGCGTTTGCCCAAGTTTACCCAAAACTTGAGCCAGCGCTTCCTGATTTCGAACGGGCACGCGGCTACGTGTTTTCCGAAGTGAGACATCATTCCCAAAAAGCTTTCTGTGGATATAGGAGCTTAACGAAACGCCTTCAGCAGCCATTTTCAATTTGGTCAACTCTTCGTCGGTGAGGCGCAATGTAATCCTTGGTGACGAGTTTTTTTGTGATTGGCGCTTCGCAGTCGCGCAAGCAAAATTGCTCGCCATCTTGGAAATTGGGTGTGCTTGAGATCTCTCCATCATTGCGAAGGCCTCCGCACTGGCTGACGCCTTCGTATTGGGTCCAATTCAGACGGGGCAGATTGTATCTGTGATTTTTGCTCAAAATTCTCGTTTTTCGTAGCGCTCATAAAGGCCTGTAGCCTTTCAGCAATCTCTGGTTTTGCTGTAAGTTGCTCCGACCAATTCTCTAATTCATCTAATAAACTTGCATCGATGGGCGGTTCTAGCTTACCTTCTATTAGCCCACCATTTACAGGAATACCCGGCAGGCTTGGCCGTTTAGGTATAATGGTTGAATTCAAGCCCCACACTCTTGCCTGATGTTATTTGTATGCTCACCCATTTTGGGCGTACGCATTGATTTTGCCTTATCAGGCTTGCTCCAGTTAACTGGATGCGCTGGAAGGGTTATTTCCTGTCCATCCGAATTTGCGTATATAGCCCCTCTAAAAGCACTGTGCGTTCTCAGGTCTGAAGGTTCATTAAGCGCACCATAAGCAATACTTGCCTCTTTTAGTCGTAGCTGAAATTCAATTGAGGTTAATCTGGAAGTTATCCGTGTAATATCAGCTTCCAGTTTTTCTCTGTTGGACACACGTAAATTGTTGGACGCGTAGTTTGGGTTTTCAAAAAGCCCGTCAGATTTTAAAGCCCTTTTACAAAAGCGCTCCCACTCTCTTTCATTTTGAATGGAAATTAAAACAAGTCGATTGTCTGAACACTCGAAAGCACCATAAGGTGCGATGGATGGATGCTTTAATCCAGCAGGCTTTGGAGCACCTTGACCATATTCAACGTGGATATAAGGAACTGCCATCCAGTCTGCAGCAACATCAAAAAGAGAAATTGAGATTTCATCACCCTTGCCACTTATTGAACGCTTTAGGATTGCCTCCAGGATTCCGCTATAAGCTGTCATTCCTGCTCCTATATCACAGATGGAAACACCAATTCGACCAGGAGATTCGCAACTCCCTGAAACAGAAACAAGCCCACTTTCAGCCTGTACCAGCAAATCATATGCAGGCTTGCTTGAAGCTTCACCTTCCATACCATAGCCACTGATATTACAAACAATTAGCCTTGGATTGAGTTCATGCAGTTTTTCTGTCGAAAAACCTGCGCGAGACAGTGCACCCGGCGAAAGGTTTTGAATAAGCACATCAGCCTTTTTCAAAATTCGCCATAAAAGCTTGGCACCATCTTTTGATTTAAAATCAAGACAGATGGATTCTTTCCCTTGGTTAAGCCAGATAAAATACGAACTTTCACCCTTGGCAGCTTTATCATAGCCGCGAGCAAAATCCCCTTCTTCACGTTCAATTTTGATGACCCTTGCCCCCGCTTGCATCAAACGTGCCGAACAAAAGGGAGCAGCAACCGCTTGCTCAATTGAAACTACCAGCAATCCTTCAAGCGGCTTCATAAATTAATCTTCATTTTATAAACTCCAACATATGCAGGCACGATGAATAGTAATCTCATTCATCAGTCTAACGAATATGCACAAATAAAAAAGGCCACTCTATATAGAATGGCCTTTGCAAATTTTATAAAAAGAAACCTGATTTTTTATGGTTGTAATTGTTTCTTCTGTCTTTGGCTCTTAGTCGGCAGCCTCGGTTTCTTCAGATTTGGGTGAGAAGGTGGCAAGATAGGCAATCAAATCATTGCGATCATCCTCTTTTTTAAGCTTGAATGACATTTTTGACTTTGCTTTTTTATCGTCAAGCTTTGCTCTCAGATATTTCTTTGGATCTGCAAGCCATTCAAACAATTCTTCTTCGCTCCAAACAGCACCCGTCTCACCCAAAGCAACAATGCTCTTGCCATATTTATAACCTTCAACGCTGGCTATTTGGCTTCCAACTATGCCTGTTAAAATCGGACCAACCTTATTTTTTGCATCTGGTCCAACCATGTGGCAGGCCATACATTTTTTAAAAACCGCCTCACCCTTGGCCGCATCGCCAGCAAATACAGGTGTCGTTACAAAAGCCGTAGCGGTTACAAATGCTGCTGCTAGAAGTCGTTGTGTCATTTTAATACTCCAATAAATATCATTCAAACCATATGGCAATGTATATATGTCAAACTGGCTTAATAGTAAGGGTCTAACCGTTCACATTTGGATTAAAATTAATAATCTCCTATATTACAAATGCTTAACGCCTCTTACGGCGCTTCTTTGTATAAGATAAAGTGCGATTAATAACTTGATTGTGAAAATTAGAATCTTTTTCAATAGTCGTGTGCGTCAGACCTCTCACACCTTTAACACTAATATTTTTCAAGGCACCTCTAAAACCAGGACCTTTTTTCACAATATTTGAGTTGGCATCGTTTGGTAGATAAAAATTGATCACACGATTAACATTCTTGCCAACAAACGTGGTAACGGTAGGATCAAATGTCACAACATATTGAACCTTGACATTATTTTCGCCCAGATACTTGGCCATTAGCGCAGAAGCATTACCACCTAATGAATGCCCCATGATAATGATGGGATAAGACACCTGCTTTTTCTTGCTACGGGCAATAATATTATTGGCAAGTGTTTTCCAACTCGTATGGTTATAAACACGCGCATCAAGGCCGGCACGAACCATTTTGGCTCCCATTGTGTCCATGCCGCGTGAAAATACATTTGCCAATCCGCGCAAAAGGTAAACTTCCCCAGTACGCGTTATTTTCCCTTTTATTGGAATATTAATTTCACTTGGCAATTGGGAAAGAGACAGATTTAAACGGGCAACAGGCTTTAATTTTGCATCACTGCTGGAACTTGCTGTAGAAGTACATGCAGACATCGTGAAAATTAATGCCAATAGAACAGTTACAGTTTTTGAAATACGCCACAGTTTGGAACTCATGGTTGCTAACATCCTATTTATATAAAATCTTTTCACGCCCAGGCTTACGTCACGTTATGCTTAATGAGCGACAGGTTTACAATATCGAAAATTGAAAAAATATTCCCTCATCAGTTAAATTATCAAATAAGAACTGAATGTTGCATGAATGATACAAATTTTTGAAGCTGCGAATCTTTTAGGCTGCGGAGAATACTAATAAACTTTAGGGAATACCTTTTTGGTTCGTTGCATATAGGCCTCATATTCTTCACCAAACTCGGCTTTCATCATTTCTTCTTCCTGGCCTACCCTAAGGAAAAACAGAGTACCAAAACCAACAAGACCGGAAAACCCCGCAACCCAGTTTGGCAGCAAGAATGCTGCCCCAATTGCCCATACCCAAAAGGCTGTATACATGGGATGGCGCACTGTTTCATAAATACCTGTCGTAACAAGCTTGTGTCCTTCACGAAGATCAAGGCTGTGTGACCACATTTTGCCAAGCGCCTTGTGAGTTAGTCTGAACAGGCGAAGTGATATAAGAAGAAATCCTGCCCCAATAATCATCAAAATAATACTTTGGTTGTAATCAAAGCCATCCAGATAATCAGTAAAAATCCAGACAGCAGGAACATACCCAAGCCCAAGCGAAGAGGCGATCATGGAAAACCGCTCCTTGAAGGTTCTTGAAACCACAGACTTTGCAACCTTTCGTGATTTTACATTAGGCTTATAACGGATCACACCCCAGGTAATGATAAACAAAACCCAAATAATTTTTGCAGTTAATTCCAAGTCAAATATCATATTCAGGTTTCCGTCGGTTCAGGAATTAGAGTGTTGTTTTCAATCAAATATGGATCACGCGCCAATTCATCGGCAAAAAAGGGACCAAACAATCGTAACTGAAAATCATGATGAACGCGCTTGTCGGCATAAAGAATATATTGGCGATGCGCAAGATACATTGATTTCTTCATTTTTGCATGACGCTCTGCTGATAAAGCATGTTTGAAATTAACGCGTGAAACAATAACCTCGCTCACTGTCTCAACAATCTTCATGGGTTCAAAAGGCTCTGTTTTATAAAATGAAATAAAGTCCGTCTTGGTTTGAATTTCATGCCAGACAAGATTGGGTTCAGCCAAAACCAGCTTAACAAATTTATCAAAATATTTTGCCTTCTTAACCAGCGCAACTTTCAACAAACTTGACCCAAGTGCAAGAAAGGTAACGCGCTTGCCTTTCAAAAGGTTTGGTTTTTTCTCCAGCGCAATCGCTAATGCAGAAACCGCCCAAACAGAACCAAAACTATGGCCAACAATAATTATCTCATCATGTTTTGAGGAAGTGATTTCTTTAATAATGTGATCGGCAAAAAGTGCATTACGCTTTACAATATCCGGATTGGCAAGTGTGACCAGATCACGTGCAAAGCCCCAGTCATTAATTGACAAATTCAGATAGGCCTTATCGCCAGGAAACCTGCAAAGAATTAAAAACAAGACAAGGGCCGGAATGGCAGTCATTACCCAATGCAAACCAAACTGCCCAACTGTATAATGCGATGCAAACCAGGAAAATATTCCAAAGAAAATCATCATCAACATTGGATAAATTGTAAAACCCCAATAACGCTTGCTGGCTTTTGCATATTTACGTACCGAGCCATCCATAAAGAACAAAAGATATTTCGGGAAATTGGCAAAGAAGCTTTGCGGATAAGGCATATCCTCATATTTGGCGATAATATCATCCCACGAAAACTGGACAAATTTCGACCTCGCACTCCAGTTTTCCGCACTTGAGACAAATTCAATTGTGGTTCTGTAATTTTGGCTTTTGGAGGCAATTTTCCCTGCTTCTAATTCAAAACCCCAAAGTTTGGCGGTCTTTTGCCCACCAGCAGAAAGGCGCTCGATTTGATGTACCGCATCTGTGGTCTCAAAACCTGGAAAGTTTAAAACTAGACGATTAATATGGGGCAACACGCATCTCTCAAGAATCACTTGCCTGAGAGATAACACGGCTTTGTCACAATGTCAGATGTTTAAGCGGAGCGCGCTGAATCCACTAGATATTTCCAGACATAATCTGAAAACGAACGCCAACATTCAACGTGAAAGCTATCTTGCGATAATCGCCATAATACAACTTCAGCCTTGCCAATTATTGTTCGCCCACAATTACCAATGGGAAACGCTGCAAGGGATAGATCACGAGGACAACCGCCATTAAGAGCATTTACCACATTAGCGCCAGAAACTGTAATGGCAGTATTGCGATGATTAACGGCAACAGCTGAATAAAGGCCTGTTTTCACCTTGTTGAGCCTGGCTTCAAGATCAGAACCTTCACCACCAAGGATAAGCCACTCGTCAGGACCAATCCAGAGAGCAGAGATGTCATTCTTGGTAACAGAAGTTCCAGGTTTCTTGGGCAGGCTTAAACCAAGTGCCTTGCCAAGACCTGCAATTGCCTTGTCTTCCGCACGCAGAGAAATACGTTCACGCGCTTCTACAGGGGTTAAAACAACACTATTGCCACCATATACGCGCGCCTCAAGAGGCTCATTACGCTTTGCTATACTAACCATTGGTGCGCTCTCCTTTTGGATCATAGAAAACCGGTGAACAAATCTCTGCCTTGATAATTTCATCAGGCATTGGAATGTGAACCGTTTCGCCCATGCGGTTGTGTCCATTTTCAATCAGGGCCATCGCAATGGAATGGCCAAGACATTCCGACCAATATGACGAGGTCACAAAACCTATCATCGGAATTGGAACAGCATGGTTTGGATCATCGACAACCTGCGCACCTTCTTCAAGTGTAATCCTTGGATCAATCGTTTTAAGCCCAACAAGTTGGCGGCGACCTTCTGCTACAAGATCAGGGCGTTTCAAACCCTTGATGCCTACAAAGTCTTTTTTCTTTTTGCCAATCGCCCAGCCAACGTTTGCGTCATGTGGCGTGACAGTACCATCAGTATCCTGCCCTACAATAATATAGCCTTTTTCTGCACGAAGCACGTGCATGGCTTCAGTGCCATATGGTGTCATGCCAAGCGGTTTACCGCGCTCATAAATTGCTTGCCAGACTTGGCGGCCATAATCAGCAGGAACATTGATTTCAAAACCGTATTCACCCGTAAATGACATACGCATGAAACGTGTTTCAATGCCACAAATTTTGCCTTCCTGGACACTCATGTGTTGCATTGCATCAAGATCAATGCCTTCAAGAAGGGGTTCAACTATCTCACGCGCCTTTGGCCCTTGAACAGCAATTACCGCCCATTGCTCTGAAGTAGAAGTAAGCCAGACGTTCCATTCAGGAAATTCTGTTTGTAGATAATCTTCCATCATGTTTAAAACACGCGGCGCACCGCCCGTAGTCGTCGTCACATGGAAACGGTCTTCCGCAAGGCGTGCCACAACACCGTCATCATAAATAAACCCATCTTCACGGCACATAATTCCGTAGCGCAAGCGACCAACAGTCAGTTTGTCCCAAGGGTTCGTGTACATCATGTTCATGAACTTGACTGCGTCTGGCCCAACAACTTCAATCTTGCCCAGGGTTGATGCGTCAAAAATACCGGCAGATTCGCGCACTGCCTTACATTCACGATTGACAGCAGCGTGCATGTCCTCACCGGCTTTGGGATAATACCAGGCACGTTTCCAGTTACCGACATCTTCAAAGTCAGCGCCATGTTCTACATGCCAATCATGCATGGGCGTGCGACGGGTAACATCAAACAATTCACCTTTGTTGTGACCAACCAAAGTACCGAAGGTAACGGGCGTATAAGGTGAACGGAAGGTTGTTAAACCGACCTCAGGAATTGGCTTATCAAGCGCTTCTGCAGCAATTGCAAGACCGTGCATGTTGGACATCTTGCCCTGATCAGACGCCATGCCTGTAGTCGTATAGCGTTTTACATGCTCAATCGAATGGAACCCTTCACGCACCGCAAGACGAATGTCTTTTGCTGTCACATCGTTTTGATAGTCAATAAACGCCTTGGTAAAATCTTCCGGCCCTGCTCCCTTGGCAGACCCGATATGAAAACCACCCATGCTTGGACCATTTGCAACTTTAACAGCTTTTGGTGCTTTGCCACCAACTGCATCTTTTGCAGCTGTTGATGCCTCCAAAATTGCTTCGCCCAAATCATGCGTACCGTTACAAGAGCCAACAGAGACACATTCTTCCGTATAAATATCCGGAAGGAAAGTACCCGTTTCTTCATCAAATTTCACGCGGCCACGCGATTGCGAGAACAAGTGAATAGAGGGCGTCCAGCCTCCCGCCATCAAAAGGCAATCAATCGCGATGTGTTCAACGTTTTCACCATTTACAGGTTGAACCACAATCTCTTTGACGCGAAGACGTCCTTTAGTACCAACAACCGCAAAACTTTTAAGGACTCGTACCCCGAGTTTTTCTGCCTCATCAAGCAGCGCCTGGTCAATTTGCTGACGCATATCAATAATCGCAGGCACTTCAATGCCAGCATTTTTCAAATCAAAAGCAACTTGATAGGCGCTATCGCTAGAAGTATACACCGCAACATTGCGTCCCACAGCAACGCCATAACGGTTGAGATACGTTTGCGCAGCAGATGCCATCATGATGCCCGGGCGATCATTATCCGGGAAAACGATATGACGCTCAATTGCACCAGTAGCCAGAACAACTTTTTCAGCCCGCACCTGCCAACAGCGCTCGCGCGGCAAATCAGGATCAGGCTTTGCCATATGCTCTGTTACAAGTTCGGTGAGTGTAACCATGTTATGGTTGTAATATCCAAAGGCGGTTGTGCGTGG
>CALFBM010000104.1 GCA_937951645.1 uncultured Rhizobiaceae group bacterium
AGTTGATAATTTTACCTTCTCCAAGCGGACCATTCTGGTGAGCGCAGGCATTTGATATTGCCGATAGCTTTCCTTCATGCATGAATACTGCAACGCGTTCTTTTGAGGTGAGTTGAGTGATTTTAGCAAAGCCTTCACGCAGGTCAGATACTTCACAAACCTTGACCCAGTGATCAGAGCTTAATGGAAACGGATTGCCATTATTGCGCTCATGAAGAGCTGCAAGCAGATGAAGGGCCGCCACAACCGCAGAAGCTGCTATAAATAAAGCAGTGAATGTATGGTTTTGTTGATCTTGAACAATGCCAAAACTTACATGGGCAACGACTGAGATATAAGCTGCATAAATCAGATAGTGAATTCTCTTCCAAATCCGGGGTGTTAAAAACTTTAACCAGAAGTCATGGCTGGTGGCTGCCAATATTGCCAAACAAAAAAGTGCAAAGATACCGAAGACTTCAAAAGGAAATCCCGAGAGTTGTCCATAACTGGTGTTGCTGAAAAGGAGTGCTTCATATTTGTTTGAAGGCGAGAAGGCAAAATACCAATTCACGATATAGCCTGCATGGGTGATCGCCACAAAAACCGTCATAACGCCAAAGTGCCGTCTGTTATAAAGTAGCGGTAAAAATCGATTATCCAGCCTTGCCAAAGGGCCAATGCACAGGATCACGCTTAGCATCAGGAATGCGCAAGAACCAAAGGCACGGGCGTTATGAACCTGTACATTTATGCGTCCTTCATTTGACATTATACTCGGTGTTATAAAAATAAAAATCCATAAATAGGCAAACACACTGGCCAGCATGATTGCATTGTATTTCCATTTGTTGGAATTCCATTGCACGGGAATGTATTTAACACTCATTGGTTTTGCTCCTGTAAGAGCGAAAGCTTTTGAGGTTCAAAATCAACTGGCCATGTTTGGCGTATCGACAGGCCTAAAATAATAACTCCGGGAATTGCGATTGCAAAAATAATGGCAATCCAATAATGGGCGTGTCGTGGTGGTGCATGACGATTAGGCCAGGCATCCTGTTTTGTTTCCAGGATAAACCATCGCCATAAAACCAAAGGCCATATGAGTAATATTGCCGGAACCAGCAGAATTCGAAAAACATATGCACCTTGGGCATCTTCATCAATTCTATCAATGCCGATTGTAAGGAATATAAAGGCTATGATAGCGCCAATACTGCACCAGATTTGGAAGGCAAAGAATATTGCCTGCGCTTGATTCATGTTTTAACTGCTTTTCGTTAGCTATTTATCAGGACGTTTTCATATTCTGTTCGTAGTTCTTTTTTCAGTATTTTACCTGTTGCACCCAGTGGCAACTGCTCAACAAAAATCACCTTATCGGGAATTTGCCATTTTGCGATTTTATCCGCGTAATAAGTCAATAAATTGGCTTCGGAAATTGTTGCACCTTCGGCTTTAACTGCGAGAATAACAGGGCGCTCATCCCATTTTTTGTGTTTTGCAGCAATGGCTGCGGCACCTGCAATTTCCGGATGACCGACGGCAATGTTTTCAAGCTCTACAGTGGAAATCCATTCCCCACCTGATTTAATGATGTCTTTGGAACGATCTTTAATGGTCATGAAGCCGTCTGCGTCAAGGGTTGCCACATCGCCTGTATCAAACCACCCATTTGTAAGTGTTGTATTTTTTTCAGCCAGGAAATACTCATCGAGAACCCAGGGGCCACGGCAATGAAGATTGCCTTGTGTGACACCATCATTGGCAAGTTGATTAAAGTCATCATCAAAGATTGCAAGTTCCATACCAAATGGAGGGCGACCCTGGTTTAGTCTAATTGCATTTTGTTCTTCTTGGGGAATATCAAAGTGCTTGTTTTTTAGATTGTTTACAGAGCCCAGTGGCGACATCTCTGTCATGCCCCAGGCGTGAAGAACCTCCACACCATATTGATCCCTGAATTTTTCAATCATGACAGGGGGGCAAGCTGAACCGCCAATAACAGTTCGGTTCATATGGGGCAGTTTTGTTCCACTTGCCTCCAGATATTGGATGAGACCTGCCCAGATGGTTGGCACCCCAGCTGCAATTGTTACCTTCTCGTCATTAAAGAGAGTGGCCAGGCTTTTACCATCAAGACCCGGGCCAGGCATGACCATTTTGGCGCCAGTCAATGCTGCAGCATAGGGCGAACCCCAGGCATTAACGTGGAACATGGGTACGACAGGCAAAAGGCAATCTCTTGCAGAAAAATTCATGACATCAGGCGTTGCTGACATCATCGCATGAAGAAGTGTTGAGCGATGTGAATACAAGACGCCTTTTGGGTTGCCTGTTGTACCCGATGTATAACAGAGTGAAGAAGCGTCACGTTCGTTTAAATCTGACGGCCAGTTAAAGGTGTCATCACCTTGTGCAACAAGATCTTCGTAAAATTCCATCCAGTCGTGCTTGTTTGCAAGTTCATCATTTCGTGCTTCCATTAACACCCAATGTTTAATGTTAGGCAGGTGAGCGCGGACTCCATCAACAAGGGGAATAAATGTTGCATCAAAGAAGACAATTTTATCTTCTGCATGGGTTAAAATATAAATGAGCTGTTCAGGGAAAAGTCGGGGATTTACTGTATGACAAACAAATCCTGCGCCTGATATGCCGTAATAAAGTTCAAAATGGCGGTGGTTATTCCACGCAATTGTTGCAATCCGGTTCGAACGTTCCATGCCACGTTTTGTTAATGCCGAGCCAATTTTCTTTGCACGGCTTCTTACTTCAGAATAATTTGTACGCGTTTGTGTGCCATCTGTATTAACTGAAACGATTTCCGTATCGCCATGATACAACGCCGCGTGATCGATGATGCTTGAAATCAGTAGTTCCTGATCCATCATTTGTCCAAGCATAGGGTTCTCCTCCAAGAATTTATGATTATGTTATAACGAGAGAATTTGCAGGTGTGAACAAGGAAATTACAATCATGAATGAAAAGATGGAGCCTGTTCGTAAAACTGATGATGAAGCGATAAGGCTTGCCCGAAAATTACTAAACGAAACCAAATATGCTTCTCTTGGGGTCAATGATACGATGTCTGATTTTCCATTGGTCAGTCGTGTTGCTGCAGGTTTCTCACAAAAGACAGGGTTGTTTTTTGCAGGCTCTGATCTGTCGCTGCACTCAAAGTGTCTTGTTAAGGACAAGAAGTGCTCATTGATGTTGGGTGAGCCTGGTAAGGGGGACGGGCTTGCTTATGCAAGAATAACCTTTGTTGGTGAGGCATCAAGAATCGGAAATGACCATGCGCTTAGAGGTGAATTCAGAGAGATATTTGTAAGCACGCATCCAAAGGCTGAATTGTATATTGATTTTCTGGATTTTGGATTTTACCCCTTAAAGTTAAACCGTGCGTATCTCAATGGCGGTTTTGGCAAAGCATATCATTTGGAGAAACAAGATTTGTCACTGTTATATGGTTGAACTCTTTTAAAGTTTCGCCAATAGTCTTCAAATGACAAAAGAAAATGAAAATCAAAATCCTGCATTAAAACAGGGTCCTCTCACGGGCTATAAAATTATTGATCTTACGTCCGTTGTACTTGGACCATATTGTACTCAATTGCTTGGGGATTTGGGTGCTGATGTTATCAAGATAGAAACGCCCGGTGGTGATATCATGAGACATGCAGGGCCGCATGTTTCTGAAGGCATGGGGCCTATATATCTTACCATTAATCGTAATAAACGTGCCATGAGTCTTGATCTTCGTAAGGAGGGCGCGAAAAAGATACTGCGTGAGCTGATCAAGTCTGCCGATGGCTTTATTCATAATATTCGCGCTGGTGGAATGAGGCGCTTGGGATTTGACTATGACAGCATCAAGGAAATTAACCCTGAGATTGTATATTGTCATGCAGTAGGATTTGGTTCTGACGGACATTATGCTGAACGCCAGGCCTATGATGATTTGGTGCAGGCAGTTTCAGGTGCATCCTTCATGATACCCATGCAGGATGGCACAACCGAGCCACGGTATTTTCCTGGACTTGTAGCAGACAAGACAACCGGACTTCATGCAGCTTATGCGATGTTGGCGGCTTTTTTACATAAAGAGCGAACCGGGCGTGGGCAATTTGTTGAAGTGCCAATGATGGAATGCATGGTTTCATTCACGATGGCAGAAAATCTTTATGGGCATACATTTGTACCCCCAAAACCACCTATCGCTTATGCACGTTCAATTAATCCAATGCGAAAGCCTTACAAAACCAAAGACAACTACATAGCCTTGATGCCATATTCAGATGATAACTGGCGAAGGTTCTTCAGGCTTGGTGGGCGCGAAGTTTTGATGGACGATCCTCGTTATGCAACGTATGCAGCACGTACAAACCATATTACTGATTTATATAAAGAAGCAGAGATCATAGCCTTGCAACGCACGACAGATGAGTGGATGGAAGTTCTTGCTAAGGAAAATGTTCCTTGCATGAGGGTTCATACGCTTAATACTGTATTGGACGATCCACAATTGAGAGATACCGGGTTTTTAGAGGAAAGGGATCATCCATCAGAAGGTCGGTATCTTGCAATTAATAACCCAATTACATTTTCAGACAGTCCTGCCAGGATTGAGAGAGAACCACCCTTGCTTGGTGAGAACAATGATGAAGTGCTTGGGGAATTGGGTTTTGACAAAGAAGAAGTTGCGGCATTTAAAAAGGATAAAGTCTTTGGATAAAGAATTACCAACAAATTCTAATGCAGCGGAGCCAGAAACCATGGTGGCCCTGGCTCCACGCACGAAAGCGAAAATATCAAAACCTCCGAAGAGGTTGTTCAAAATTCCATCAGGGCTTGATAGGCTGGGGCACCCTGACATTCCGCATAGTCAATTTACATGCCAGTTATGAAAAATCAACAATCTTATCTTTAATACAGCAAACAATTGGTTTTATTTCACTAAAATTGACTAACTAATTTGAGAAAGTAATGAATTATGCGAGCTGCAGGTCATCTCTTGGTTAAATGTTTGAAAGAGCAGGGTGTTGAACGAATCTTCTGTGTCCCGGGGGAAAGTTATTTGGCAGTGCTTGATGGTCTTTATGATTCAGGTATTGAGATTGTGGTTGCCCGCCATGAAGGTGGTGCATCCATTATGGCTGAAGCGGACGGCAAAATGACGGGTAGACCCGGTATTTGTATGGTGACCAGGGGGCCAGGTGCCACCAACGCCTCGTCTGGTGTGCATATCGCAGCCCAAGATTCCACACCAATGATTTTGTTTGTTGGACAAATCGGCAGGCAGATGCGCGGACGCGAAGCTTTTCAGGAAATGGATTATCGTGCTTTTTATGGCTCTGTCGCCAAATGGGTGGAAGAAGTTGATGATGCATCGCGTATTCCTGAA
>CALFBM010000105.1 GCA_937951645.1 uncultured Rhizobiaceae group bacterium
TTTGCAGAAGCAGATCGCATTCGTGATGAATTGCTGGAGCAGGGCATTCAACTCAAGGACGGCAAGGACCCTGAGACCGGTGAACGGGTGACGACCTGGGAGGTTAAGCGGTGAGACTATTTTACCCCCCTCTGTCACTTCGTGACATCTCCCCCACAAGGGGGGAGAGTGTTGAAGCGAGATCTGTTTTTCTCGCTAGTTTTGTGGTTTGTTTTGAGTGTTATATGGATGTGGTAAGTCGCGGTAATTACTCTCCCCCCTTGTGGGGGAGATGTCCGACAGGACAGAGGGGGGTATCATGACCAAAGAACGTATCTATCTGTTCGACACGACACTGCGCGATGGTCAGCAAACGCCGGGAGTGGATTTTTCTGTTCAGGATAAAATTGTCATAGCGAAGATGCTGGATGATTTGGGTGTTGATTTTGTTGAGGGTGGTTATCCGGGTGCCAACCCGACTGATACAGAATTTTTCTCACAAAAACGAACAAAACATGCGGGGTTTGTAGGCTTTGGCATGACAAAGCGGCCAGGTGTTTCTGTCTCCAATGACCCGGGGCTTGCTTCGCTTTTACAATCCGAGACCGATGCAATTTGTTTTGTCGCAAAGGCCTGGGATTACCATGTCAAGGTTGCCCTTGGCACAACGAATGAAGAAAATCTTGATTGTATTACTCAGTCTGTAAAGACCGTTGTGGGCGCTGGCCGCATGGCAATGGTGGACTGCGAGCATTTCTTTGATGGGTTTAAGGCCAATCCGGAATATGCACTTTCGTGTGCCGTGGCGGCTTATGAAGCGGGTGCGCGTTGGGTGGTACTTTGCGATACCAATGGCGGCACACAACCCCATGAGGTTGAGGCAATTGTTGCAACGGTATCAGAGAAAATTCCAGGCGATCATCTGGGCATTCACGCGCATGATGATACAGGCCAGGCGGTTGCAAATTCTCTTGCTGCTGTTCGGGCGGGTGCAAGACAAATTCAGGGTACACTCAACGGTATTGGTGAGCGCTGTGGTAATGCAAATCTGGTTGCGATTATTCCAACGTTGGCGCTCAAGGAAGCTTATGCGGATAAATACGAGATCGGGATTGGTGCAGAGAAATTGTCCGAGCTTACGCGTATATCTCACAAGTTTGATGAATTGTTAAATCGTGCGCCTGACCATCAGGCGGCTTATGTGGGGGCGTCTGCCTTTGCTACCAAGGCAGGCATTCATGCCTCAGCGATTTTAAAAGAGCCTGAGACCTATGAGCATGTGAAGCCTGAAAGTGTGGGTAACCATCGTCGCCTTATGGTTTCTGACCAGGGGGGCAAGTCGAACTTTATCGATATGCTTTCCAAGCGTGGCGTTGAGGTTGACAAGAATAATCCCAATCTGGATGCACTTATTTCCATTGTAAAAGAAAAAGAGGCAACGGGTTTCGCCTATGAAGCGGCAGATGCAAGTTTTGAACTGCTGGCTCGCAGGCATTTGGGAACGGTGCCAAAGTTCTTTGCAATTGACAGTTTTAGGGTGCAGGTTGAGCGCAGGTTTAATGCAATTGGTGAAGTGATTACGGTTTCAGAGGCGGTGGTGAAACTGACAATTGAAGGTGAAAGCTTTCTCTCTGTTGCAGAAGGGCAAGGCCCGGTTAACGCACTTGATAATGCTTTGCGCAAGGATCTTGGCAAATATCAGACACAAATTGATGACCTTGAACTTGTTGATTATAAAGTAAGAATTCTGAACGGTGGCACAGAAGCCATCACCCGCGTGCTGATTGACTCCATAGATCGTAAAGGCAATCGCTGGACGACGGTAGGTGTCTCCGACAACATCATAGATGCATCCTTTCAGGCGCTGATTGAGTCGATCAACTATAAGTTGATGCGGGCTGGTGTGAGTTGACCGCAACACAAAAAGCTCAAGAAGAGACTTCCCGTGCAGGCTTTTTCTATGCGCTCTCTGCCTTTCTTATTTGGGGGTGTCTTGCCCTGTTCTGGAAGGCTACTTCGCATGTTGATGCAGTTGAAGTCACGGCGCATCGGGTGATTTGGTCTTTGCCAGTGGCAGGGGTCATTCTTTTATTTTTGGGCAGAACGAATGATATTCTACCCACGCTAAAATCGCCCAAAAAGCTTGGAATATTGTTTTTTACCTCAATTTTGATCAGTTTTAACTGGGGTATCTTTATTTGGGCAATTTCAGTTGATCGCACACTTGAGGCGGCTTTGGCATATTATATCAATCCGCTTGTCAGTGTGGCGATGGGGGGCGTGTTTCTGGGTGAACGTTTTAACACTGCGCAGCTTACGGCAATTTTGCTTGCGGGGGTTGCGGTGATTGTTTTAACCCTTATGGGGGGCGTCTTGCCATGGATCAGTCTTTCCCTTGCGCTTACTTTTGCACTTTACGGGTTAATCCGAAAGACAGTGGATGTGGGCCCAACACAAGGTTTCCTGGTAGAGATTGTTTTGCTGTTCCCAGTGGCGCTTGTTTATGTGCTGTGGCTTGGATTGAATGGTAATTTGTCTTTTGCAAGTTCCGGGATACTTGATGGCTTTTTGCTTGTGATGGCAGGGCCTGCGACGGCAATCCCGTTAATTCTTTATGCCAGTGGTGCAAAACGCCTTCGTCTTTCGACCATTGGCATGATGCAATATATTGCGCCAACGATGATTTTTCTAATTGGTATTTTTATCTTTGGTGAAGAATTAGGTTCTGCCCAGGTTATCGCATTTATCCTGATCTGGATTGCATTGGCTATTTATTCCTGGTCACTTTTTCAAATGAGTTCAAAGCAAAAAAAGACCACCTAGTTGCGGTAGGTGGCCGAGTTGTGGATTGGACTTTTTGGGGGTGGTGGGGGGATTTGTCCAATCCAAGGCAGTTTGCATACCATGTAAATGTCGCGGACCAATCAGAAAACAAGTCTTTGACATCGATATTTTTATGCAGCAAATGTAACAGGTTTATGAAACTGTTGAGAAAACTGTTATTAAATGGATTTTGCCTCAAGCATTTGGAGAGCATCTTCAGCCTTATCAATTATAATTGGTTTTATTTTATTGGCTGTATGAATGAATCCGGCCGTCTTCATGTGGTCAATGAGTTCCAGCATCGGGTTCCAAAAACCATTGGTGTTCAAGAATGCTATTGGCTTGTCATGTCTGCCCAGTTGTGCCCACGTTATGATTTCTACAATTTCCTCCAATGTTCCAATGCCACCTGGAAGGGCAATGAATGCATCTGACTCTTCAAACATTCTTTGTTTCCGCTCATGCATGTTGGGTGTCACTAGTACGTTGATGTTTTCAGCAGCCTGATCCCATTCACCTTCTTTTGGTAACAAGAAATCAGGGATAATACCCAGTACCTGGCCTCCGTTTGTCTGGACTGCTGTGGATACCGCGCCCATAATACCGCGTGAGCCGCCGCCATAAACCAATCGGATTTTATTTTTGGCAAGTTCTTTACCAAGTGTCATTGCAGCTTGAGTGAATTCAGGGGTGTTGCCAGGTTGCGAACCGCAATAAACACAAATAGATTTGATGGATGGCATTATAGGGTTCCTTTGATATCTATGATATAGTCAATGACAGTTAACATGATCGAATCACAGTTATAAGTATCCATCAGACTATATGGCTTGGCAGGAGTGGTATGGCAAAAGGTTTAGCTCCAGTTTTTTTCACGACTTGCGGAGTAGTTGTTGCAGGTATTGTTGGTTATGTAATCATAGAGCCCGGTTTTTACACTGAAAAGGGGCCTGTAATTATTGCCGAAAAAAAACCGCTGATTGAAAACAAGGTGGAAGAAAGAGTAAACACCAAGAAACAGCAAACCGCAAAACTTGAAACAACTCTGGACGTTATTAAGCCTGAGCCGGTCCTAAAAGAAAAAACCAAAGTTAAAGAGCCGGTTGAAATTAAAACACCTTTGCCTGTCAAGCTTGTGTTTGATCTAGTGCGTGTTGAAAAAGATGGCAGTACTGTTATCGCAGGCGCAGGGCCTAAAAACCAAACAGTTGAATTGATTGACGGCAACAAGAAGTTGGCTGAAACCAATATAAACTCTGCTGGCGAATTTGTGTTTGTTCTCGACAAGCCACTGGAACCTGGTTCGCATGAATTATTTTTACGTGTAGTGCCAAAGGATGGCAAGGCTGTTTTGTCGTCGTCATTTGCTTTTGTTGATGTGCCAAAGCCCAATAAAATTGATAATGTTACTGTTTTATTGGCGGAAGCCGGGAAACCTAGTCAGGTTTTGCAAAAGGCTGAAACCGCACCCAAAACAATTGAGGTAACTGAAACCAAAGTACCCAAACCGGAAGCGCCCCAAGACGTTGCAGAGATAGCAAAGAAAAAAGCAACGGAAAAAATTAGGAAAAAACCGAACAAGGTTGTTAGTTCAACTGCCCAAGCTTCTGTCCCAATTGCCAAACCAGAAAATACTCCAGAAAAGGTTCCTGAAGTTGAAGAGCCTGAAGCAAGTACACAACCTGCGCCCGTTGTGAAAGCCAGGCTTGCACCCGTTTTGATTGAAGCTGCAGATATAGAAGCTGGCAAAATCTTTATTGCAGGTACTGGTGAGCCACGAGCTTCGGTTAATATTTATCTGGAAAACAAGCTGCTTGGGTCTGCTATTGTGGCTGATAATGGTGCGTTTCTTTTTGAGGCTGTGAAAGACATCAAGGCAGGCCGATATGATGTTCGGGCAGATATGACAAAAGGTAATGGAACTGAAGTTCTGGCCAGAGCCGAAGTCAGGCTGATTCATGAGCCCAAAATTGCTAATGTAATAAAACAAGAAGAGACTAAGCCAATTGTAAAAGAAGAGCCCACCGTAACACCTGCGCAAGATGCGGTTGTGAAAAGTGAGCCGGAAACAGAAGTTAAGCTCAATGCCATGATCAAGCCAGAAAACGTGGCTTCAACATCGCCAGAACCAGAAACCAAACCTGAGCCAGAACCTGCAATTACTATAGAAACTGAATCAAGGATATCTGATACAGGCAAGAAGGAAATTCTGACTGGTAGTGCGGTTATTATTCGCCGTGGTGATAACCTTTGGACGGTTGCAAGGCGTAATTATGGGGCAGGGATTCGTTATACAACCATATTTGACGCTAATCGCGATCAGGTTCGAAACCCTCATAGAATTTATCCCGGGCAGGTCTTGAAGATCCCTGAAGCAACCCAATCTGTAGAATAAAATTATCATTGTTTGACTTCATCGGTATTTACCGATAAAGAAATTTTTATGACATCTACGAAAATGAAAAACTGCGCCTGTGCGTCAACTGACAAAATGGCTGATGCGCTCAAAGCGCTTGGACACCCAGTGCGCTTGCGAATGGTGCAAGAGTTGACTGCTCTTGAAAGCTGTTGCTGTTCTGATCTGTGTGAATGTTTTCCACAGTCCCAATCAACCATCTCACAGCACCTTTCCGTTTTAAAGGATGCTGGCATCATTACCTATGAGAGGCATGGTAACAAATCATGCTTTACTCTAAATCATGATGCCCTGGTTGAAATTCAAACGACGATTAGTGAGTTGGTTAACATTCAAATGTCTGGGGCAAAGCGTGGCTGATAAGAGTATTGCAAAGAAACCTTTGGTCGATGCTGGCCGTGGGGGCATGAAAGGTACAATCTTGAATCTTTGGCCTTATATGTGGCCAAGTGACAGACCGGACTTAAAAAGAAGAGTGTTATATGCTTCAATTTTTATGGTCATTGGCAAGATTGTGACGGTGCTAATTCCGTATTTTTACAAACTAGGTACTGATGCACTTACGGGGGATCTGGATAAAAGTGGCAATATTGATGATTGGTTGCCCTTGTTTGTTTTGACTCCGGTCATGTTGGTAATTGCCTATAATATTGGCCGTGTCGTTTCACTTGGATTTAATCAGTTGAGAGACGCTCTTTTTGCAAGTGTTGGTCAGCATGCAGTACGTCAACTTTCATCAATAGTATTTGGCCATTTGCATTCCTTAAGTCTGCGCTATCATCTTCAAAGAAGAACCGGTGGTCTTACACGCATTATCGAACGCGGGACAAAAGGCATTGAATCAATTGTTCGATTTTCCATTCTTAATGGCATTCCCACCATTCTTGAGTTTGCCTTTATGGCTGTCGTGATCTGGTATTGGTTTGATTGGCGCTACGTTGCTGTTATCTCCATCATGGTTTGGGCTTATACATGGTTTTCTGTTCGAGCGTCTGATTGGCGTATTGATATTCGCCGCGACATGAATACGAATGATACCGAGGCTAATTCAAAGGCAATTGACTCGCTTTTGAATTTTGAGACAGTCAAATATTTTGGCAATGAAGAACTGGAAGCCAACCGTTTTGGCGAGTCCATGGCACGCTATGAAACTGCCGCAACAAAGGTTTGGACGTCTCTGGCTTGGCTCAACTTTGGGCAAGCAGTGATTATGGGGCTTGGTATGGTTTCTTGCATGTTGCTGTCAGTTTATGCAGTGCAGGCAGGGGAGCAGACGCTTGGTGATTTTGTCATGATCAATGCATTGTTGATGCAACTCTTTGTTCCATTGAATTTTATTGGATTTATCTACCGTGAAATCAGGCAGGGTTTTGCTGATTTGGAAGAAATGTTCAAGCTCTTGGGTGTTGAGCAGGAAATTGAAGACAAGCCTGATGCGAGCCAAATGCAGATTCATGATGGTGCTATTGAGTTTGATAATGTTTCCTTTCATTATGATGAAGATCGTAAAATCTTGAAGAATGTTTCTTTCAATGTTCCTGCGGGTAAAACGGTCGCTATCGTCGGCCCGTCAGGTGCGGGTAAATCCACAATCTCGCGGTTGATGTTCAGGTTTTATGATGTAATTGAGGGTGCTATCCGTGTTGATGGCCAGGATTTGCGCGATGCAAGGCAAAAAAGCCTGCGTGATAATATCGGGATGGTTCCACAAGATACGGTACTTTTTAATGAAACGATTGCCTATAACATACGATATGGCAGGCCTGGTGCGAGTGACGCAGAAGTAGAACAGGCAGCAGAAATGGCCCAGATTGGTGATTTTATTAGAAATCTTCCTGATGGGTTTAAAACCGAAGTTGGTGAGCGTGGTTTGAAACTTTCTGGTGGTGAGAAGCAGCGTGTTGCTATCGCCCGGACTTTGTTAAAGGCGCCACCAATCCTGATTTTGGATGAGGCAACTTCTGCGCTTGATACGCAAACCGAGCGTGAGATTCAGGCAGCACTTGATGTTGTTTCAAAGGATCGCACGACCATTGTGATTGCGCACAGGCTTTCGACAGTGGTCTCGGCTGATGAAATACTTGTGCTTCAGGCAGGGGAAATTGTTGAACGTGGTAATCATAAATCCCTGCTGAAACAAAAGGGGCTATATGAAAAGATGTGGAGCCGCCAACGTGAAGCAACGGAAGCTGAAGATAAATTGAGAGCAGCGCGTGAGAGTGATGATCTGGGTATTTTAATACGCAAGTAATCAAGCAATGATTGAGTTGAAATCATAAACCTGATAGCTGTCAGGAAACTTTATGCGGGAAAATCATGAGTCTTATTAATTCTATCAAAAATGCCTTGCCTCCAGTTCACCCGGAAGGCTATAAATTCATTGCAGTTTTTGCAGTTGTTACTCTCTTTGTTGGGTGGATTTGGTCTCCGTTATTTTATCTTGGGCTTGCACTTACAATTTGGTGTGCGCTTTTCTTCCGGGACCCAAAACGTGTAACGCCCATCAGTGACGAGCTGGTGATCAGCCCTGCAGATGGCAAAGTTTCCCATGTGGGCAGGGTTGTGCCCCCAGCGGAACTGGAGCTTGGTGATAAGCCCTTGTTACGTGTTTCAGTTTTCATGAATGTCTTTAACTGTCATGTGAACCGCTCTCCGGTGAAGGGTAGCATTGAACGCATCGTATATAAAAAGGGCAGTTTTTTAAATGCAGAACTTGACAAGGCCTCTGATGAAAATGAGCGCAATAGCCTTGTGATCAAAACAGAGCAGGGCGAAATTGCCGTGGTTCAAATTGCAGGCCTGATTGCGCGCCGCATTGTTTGTTGGGCAGAGCAAAAAGAAGATATAGATCAAGGTGAACGCTTTGGTTTAATAAGGTTTGGTTCACGGCTTGATGTTTATCTACCTGATACAGCACACGCCAGTGTATCTGTAGGGCAAACAGCTGTGGCGGGTGAAACTATTCTGGCCCGTTTTGATGATGATGTAACAATACCGCTTATCAGGGCAAGCTAGGTTAAAACGGGGTATATTCATGGAAAATCCATTTCCTCCTTTTGATCCGGACGGTGATGATCAAAAAGTCTCTCCAACAGAAGAGACAACCTTACGGTTGCGTGATATTCCACTGCGTACCATTTTTCCAAACCTGTTGACGCTGCTTGCTATTTGTTCGGGGCTTACATCCATTCGCTTTGCGATTGAAGGACGCATTGAATTTGCTGTTGCAGCTATTATTTTCGCTGGCTTGCTGGATGGTATTGATGGCCGTGTTGCGCGATTTTTAAAATCTACAACCCGCTTTGGCGCAGAGATGGACAGCCTGGCTGATTTTGTTAATTTTGGCGTGGCGCCTGCAATGCTCTTATATTTTACATTATTGTATGAAGCACGTTCAATTGGCTGGATAGCAGCACTGATTTATGCAAGTTGTGCGTGTCTGCGTTTGGCACGATTTAATGTGATGCTGGATAACCCAAATGCACCAGAGTGGCTGACAAGGTTCTTTACAGGTGTTCCTGCACCTGCAGGCGCTGTGGTTGCCTTGCTGCCTGTTTATCTTATGTTGATAGGTGTTGAAAAAACAGAAGGTTATGCGTGGCTTGCAACTGGATTTACGCTCGTAAGCGGATTTTTTATGGTTTCCAATGTGCCAACATTTTCAGGTAAAAACCTTACAACGAAAATTCGTCGTGATCTTGTTTTGCCAGTGCTGATTTTGGCTGTGTTCATGGCAGCGCTACTGTTCAGTTATCCCTGGGTTATGCTATCTGCCATAGCCGTGTTTTATCTGGCTTCCATCCCGTTTTCCATGCGTAACTGGAGCAGGTATAAAGCCAAATATTCCTGAAACAACAAATAAATCATTCAGCTGCGTCCAGCATTTCGTCAGATGATGATGCTTTTGACTTCGCTGTTGCTGTCTTCTTGCCAGGTGCTTTTCTTTTCTTGGGTAATTGCGTTACGTTGGAAGCTGCTACTGCCTCTTCATCTACATCGCTATTTGCAACACCATCTGCCATGGCAATTTCCTGTTCAGGTCTTTGGGTAGCAATAGCCCTTATTCTTGAAAAGAGATTCACGGCGTTGGTTGGCAATGTCAGCATAACCGGAATTAGAATCAGTGTAAGCAATGTAGAAAATGCCAGGCCGGAGATGATGGCAGTTGAAAGCTGCACCCACCAAATGGCTGTAATTGAACCAACTGTAATGGTTTGGGCAAAGAAATTTAAATTTATCGACAGTGCCATTGGTACCAGCCCCATAATGGTTGTGACGGTTGTCAACATAATAGGTCGCATACGCTGGGCAGAGGTTTTCAAAACTGCATCGTGCACAGATGCGCCTTCCTGACGCAAGCGGTTGTAGGTATCAATTAAAACAATCGCGTTGTTTACAACAATACCCGCCAGCGCAATGACACCGGTGCCTGTCATAATGATAGAGAACTTTTGTCCTGTTAACATCATGCCGATCAGCACACCGATAACGGCCAGAATTACGGTCGATAGGGTGAGGAAGGTTTGATAGAATGAATTATACTGGGTAACCAGAATAATAAACATCAAGAACAGGGCGGCTGCACCGGCATTGGCAAGGAACTCACCAGACTCTTTTTGCTCTTCGTCAGCACCCCGGAATTTCAGGAATATGTTTTCTTTCCATTCCTGTTCATCAAGCCAGGCTTGAATTTCCTTGACCTTGTCATCTGGTGTCAAGCCACCAGCTTTTGCAGAAGCAAGCAAGTTTGCCTTAATGTCCATTGCATAAAGACCATCACGGCGCTTGATAGTTGTAACCTTTGACTTTGGTTCCATTTTAATGAAATTGGTAATGGGCACTTGTCCGTTTGCTGTGCGCAGGCGCAACTCACCCAGACGGTCCAGCGCGCGTTGCGCTTCGGGAAGACGAACACGTATATCAATCGAGTCATCTGAATCATCCGGATTGGATGTGCCGATTAATGTGCCGTTCGTGATGAGCTGTATCATTGCGCCAACAGCCGGAATGCTGGCGTTATAGCGACCCGCTTCTTCGCGGTCGACCGTTAGATGCCAATCAATTCCTGGTAGGGGACGGTCATCTTCAACCTCCTGGAGATCCTTCATGCTATCAAGCTTTTCACGAACACTTGCAATGGCTTCAACCATGTCATCGTAGTTCGTGGACTTTACTTCAAGTCTCACGTCCTTGCCCGTTGGAGGGCCGCCTTCAAGTTTGCGCAGTTCAATTTTAATACCGGGAATATTTGCTGTGCGTTCTCTGATTTCTGCAAATATATCAACTGCCCTGCGACGTTCGGAATAATCAGCAAGCTCAATAGTAATGCGCCCGACAACATCGGCAGGCAAGTCTTGTGGCTGGCTTGGGTCAACACCACCAGCACCACTGCCACCACCAGGCGCCGTTGCGGTCATGACGATGTTGTCTATGCCTTTTATTTTTAGAACTTCTTTCTCAACATCGATTGAGATGTCGCGAATATCCTTGCCTGACAAATTACCGCGTGCAGAGATGAAAAGAAGTGCAATATCGGGTTCTTCATCTACAAAAAATTCAACACCTTTTGCATTTTGGGAAAACAGGGCAATCGTGCCAGAGGTGATGATGCCCGCAATGAGCAGAATTATAATATTGCCTGTTAATCCTTTTGTTACGGACCGCAGGAACCAGAGGTAATATCCTGTAAGGCCTTTGACTTTGGATACTTCAAGTTTTTCTTTTGACGACAGCATCTGCGCGGTTTCGTCAATTTCAAGGGCGTGTTTATTACGTGTACCGGAAAACTTTCCTGCAACAATAAATGTAACAACTGCGGCAAAGATACCACCAATGATTGCAGTAGGTGCCTGTATGTCGGGAAGTGCCAAGCCCATTGCTGAAAAGATACCGCTATGAAGTGCAGGTGCCAGCATGAAGTACCCGACAAAGCCACAAGACATGCCTACAAAGAGCGTCTTTAACATACGACTGTTGTGTCCGGCAAAAGCACCCAATTGAGCAAAGACCACGCCCATGGTTGGCAAGAATATCAATGCTGTAAGCAATGAGGCTGAAAGGACGATAATTACCATGATAGGCAAATAGCTCATGAATTCGCCAGGAACGCCGGGCCACAGGAGTAGGGGGAGGAAGGCTGCAAGTGTTGTTGCTGTCGAGGATATAACGGGCCAGAACATTAGTTTGGCTGCACGGGGATAGGCTTCCTTTGCAGGCATGCCTTCGGCAATTTTACGGTTGGCATATTCGGTCACAACAATGGCGCCATCAACAAGCATGCCGACGGTCAAAACCATGCCGAACATGACCATCATGTTAACGGTCAAGCCAACGGCAGACAGAATTAAAAAGCCGACCATGAAGGAGGCCGGTATCGAGATACCGACCAGGATGCCGGATCCAATACCCAGTGAGGCAACGACGATGATCATTACCAGGGCAATGGCAGTCATGATGGATGATTGTAATGAGCCCAGAACCTCAAAAATGAAGCTTGACTGGTCAATCATATAGGTGACTTTAATGGTACTTGGCCAATCCTTGGTGAAGGTATCAACGATGCTGCGAACTTCTTTATTGTTCTCGATAATGTTTGTGCCGATGCGCTTTACCACTTCAATGGACATTGCAGGCTTGCCATTAACTCGTGTGTAGCTGGAAGCATCTTTAAAGTTGCGCCTGATGTCTGCCACTTCGCCCAGTGTCACAACACCTTCGCCGTTTTGCTTGATTGGAATTGAGTAAACATCGTTTACGTTTTCAACCAGTCCAGGCACTTCCAGATTAAAGCGCGCGTTGCCATCATCAATGAAACCGGCAGGAACCAGACGGTTATATTGAGAAACCGCGTTTAATAATTCTTCTTGTGTTATGTCATATGATTCAAGCTTTGTGAGGTCCAAAATAACTTCAATCTGTTCTTCGCGGGTTCCTCTCAGATTTGCTTCACGAACAGAAGAGATTGCTTCAATTTCATCTTGCAGCTTCTTGGCGTTTGCATAGAGTGTGCGTTCAGGAACATTGCCTGAAAGTGTAACAATAATAGTAGGTTGAAGTGCCAGATTTGTAGGAAAAATGGAAGGTTCATCTGCATCAGAGGGCAGTTCTGCCTTTGCCAGGTTCACCTTGTCCCTGATATCAGCAAGAACCTTGTCCTTGTCTGATCCAATGTTGAACTCAAGTATAATTGCGGCATGACCTTGTGAGGCAAGCGATGTAATTTCCTTTAGTCCTTCCAGTGCACGAAGCTCGGTTTCCATTGGGCGCACAAGAAGGCGTTCAGAGTCCCCTGGCGATACGCCTTGTTGCGTGATGGAGACGTAATAAACCGGTACATCAATATCCGGATTGGCTTCCTTTGGGATGTTGATGTAAGTCAGCAAGCCTGCCACAACCATGACAACCATCATGGTGAGGACTGTACGCGGTCTGCTTAGAATTGTTTCGAGCATGCCAATCATCCCTGAACTCCTGAAGTGAGTTTTTCATCCAGTACCGGTTCTACCTGTTCGCCAGAAATGACGTATTCCTGACCCATTGTAATTATGTGTGCACCTGGTGTAAGCCCTTTAATCCAAAATCCGGTTTTGGTTTGTGAGAGTATTTTAACCGGTATGAATTCAACTTTGTCTTCGGCATTGATTGTCTTGACACCAACAGTGCCATCATTGCTCAAAGTCAGCCATGACGGGGAAATTTTAAATGCTGTTGTTTCAGCAAGCTTAATTGAAGCGCTTGCGGTGAGGCCGCCTTGAATATCATCTTCTGCATTATCCAGTCGAATATCTGTCAGGAAAGTGCGTGTTTGCGGATCCGCTGATGGAGCAATATAGGTAATTGTTCCAGGGGTTGTTGTACCCGTTACCAGTTTTACCTCCGCCTTCATGCCTGGTTTTATAAAGTTGATATCACTTTCGGATAATTGGCCGGTAAAAAACATGGGGTCACGGTCAACCAATGTGATGCAAGTTCCGCCCATAGCCAAAACATCACCTGGTTCAGCGATTGGATCCTGGACTATGCCTGCTGCATTGGTTCTTATTTCAGTATATGACAGTTCTAATTCAGCTTGTTTCACCTGTGCCTTTGCTGCGTTAAGATCAAACTTCAGTTCACGCAATCTGGCATCGGTTGCAAAGCCTTTATCAATCAGCTTTTTGTTCGCTGCATAATCAGCTTCCATTTGAGCAAGACGTGCTTTTGTGCTTTCCAGGTTTGCTTCGCGTGCGCCGCGTGCAATTACGCAAACAAGTTGATTTTTCTCGACATAGTCACCGCGGTTTACCCGGCGCTTTTCCAAAATACCGCTTGTTTCTGCTCTTACAGGAATAATTGCATCTTCTTTTGTTCGTCCACGGAGAGTGACCGTTCTTGATCGGTTCTCAGGGGTAAGCGTTATGTAACTTACCTTGAATAATTCATTTGAAGTTTCAAGATTACGTTCTGCAATTGGTTTTGTTCCATTGGCTTCAGCACCCTGACCACCAATTTCAATGTCACCATAATACATCCATATGCCAATGATGGCTGTAATCAGGACTGCCGCAAAGTGGGAGCCTTTTATTGTGAACGTCATAATTTTCAAACCTTATTCAGTTTAGCCTTGGGAGGAGGATAATTTCAAAATTTATTCTGCTGCTTCGTCTAGTTTTAAGCGGTCATCCGCCATTGCAATCAAGCTGTCGCGGTTGTTTTTCAGAAATTCCAGATCAGCACCTTTTACGTGCATTCCATAACTTGTTGTCCACTGTGTGGCTGGATGATCGCATTCTGATCTCAAGCTACCAATTACCTGTAGAAGCTCTTCCATCTCATTGATGCGCTTATCAATAGCCTTTGTGATGACTTCCGGCGAAGTAAGGTCAGCGCACATCGCAATCAGGAGAAACTCTGACTTGAATTTGTCTATTGCAGGGGGTGAGGTGAGGGTTTTAACAAATTCTTCTCTACCTTTTTCAGTAATAGAAAAAACTTTTTTGTCCGGCCTGCCGCTTTGTGTTTCTGAACGACCCAGAACAAGTCCGTCTGCCTCCAGTTTTGCCAAAGTCGGATATATCGAGCCATAGCTAATGTCTACAAAATAGCTGAAAGCACCTTCTGTTGACTGCTTTTTAATTTCATAGCCACTTGCATCTTCAAAATTGAGAATGGCTAAAATAAGCGTTTGTGTATTCATGAAAATGCCTATTATTCAATGGAAATGTTTATATGACAATTATGTATATAAATTTCTGATATATGTCAATTCGATATATATCAATCAAGCATAAATATGAAAATTTTGTGTCACCACCCAAGGTTTTTATTATTTTTTTTGTGTTCACGAATATGTCATTTGCCAAAATAATCTAATTTATCTATCAGTAGGTAGGTAAATTAAACCAACCTTGGTAACTTATCAGAAAAAACGTTTCTGCTCCTTCCAGGTTACGGTTTGATTGCTTTGTAAGAATGAAGTCTGGCTTATGGTGAGCCAGCGAAGATGAAATTAAAAAAGGAAAATTCCATGATTGGTTATACAACAATTGGTGTTAGCGATATTGAAGCATCCAAGAAGTTTTACAGTGATTTGTTTGATGCAGAGGTGTTGGTAGATGTGGGACGTCTTGCAATGATTGGTAAATCAACAGATAAGCCAATGGTTGCAGTTTGTAATCCGCACAATGAGGAAGCTCCAAGTTGTGGTAACGGTTCAATGATTGCATTTCCGCAAGAATCAAAGGCAGCAGTGGATGCAATGTATGAGAAAGCCATTTCCATGGGTGCAACAGATGAGGGTGCCCCTGGCCAGCGTATCGAAGATGTTTTTTACGGTGCATATGTAAAAGACGCTGACAATAATAAATTGGCCTTTTATATTTTTGGCTAAGCCAAGGATTATCAGTGTTTGAAAATTAAAACCGGATTTGCAATTGCAAGTCCGGTTTTATTATTATTGCACCATGGCTTTTGCGCGCGCGTAATCAATTTTTCCTGAACCCAATAGAGGGATATTATTCACCACTTCTATCGCGCTTGGTGCCAGTAAATCGGAATGTCCGCGTTTTCTGATTGTCTCAAGGATTTTTCCACGCTCCAGGTCTACTGAAGTTGTAATCAGTATGATTTTCTCGCCTTTTCTTTTATCAGGTATGGAGACAACGGCATGGTCATCGTCTGGGGCAAGCGGGTTTACAAGGCTCTCGATCATTGTCAAGGAGATCATTTCACCTGCAATTTTGGCAAAGCGCTTAACACGTCCCTTGATTGCCACAAACCCGTCCTTGTCAATGTCAACGATATCGCCCGTATCATGCCAATCGGTTTCGCGGGGTTGTAATATGCCTGGCTGATCGGCCTTCATGTAGCCCAGCATAAGGTTGGGACCCTTGATAATCAGTTTCCCTCCATCTTCAATACCGTCTACGGTTTCGAGTTTGACTTCAATGCCTGGAAGAAGTTTTCCAACTGTGCCGGCTTTTCTTTCTTCTATCGTGTTTACCGCAAGTACAGGGGCGGCTTCTGTCATGCCGAATCCTTCAAGCACGTCAACCTCGAAGCGGTTTTTCCATGTTTCCATGGTTTCGATTTTGACAGGTTCGGCGCCTGCAACAACCATGCGAAGTGATGAAAAGTCTTCATCTTTTGCCATGCGCGCATAGCCACCCAAAAATGTATCGGTTCCAAATAATATGGTTGATTTGGTCTTGCAAACTGCTTTTGGGATAATTTTGTAATGGAGCGGCGAGGGATATAGAAAAAGCTTCACTCCGTAGATAAGAGGCAACATCATGCCTCCGGTTAAGCCTAGTGAATGGAAAACCGGTAATGCGCTGAATACCTTGTCGTCTGTTTGTGAAAATTTTATACGCGCGCCAACTTGAGCGATATTTGCAAGAATGTTTGCATGTGAAAGTACAACACCTTTTGGCAGGCCTTCTGACCCTGATGTGAAAAGAATTACGGCTGGATCATCAGGTTTTGTTTTTGCGATTGGGTTCTTGGAGGTTAGCGCTGACATGATTTTATTAAGGAAATTTACACTTTCCCTGACTTCTTCCAGCCAAATAAACTGTAACCCGGCTCCTTCCATTGCCTTGACGAGTTCATGAAGATCACCTTTCTCGATGAAAGTATGGGAGGATAAGACTGTTTTAACGGCAGCTGTATCACATGCTGATACAACGGTTGATGGGCCAGCGCTGTAATTCAACATGGCAGGAATACAACCAAGGGATTGTAAGGCCAGTAATGTAACAGTCCCGCCTGTTGCATTGGGCAGCAGAACTCCAACTGCTTCGCCTTTTGTTACATGAGGTTTGAATTTTCGCGCAAGAACATTAGAGCCGATCAGAAGCTTCTTGTAAGTCAGGCTGCCACCTGTAGCATCTTCAAGTACCGGTTTTGATGAACTGAATTTACGACTTGAGTCCACAAAGGCCTCAAAAAGGGTTTTACCTTCAAATTCTGATTTAAATTCACTCATGTACTTTCCTCCAGTCATGAATATCACAACTAGAGGTTAAGGTTTCAAGTATGAAATCCTTATTTGCGAAATGTGTTGTGCTCGCGGTCATAAATCTGACCGTTTTGGGTCAGTTCATTTGAAACCAGAGCCATCAAGCTTTCTGATATTTCAGATGGATGGGCAATCGTATCAGGATCTTCGCCCGGCATTGCTTGTGCGCGCAAGGCGGTACGCATTGGGCCGGTGTTGAGCATATTAATACGTAATCCGGTTTTCCCGGACTCTGATGCCCAGGTTTTAACCAAAGCGCGAAGTGCTGATTGCGAAGCAGTGTAGGGACCCCAGAAAGGTTTGCAATTATCCGGAGCATCCGCTGTCATGAAAACAACACGTGCATTATCTGCCTGTCTTAGCAATTGAGAAGTAGAGCGCATTAAACGATAATTTGCTGTTACATTGAGGTCCATGGTCTTGTTGAAGGACTTGGGTTCAATATGCTCAAGCGGAGACAGATCGCCCAATGTACCGGCGTTTGAAACAAGAATGTCCAATTTGCCCCATCGTTCATGAATTGACGCGCCGAGACGATCAATTGCATCATAATCAGTAAGGTCTAATGGAACCAGTGTTGCAGAGCCGTCTGCTGCCTGTATTTCGTCATCCAATTCTTCAAGACCGCCTACCGTGCGGGCAATCGCGATAACATGAGCGCCAGCTTTTGCGAGCGTTAAAGCGCCATGATAGCCAATGCCGCGCGAGGCACCGGTTACAAGTGCAAGCTTTCCTTCAAGTGTTTTCATGGATTAACCGTTTGCTTCTGACAATAAGGCAAGATTTGAAATATTGTCGCGATCCTCATGATCCGTAAGTGCGGTTGGGTAATCTCCCGAGAAACATGCGTCACAATATTGCGGGGAGTCATTATCGCGATTTGCTTCACCTGCGGCGCGGTAGAGGCCATCCAGCGAAATAAAGGCAAGTGAGTCTACGCGAATGAATTCCTGCATTTCTTCAATCGACATGCGGGAAGCCAACAACTTGTGTGTTTCCGGTGTATCTACACCATAAAAACAGGAAGAGCGTGTCGGTGGGCTGGCAATGCGCATATGAACTGACGCTGCACCTGCATCACGCACCATTTGTACTATTTTTTGTGAAGTTGTTCCGCGCACGATGGAATCATCAACCAGCACAACACGCTTGCCTTCAAGCATATGACGGTTTGCATTGTGTTTAAGCTTTACGCCCATATGCCGGATTGAATCTGAAGGCTGAATAAAGGTTCTACCCACATAATGGTTTCTGATAATGCCAAGTTCAAACGGAATTCCGGCTCCTTGTGCATAACCAATGGCTGCCGGTACACCTGAATCAGGTACGGGTACAACAATATCTGCATCTGCTGGTGCTTCACTTGCCAATTCCACGCCAATTTGCTTGCGAATGTCGTAGACACTGTTGCCTTCAATCATTGAATCAGGCCGGGCAAAATAAACATATTCAAAAATGCAGAAGCGTTTCCTGGCTTCCTCAAATGGACGCAAACTGCGAATGCCGCGTTCTGTAATGATAACCAGCTCACCCGGGTCAATGTCACGGACAAAACGTGCACCAATGATATCCAGGGCGCAGGTCTCTGAGGCCAATATGTAAGACCCGTCAAGATCACCCAATACGAGAGGACGAACACCTAAACGATCACGGCAGCCGATCAGCTTTTTGTTTGTAAGGCCAACAAATGAGAACGCACCTTCAAGGCGGCGAAGTGCTTCCTGAAGGCGGTCTACAAACATTGTCTCCTTGCCCATGGCAATCAGATGCAGAACCGTTTCCGTGTCTGATGTTGACTGGAATATTGCCCCCGCGCGCTGCAACTCCAAGCGAAGGGTCATGGCATTTGTAATATTGCCATTATGGGCTACTGCAAAGCCACCGCCGGAAAACTCTGCAAAGAAAGGCTGGACATTACGCATTTCATCGCCGCCTGTCGTGGAATAGCGGGTATGGCCAATTGCACGATGCCCCTGAAGGCGATTCATGACACTTGGTTTTGTGAATGTATCGCCAATGAGGCCCATGTGGCGTTCAGCGTGAAACTGTTGACCGTCGAATGAAACGATACCGGCGCCTTCCTGTCCTCGGTGTTGGAGTGCATGTAATCCAAGTGTGGTAAGCGCAGCGGCATCTTCGTTGTTGAAAATACCAAATACACCGCATTCTTCGCGGAGTTTATCATCATCAAGAAATGACATTCAGGCCTCTTTCAAGGTTCTGGAATTAAATCCGGTTTAATTCCAAGTTGGATTTAACGCATTTTCCTGTCTTTTTGGCAGTATTGTCAAAAAAGGAAAGGTTTTTGGATCAGGTATCCTGACCTTCAGGTTTTGCATCACCGGCAATGCCCAGTTTGTCAAATATATATTTGCTTGGATCGTCCGGAATAGAATCAATAATGCTTTGGCCTACTGAGTCTATCATTGGTTTGGATTTTGCTTCTGTAACCCATGTTGGCACTTGCTCTGAAATAAGGAATTCTGCGAACATGGTAAGCACTGTCACCAGTAAAAAGCCTCTGAATGCGCCAAAGATAAAACCAAGTGTTCTGTCCAAGGCACCGATGCGACTATCAACGATCAAATCTGCTATCTTTATTGTTATGAGACTGACTACAATCAAGGCAATTACAAAGATGATTGCGCCTGCAATAATAAGGGGCAGGATTTCATTTTCTGTAATGGATGCTGTGTAGTTGGCTACAAAAGGTGCCAATGATTTATGGAACAGGAACGCCAGTATAAGCGCCACGACCCAGGAACCAATGGACAAGACTTCTCTGGAGAATCCGCGTACCATTGCGAGCAGGCCTGAAACCAGCATTAACAAGATCAAAATAATGTCCAGCAATTCAATTGGCATCGTGGACTAACCCCTGTATTTGTTTGTTCGCATGACGATTAGCTTGAATTTGAAATTTTTTCCAGCCCTAAAGCGTCATGTAGGAGGCCGCTTGCACAATTAATATAAGGTTATTGTGATTTTTCCTTCATGGAAGAGATTTTAACTGCCAATTCTGTCAATTCCTTGATGTGATCCGTCTTCATCCCGCCATTCTTTGAGTCGTCATCACTGGCATTTGATGCAGAGGCTTGATTAAAGCCCAGTTTGCTTGCTTCCTTTAAGCGTTGTGCAGCGTGAGCAACGGGTCTGGTGGAGCCTGAAAGGCTGATTTCTCCAAAATGCACACTGTCTGCGGGCAGTGGTACACCGCAAAGTGAGGAGAGCAGGGCAGCTGCCACGGCCAAATCTGCGGCGGGTTCCATGATGCGGTAGCCGCCTGCAACATTCAGATAAACATCATATTGGCCAAGTTTTACACCGCAATGAGCCTCTAATACGGCTAAAACCATGGATAATCTGGATGTATCCCAGCCAATAACTGCGCGTCTTGGTGTGCCAAGTGAAGATTGTGCGACGAGCGCCTGAATTTCCACCAGGACAGGGCGTGTGCCTTCCATGCCTGCAAAAACGGCTGCACCGGGGGATGATTCATTGCGTTCGCCCAGGAAAAGTTCAGACGGGTTACGCACTTCACGAAGACCTTTGTCTGACATTTCAAAGACACCGATTTCGTCTGTTGGGCCGAAGCGGTTTTTGACGTTTCGAAGAATTCGGTAATGATGCCCGCCCTCGCCTTCAAAGTATAAAACTGCATCGACCATGTGTTCAACCACACGGGGACCTGCGATTTGGCCATCCTTGGTGACGTGGCCAACGAGTACAACGCAGGTTCCTGATTTCTTGGCATAGCGAATCATGGCCTGAGCTGCAGAACGGACTTGCGTCACGGTACCAGGGGCTGAGTCTGCCAGGTCTGTCCAGAGTGTCTGGATGGAGTCCAGAATTAAAAGTGCGGGCGGTGCGTCGTTTTCCAGCGTGGCGATGATGTTTTCAATGCTGGTTTCTGCCGCCAACCCGACGTTTGGTTCAATAGCATTCAAACGAAGTGCGCGCATGCGAATTTGTGCCACGGCTTCCTCGCCAGAAACATAGACAACCTTGTGACCCTGTTTGGC
>CALFBM010000106.1 GCA_937951645.1 uncultured Rhizobiaceae group bacterium
CGGGCTCGCCAAGGCAACCGTTGCGGATACACTTGTTAATCCAGGCATCAAAGAACCAATCGCAGCACAGCCGATTGACCCACCAACCCTTTCCATGACATTTCGCGTTAACGACGGGCCATTGGCAGGTCGTGAAGGCGACAAAGTGCAAAGCCGTGTTATTCGGGATCGCTTGATGAAGGAAGCCGAAGGCAACGTGGCACTTAAAGTGACGCAAGTTGAAGGCACTGACGCTTATGAAGTTGCCGGTCGTGGTGAATTGCAGCTTGCAATCGTAATTGAAACCATGCGCCGTGAAGGTTTCGAGATGACTGTTGGTCGTCCACGTGTTTTGATGGAAAAAGATGAAAATGGCGTTAAAATTGAACCAGTAGAAGAAGCCATCATAGATGTTGATGAAGAGTTCTCAGGTGCTGTAGTAGAAAAGCTAAGCCAGCGACGTGCCGATCTTGTTGAGATGAAGCCATCAGGTGGTGGTCGTGTGCGCTTGGTATTCCACGCGCCAACACGTGGCCTGATCGGTTATCTGTCAGAACTGATGACAGATACGCGCGGCACAGCGATCTTCAACCGTACCTTCCTTGAATATCAACCATACCGCGGTGATATTGAGCAACGCCATACCGGAGCGCTTATTTCCAATGCAGATGGTCAGGCAGTAGCTTTCGCCATGTTCCACCTGGAAGATCGTGGTCCAATGATGATCCACCCTGGTGACAAGGTATATCAAGGCATGATTGTCGGGGAGCACTCTCGCGGTAACGATTTGGAAGTGAACGTCCTTAAGGGCAAGCAGCTTACCAACATGCGTTCATCTGGCAAGGATGAAGCAATTAAGGTGACAACACCGCTAAACATGACTCTCGAGAAATCACTGGCATATATTACAGATGAAGAGCTGGTTGAAGTAACACCGCTAAACATTCGTCTGCGCAAGCGTATCCTTGACCCGATCGAGCGCAAACGCCAAATGCGTGCCGCACAATCAGCTGCGGTGTAAATAATCTAATATTGAAAGTTCAAATGCGCACTAATTAACTTTAGTGCGCATTTTCTGTTTTACATGCCAATTGTATCAATTGGCTTGATATCACGTTCTAGCCATGCTTCCCGTGCTTCGCTACGCTTTTTGCTCAATTCATCTATTGGAAGCTTGAGTGATGCAATCAGGTTGCGAACCTCTTGACGAGCTGAAAGGTGCGATGAATTTGCACGCGTGCTTGGTAGTATGTTGTCCAATTCATCAAGTGCTGTAAGACCTTTGGGAAATAGCTCACGGAAGATAACACGCTCTGAGATGCCTTCTGCCAAGCGACATCCAAGCTGCATTGAAAGATTATTGAGGCTATTATACATGCTTTCTTTATTGCGGGAGTTAATTTGGGTTAGGCGGTTGCGAACAACAACCCAATCTAACAGGCCATTGTCAGCAATGCGGCGTTGCCTTCGTGCTTCCCTGACTGTTCTGGCGTAATGCGAAAGTGCATCTATATTTCCTGTTTCGGGATCAATTTTCCCCAAGACATCAAAATCTACATAAGAATCATTCATTGGTGTGATCAGTGTATCTGCCATGGAGTGCGCCAGACGCATGAGGTAGCCATCATGCCCGGGTGTATCAATCAAGATGAAATCATACTTGGTTTGAACTTGTGTTATAACTTCGACAAAGTTTTTTAATTCATTGTTTTCTTGATCAGACACATAATCAGATTTATCGCGCTGAACGACAAAATGATTGGGAAGTGATAAATCAAAACCAAATCGTTTGGCAAAAATACGCCTGTTCTCGATATAACGCGTAAAGCTTTGTTGGCGTGTATCCAGATCAAGCGTGGCAACCCTGTAGCCGGCATTAAGCAATGCAACGCCAAGATGCATTATGGTTGTTGTCTTGCCAGAGCCGCCTTTTTCATTGCCGCAAACAATGACATGCGCCTGTTTTTGATGGTTGGTTACGCTAAACATTTACCCAATCTCCAATAGGAGAACTTTCCCTGGGTAAATTATCCTACAGGTTTTGATATAATACAAGGCTTGATGACTACTTACGCAATTATGACGGCTATATTGTTGAATGGGGTAAAGGCTCTCATAAAAGCCCAAGATTTGCCAGCTCGACACGTAATTCAGGGGGGAGAGCATTAACACCATTGCTGTTGTCACCGATATCACGCGGTGCATCTTCCTGTTTTAAATAGCGCCATCCCTGAAAAGCCCTGCGCGGTTGCCATTCAGTCAAAATTAATCGGGGTTCAAGCACAAGGTCGCAACGCTTGATGCCATTTGGATCGACAAACGGACGGATATCCAAAAGATGCTGGCGGACTTGTACATTGCCTTTTATCACCCAATAAAGCGAGCCGCCATCAAGCAATTCCTCCAACCGTTTGGGGATCATCCGTGTTGTCTGGGTATGAATTGCTTCGACGCCCTGACGGCGTTTTTCATCTATGCGGTAGTCTATCCAGGCCTGTAGTTCTTCCACTGCAGAAACACCGACACAAAGTTTTAAGAGATTTAAAGCCATAAGGCCAATCTAGGGCGAGAGCGCTCAAGAAACCAGTTTGGAAATCAGCATTCAACAACATTTACAGCCAATCCGCCCTGGCTTGTCTCTTTGTAGCGCGTATTCATGTCCTTGCCTGTCTCAAGCATGGTTTTAACACAGGCATCAAGTGATACAAAATGTGTTCCATCACCACGAAGTGCAAGAGATGAAGCTGATACTGCCTTTATTGCACCAAGGCCGTTGCGTTCAATGCAGGGGACTTGTACCAAGCCGCCAATCGGGTCACATGTCATGCCCAGATGGTGCTCGAGTGCGATTTCAGCAGCATTTTCAATTTGTTCAGGCGTGCCACCCATGATTGCTGCAAGGCCGGCTGCAGCCATTGCTGAGGCTGACCCCACTTCGCCCTGACAACCCACTTCTGCGCCAGAGATGGACGCATTGTGTTTGATGATGCCACCTAGTGCTGCAGCTGTTAGCAAATAGTCTTCTCGTTGTTTGACACTCGTATCCGGGAAGAACTTGAGATAATAGCTGAGTACAGCAGGAATGACGCCCGCTGCGCCATTCGTGGGAGCGGTGACAACTTTACCGCCTGCTGCATTTTCTTCATTTACTGCCATGGCAAAAACCTGAAGCCATTCGTTTGCAGCAACCGGATTAATGTGGTTGATGCCCCATTCAGCTTCTAGTTGTTCCACGATTGCGGCTGAACGGCGTTTTACACGTAAACCGCCAGGCAATTCACCATGTTTGCGAAGACCGCGCTCCACGCAATTATGCATCGTGTTCCATACTTGTTCCAATCCATCGACAAGTTCTTGCTCTGACATGTTGGTTTGTTCATTTGCACGCTTCATTTGCGCGATGGTAAGGCCTGAATCCTTTGCCATTTTCATCATTTGCTTGGCATTTTCAAAAGGATAAGGCACACGATCAACCCGCGTCGACTTTACCTCCTCCATTATTCGCAAACGCTCTTCATCGACTACAAAACCACCGCCAATTGAATAATATTCACGTTTTAAAAGTAATTCCCCAGCCTTTGAAAGTGCCCGGAAGGTCATGCCATTTGTATGAAGCGGAAGCATGATTTCAAAATCGAAAACAAGGTCTTTTTCAGGATCAAACTGGTAGGTTGGGTGATCTGGTGGTGTAACAGATTTCTTTTTCTCAATTTTTGCAATAATGTCTTCAACATTATCAGGGTTAATTTGCGATGGTTTTTCGCCTGCAAGACCCAGGATAACAGCTCTGTCTGTAGCGTGTCCTTTGCCTGTAAAGGCAAGCGAACCATGCAATGATACTTGAATACGGGAAGGTACATCACCCTCGCGGCGCGGCCACTCACCATTTTTAATTTCATCAAGAAAATACTCTGCCGCAACCATCGGCCCCATTGTATGGGATGAGGACGGGCCAATGCCAATTTTAAACAATTCAAACACAGACAAAAACATGAGCAACATACCTTAATGCTGATTTTCAAGTTGAGAGATATACTATGTTTGATTAGGCAAATATACCAAAACCGTCATGGTTTTGTTCTTAATCGGGTCATAAAAAAAGCTGGTTCGAAAACCAGCTTTTTTTATGAACATAAACTTTGTAATTTACTGAGATGCAATAGCAACGCTCTCTACATTTCCGAACATGCCAGCAATAAACATTATGCCGACAAAGATCGCAATTGCAAGAATTGCTGTACGCCAAACGCTGGGTTCTGCTTTTTCTTCTATCATTTTGTTCCCTGTCAAAAAAATCGGCTCCTCTTTTTCGGGAGCCGTTAATTATGCAAAGTTTCTATGCTGATACCAGAAAATAGGCAATACGATTTCTGGGATATACATGCAAGGCAGCCATGTGTTTTTTGCATGGCAAAAATGTGGCAGGAAATTTGTCTTGCGTCCAATGACATGATCATGACAGATGGTGGCATATGTTTCGGTCAAATCATGAACTTACTAGGCTGAGATGCGTATTGTAAATACTGGTATGGATATTCATTTAATGACGCAAATTTCAAGGGCAGGGTATATTGATGTGCTCTTGCTGATTCTAACAGCACTTATATGGGCATCTGCCTTTGCTGCAATAAAGTTTGCGCTAGAAGAACTTGGGCCGATATGGACCGCAGCTAGTCGTGTTTTGATCGGCTTCCTGGCACTGGTACCCTTTGCTGTGTTTGGCAAGTCCGGTTTTTCGATTTCAAAAAATGTTCTTGGGCTTACATTTATCATTTCAATGCTGATTACCGTTATACCATTCATAATGATTTCCTGGGGGCTGCAATATATTGATTCTGGCATTACAGCCCTCTTGATGGGAACAACCCCTTTTATGGCAATGATCCTGGGGCATTTTTTTACACAGGATGAAGCCATTAATCGTTATAAATTATTGGCTGTCGCCATTGGTATGACAGGCATTTTGCTAATCGTGGGGCCAGATGCCGTACAAAATTTAGGGTCAACTTCCTTTGTGGCTCAAATTGCAATTATTGGTGCCGGATTTTGTTATGTAAGTGGTGGTATCCTAATTCGAAAAATAGACATGAAGCCAATTCCGTTCACAGCACTGGCTTTGGGTATTGGCGCCGCTTGCTTGATCCTGCTTGCCGTTTGGTTTGAGGGTATGCCCGAGAAGATTCCGGGGCCAAGTGCATCACTTGCTCTATTGTGGCTTGGTTTGTTTCCAACAGGACTTGCCTATGTCTTGCGATTTTATCTGGTGCGCAGAGTAGGGGTCTCTACCTTTGCAATAGGGATGAACACAATCCCTGTTTTCGGAATTGTTTTTGGTGCTGTTTTGCTTAATGAAGCGATCGAAACGAAGACAATCGTTGCGCTGTGTCTTGTTATCAGTGGCCTTTATATAGCAAGATTGGGGACGCCAAAACTGGAAGCAACCAAATGACAAACACGCGAATTGAAGTATTGGATTTAGCAAGAGGCGTGGCGCTTGTTGCAATGACAGTTTTTCATTTTGGCTTTGATCTTGAGCTTCTGGCAATCAAGGAACCTGGTTATATTTCACAGCCACATTGGAAATATTTTGCCCGGGCAATTGCAAGTTCATTTTTATTTTTAACGGGCTTTAGCCTTTATCTGTCTCATGGAACTGGCATCCGCTGGAGTGGATGGAATGTTAGAATGATAAAGATCGTAGCGGCTTCATTGATCATTACAATCGCCACATATTTTGCAACGCCAGAGCAATATATATTTTTTGGAATTCTTCATGCAATAGCCTTTGCAGGCGTTGCAGGATTGTTGTTCTTGCGTATGCCATGGCAATTGATTGTTGTTATAGCTATTGGAGTTTTTGCCTTGCGTTATTATGGGCGGACCGAGCTTCTTGATGCGCCGTTTTGGTATTGGACAGGCCTTTCAGCCGCCAATCCAAATTCAAGCGACTATGTACCGGTATTTCCATGGTTCTCGGCACCCTTGCTTGGCATTGCCTTTGCAAAACTCTCCACTAAAATGAACTGGCTGGAGTCATTTACAAAACCGCAATTAAACCAAACACCTGCAAGGCTTTTAAAATTTATGGGACGTAACAGTCTTGTATATTATCTGCTGCATCAGCCTGTTATGATAGGAATAATGCTAAGTGCGCTTTGGATTAGCGGCAATCTTTAAATTTTTTGCATGTATTTGATGAAGGGCGTAACGCTGGCAACTTTATCATAGAGCCTGCGTCCAGCTTCATTAAAGTCTTGTGTCAGCCAGTAAACCTGATCGCAATTGCGTTTTTTACCTTCTTCATAAACGGCCTCTATCAACATGCGTCCAATGCCTTTTCCACGTGCTTGAGGAACGGTATAAAGGTCGTGCAAATATATGCGCTGTTTGGGTGACCATGTCGTACCATGGTAAAGATACTGGACCAGTCCCAAGAGTTGGCCGTCTTTTTCAGCGACCAGACAAACAGGGCCATCAAGATCATCATTCATGAGACGCTCCCAAAGACTATCGGTCACATCGTCAAGGTTAGCCTCGTAATATTCCTGATAAGCTTTCCACAATGGTTGCCAGGCACTGCGCTCATCAGCTTGAAGCGGGCGAACAGATACTGCCATTTAAGTGCCAACGCCAAGCTCTGCCATGCGTGTCAGGCTTTGCTCTTCAACCTGATCCAGCTCAGCAATGGTTTCGTCAATGTCTTTTCGTTTTTGTTGTAATTGATCGCGCTTCTCGCTGACGCGTTGCACAAGAAGCTTTAATTGCCCAACTTCACCTGGTGGCTCTTTATAGATTGCAATAATTTCGCGAATTTCTGCAATTGAAAAGCCAAGCCTTTTGCCGCGCATGATAAGCATAAGCAAACGTCTGTCAGAAGGTTTAAATAGCCTCGTACGCCCACGCCTGACAGGCTGAATGAGCCCTTCATCTTCATAAAAACGAATGGTTCGCGTTGAAACTCCAAACTCGCGAGTAAGCTCCGTAATCGAATAAAATTGTTTTTGTTCTGGTGACTTCAAACTACTCTCCCAGACCCCTCATCACTTAAAAAATTTACGTAAAAGTAAAACCCGCCATAATCTGCCCTCTGAGGTTGCGAAAAGCAACCCTATGAGTTTGATTTTATTGTCTTTATATTGCAAGCCACCAGGATGCTAGGCCTAAAAACGCAAAAAAACCAACAACATCCGTCACAGTCGTAACAAAAACGCTGGAGGCAATAGCCGGGTCAATATCCATTTTATCAAGTCCTATGGGGATTAATACGCCAGCAAGTGCTGCACAAAGCATGTTGACTACCATTGCAATGCCAATAATCAGCCCAAGGCTTTGATTTGAAAACCAAATTGCAGAAATGATACCTATTAGACAGGCAAAGAATATACCATTTAGCAGTCCAACCAGGACTTCGCGGCGAATGGTACGAACCACATTGTAGTTATCAATGTCCTTTGTGGCCAGCCCACGCACTGCAACTGTCATGGATTGTGTGCCAGCGTTACCCCCCATCGAGGCAACGATTGGCATTAAAATCGCCAGTGCAACCATTTCTTGAATTGTTGCATCAAATAACCCAATCACAATAGAGGCCATAATGGCAGTTAGCAAGTTGAGTAATAACCAGGTAAATCTGGAGCGTGTAATTTCCATGACACTGTCTGAAAGTTCTTCGTCACCAACACCAGCAAGACGTTTGATATCTTCATCCGCTTCTTGCTGGATAAAATCAACCACATCATCAATTGTCAAAACACCTACCAGGCGATTGGCCTCGTCCACGACGGCTGCAGATACCAAGTCATATTGCTCAAAAACACGAGCAGCTTCTTCCTGGTCTTCCAAAACAGGAATAGGATGAACCGTAGCTTCCTTGATGTCTTCTATTTTTGTTTTGCGATTGGTTCTTAAAATATTATCAAGCGTCACATAGCCTATGAGCTCAAAAGAGGGCCCAATGACAAAAACCTCATAAAAACTCTCTGGTAAATTATTGTCATCCCTTAGATAATCTATGGTTTGGCCAATGGTCCAAAAGGGAGGCACTGCCACAAACTCGGTCTGCATGCGGCGGCCTGCTGTTTCTTCCGGATAATCAAGTGATCGAATAATCCGCGAACGCTCTTCAAACGGAACCAGAGAAAGAATTTCATCACGCTCTGATTGTGCAATGTCCTCCAAAATGAAAACAGCATCATCTGATTCAAGTTCAGTAACCGCCTCGGCGATTTGTTTGTTTGGAATTGCATTGATGACTTCAAGACGAACTGCTCCATCAACTTCGGTAAGCGAGACGTAGTCGAATTCATCCCCTGTCAGCGTAACAAGGCTTGCCCGTTCATCAGTACCTAGTGCTTCAAGAATATCACCAAGTTCAGACTCATGCAGCGGCTCTATGAGCTCTTTGAGGCCCGTATCATCTTGCTCTCTGATAAGGCCTTCAATACGAGTGATAAATTCAGGGCGCACGGCATTATCTTCTGTATAAACAGAATTTTCCTGAATGTTATTGTCTGGCTTAATTGCTTCCATGTTTTTGTTATACATGCCGTACAAGCAAGGGGAAGTCTTTAATTTTTGGTTTTAGGAATACTGTACAAATTTTTGGCAGGGCTTGAAAAGCGCCTGCCAAATTTAACAGCAAATTATTTACTCAGATATAATGACGCAAGTTTTGATGTAATATTCAAAAACGCTATAGCAAGAGCTGCTCCATCTGATGCATTATAATAATTCGTTTTCATATTTCAAAACTTGTTTATTAAGTTGAAGTCCTCTGGTGTACGAGGCCATTATTTGATTTCTCAATCTTTTTGCAGATTTGCGGGAATGACCTGGCTCAAAAACTGTAAAAATTCCAACTCCCTCATCAGTATAAAATATCATAGTCGCGTAGCTTTTTGAAAGGAATCCAGCTGATTTTATGTCCATTGGTTACATACCTTTCCTACAATAAGTACGGAAACCCACCTTCAAGTTTCAACAATTCAATCTTACGTTCCACGCCACCTTCACCAGAGTAACCGCCAAGGCCATCTACCGCCAGAACGCGGTGGCATGGGATGATAATGGGAATTGAATTTCCTCCGCAAGCCTTGCCAACAGGTTGGCCATATGTGTTCAGCTTTTCCGCAATAGCTCCATAGGTTGTCGTCTTGCCATATGGAATTTTCAGCATAGCCCTGCAAACCGATTGCTGAAACGAATCCCCCTTTGGCGAAAGGGGCAGGTTGAATATTTTAAGATCGCCTGCAAAATAAGCTGCCAGTTGTTTCGCTGTCTCTTCAAGTAAAGGCGAGGTATGGGGATTTTCAGGTTCTTTCCAATCAACAGCAACAATAGCTCCATTACGTTCGCTTACACTGAGCACACCATAAGGTGAGGGGATGGCTGCGGTTATGGTTTCTGTATTGTTTTTCATGTTTGGAAGTTTAACGAACTTATGAAAACGGGCAAGTGCTATTGTTTACAGGGGTTTCATTTTGAATTCATGTATTTTTATTGAAACTAAATTAAAAAGCTTTGCAGATAATTGCCATATGTTGTTTACTTTCCAAGTGGAGAATAAATATGAAAAAATATAATCTATTTGTTGTTTTTGCCTTTATTGTTACAGGTTGTCAAAGCATCGAAAATAATGCCTCGACAGAACCAGAAGCTATAGCTCAGGTTGCTGCTGAAAAAACTGAACCTCGTATTATAGGTCTTCCAGGAATTGCTGCTTGCGATACAATTATCAAATCAAATATAGAAACAATTTATACTGGTCGATGGCTGGAAAAAGATGGACAAGAGGCTCAACCACACACACTTGTTGTGATGAAGCCCACAAGTGATAGTCAGGTTGTTTATTATGCTTCAAGCATCTGGAAGCCGTGGGGTTTCAAATCTCCCTCATGCAAACGACTTAATGCCGTCAGGGATGGGATTCAATTTCTTTACTCAATGAATTCAGGGATGGAAAAGCAAGCGCGCGCTATGAACTTAATGGTGAAAAAGCGACAGGAGAGTTCGAAAATAATGGGAAGACCTGGCCAACTAACATGAACCGATATTGGGTTGCAATTAAATAAGCTAATCAGCAATTTGGTCAGTTTATAAAAGCAATAACGCAGATTATGTAATGCTATTTGGTTCTTTCATATGTTTCATCACGGTTATAAAGTTTGAACGGTTCATGCTGCTTTTCTGCGCAGAGTGGCCGCCTTCCGGGTTGAAATTAGAGAGCTGGTTCGTTAGCTTGAAAAAATGGTTTGGGTCAAATGATGAGATTGCCTTGCGCATGGTAAAACTCGGTTTTACCAACCATGGCAGCCTGGATGTAAGTGTAAAAGCTTGGTCCGGAACGGATTGAAGTCTTGACGATTTAATCCAACTGCTTACAGAGACAAAATATGGGAATGTGAATAAATCTCATTCTACATAGGGTCGGCTACAGATGCGTTTAGTGTTCGTATTGCGATACGCTTTGTCAGGCACTCCCGGTTAATATTAATCGGCTAATACCGGCTTACCCAACAAGAAATTTTGTCTCTTGGCTCATTGATTATTTGCAGCCTGTAAAAAAATGCACGATCCGGTTTTCAATTCTGGCACAAGCCTGCTTTTGGATAAGCAGGTTCGTGAGTTCGTTTGCGAAAGCCAACATGTCCACCTTTGAACAGAGAAACCGTATTGTTGATGCAGTTGCGCTCTTGTTTCAAGTCACTAACGAAAGGTTATATCCATGTCATTTAAAAATTTCAAAAAAACAGACTTGATTACAGTTTGTCTGCATTGGGGGCTTGTGATCACGCTTGCTGTCAGCCTGCTCACAGGTTTTAGAATAGCCGCAGATTCACCAGATGCAGTCTGGACCAGAGCGCTTAGCAGTATATTGATACAGGGCAATGTAATCCTTTGGCATGTATGGGCGGCTTTGGCATTGGCATTCATCATGTTGGCTTATATTGTTTTTCTGGTTCGTGCTCGCCTGCACCGGCGTGTGGCATTGCATGCAAATGCCCGCCGCAACCTGGTAAAAGGTGACCGCCAGCGTAAATTACGTGCTGTTAATGTCATAATTTATTGGATTTCCTTCATCATGCTTGGGGTGTCAGTGATCACGGGTCTGATATTGTATATGGCACCAGGTCTTTTGCCCTATCTGCAAGTGACACAAATTCATCTTATTCTCGGGTGGGCTGTGCTTGGTTATGTTGTGCTTCACGTTGCAGCACAATTGGCGCTTGGCGGTTTTGGTCATTTGGTCAAGATTATTAACCCGCGAAACATCTATGGTACGGCTGCCGTAACATCGCTTACTGTCGCGGGCGTGGCAGTTGCAGGTATTTATGTCGTTGACCAAACGACGATGCAAAGCCTGACGGTTACGAAAACCAAAACACCCCCCACTATTGACGGAAAGTCGAATGACCCGGCCTGGAGTGATGCTCCTGCCGTTGAAATTGCAACGGCACGCGGCATGAATGCACCTGACGGACAGACCGTTACTGCGCGCATGATCCATGATGGAGAAATGCTTTATACCTTGTTTGAATGGACAGACCCGACACGTAGCCAGAAACACCTGCCCTTGAAAAAAACCAAGGATGGATGGCGCGTTGTGCAGCATCAGTTTGATATTCAGGACGAGGATACCTACTACGAAGACAAGTTCGGCGTAATGTTTGCACCTTCTGCCGAGCTTGCAGGTGCAGGAACCTCTCATCTGGGGCCAAAGCCAATCGGTAACAAGCCATCACCAAAAGGCGGACGCGGTCTGCATTATACCACCGATGGCTCGATTGTTGATGTCTGGCATTGGAAGTCTGTTCGCACTGGCTCCTTCAACCAGATTGATGATAATTACTTTGGCCCTCCCATGGAGGTAAATCCCAAGAAGAGCCGTTACACCGGCGGATATACCCAAGACCCGAAAGAGGGCGGCGGCTATAAAATGAATTGGGAAAAATTCTCAACAGGCGTAATACAACCGACCCATTTGCCCAAAGACCCCGCTATGATTGAAAAGTTCCAGGTGTCCCTGCAGCCAAGGGAAACGGACAACTTCGCCTATGCCATGGATATCAACGACATGGTTCCCTACAGCCCACAGGCCGATACCTATCCGGTTGGAACCATCATGCCGTCCGTATTGATCAAGGGGCCGCACGAAGGAGACCGGGGCGAGGTCTTTGCCGAAGCAGAATGGAAAGACGGCAAATGGACACTTGAGGCAAAACGCAAGATGGACACCCAATCCAAATATGACTTCACACTGCAACCTGATGTGCCAGTCTATATGTGGGTCGCTGTTTTCAATCACACCCAAACAAGACACAGCCAACACCTGCATCCGGTCGAGCTGCGCATGGAATAAATTTGGCATGCGAGAGTTGGTTAT
>CALFBM010000107.1 GCA_937951645.1 uncultured Rhizobiaceae group bacterium
CAAGGACGGGCAGCCAAAAATTCTTTCAGATACAACCTTTGGCTATGGTGATGTATTTTATAAAGCAAAAGGCTGGTTCAATATTTTTAACCCATGCAATGTGTGGGTTTCAGAAGCATTAAGCAAGGCTGGCGTTTCGACTGGTCTATGGACCCCGACAACATATAGCCTGATACTTCATCATAAACTCTATAATTAGATCATGAGTCTGGTTTCCAACGATAAATCCAGTCCTGTTTTTTCATGAGATGTTCAACTGGCGTTTTACACTTTGTAGTCTCGCTACATATATTGCTTTAGCGCAGTTTCTGTATTGTTTCATTATTCATTTGAAACAGTGAGTGATGTATTATTTAATGTCATCAGACAATGTTTGTCCTTTATAATGGTTTAGCATGTTGGTGAGAGATGTGTTCTTGCAGTCAGGCGTGCCGGCTAATGAAATTATTCAGAATTTTACAATTTTTACACATGCACGTAGTACTTACTTTCAGACTAAGTATTAAATACTAATTATCAAAATTTTTGCCTTCTCTAAATTGATTACAAATTTGTTATTTTACCACTAAAGCGAAATGGTAATATAGAAAAATTGGGGGCAAAACTAAAATGTTAACAACACGGACATCAATTTCACCAAAATCCAATAGTATAGACAACACAGTAAACAAACAATCTGATGATACAAGGCAACGCAGACAATCTGCTGATCAGACGAAAGTTACTGAAAAATTCAGTAGTGCCTTGAAAAAAGCTGACAGCAATACTTCGGTAAAAGCAGGTAATCAACAATCAGATAGATTCCAACTTACCAATACTGCTACCAATTTATTTACTGGAAATGCTTTAAACAAGAAAATTGCTTCAGTGAATAAAGTGCTGGATGCAGCACAAAAAAACATAACATCGCGGAGTCATACTCATATGTCATCGCTTAGACTCTTTGGACCAGGCAAGGCGATGAAAGAACTTGCTACATTTATTGTAAATGCAGGAACTAAACCACTACCTTGGGACACGCAGCAAAAAATAAAATCTATAGTGGGTAAATATAATAAACTTTTTGCTACTGCGTTAAGTCGCGACAAAACATACTTGATCAATGAAGCAAAAAAGGCTGGTTTTAACCTGACTACAATCGGGCAATTTAATAACGAACGCAAAAAAGCAGATGCAAGGGCCGTTAATTCTGGTTTTTTCAACCCATCCAGTCCAGCTGGACTGCGAAGAACGTTACCTGGAGCTTTTCAAGCCAATGCAATCGATCATTTCAATCGTGCCAATGGTGCAAACCGTAAAATGATTATAGCTGGTGCAATAGCAATGATGACTGGTCGTAAAAAATCAGCTGCTTTCGTTAAGTTCCAAAATGACACCACGAACTGGATGAAGCTTAACATCGACCGTATTACAGACTTTAAAAATAAGTCATACACAAAATCCGTTACGGATTCCAGTTTTTATATGCAAATGCAATTCATTGCATTGAACTCGCTCGCCCGGGTGAGTAACAATGCCAAACAACCCGCTGGAAATATTAAATGGGTTAATAAGGAAGCAGCACAGATCCAGCGGATTATCCGGCCTGCACTTGTTGGTTTAGAGATTGAAAATGACGATCATATTCAAAAGAAAGCACCGCCTCCGCCGCAACCTGGTAAAGCATATGTGCCTCCCAAGTTTTCATTGGTTCCAGGGGAAAAGGTAGGAATCGTACCGCCGCCTAACCGCGACAAGACTGGACGTAGCCCAGGATTATTACTTGAAAATAGAAGTACAAATAATATCTTTCTAGGGTTCAAAGCCATAGCTGAGTATGTAAGTCTCTTCGTACAATTTTTAGCAAAGGTACTAGGTCCGTTCTTCTCAGGAAATCCAGATTATATTGACACTATTTTTTATAAACCATATACAAAAACGGTCACCTTGAAAAACATGAGTTATGATCAAGCGGTAAAAGCATCTCAGGTTGCAGTCTTAAAAATGAGGGCGGAACTTGCAGGTTTTTCTGATAGGATATTGGATGGCGGCACTGATACTGCTTGGAGTCTTTATGCTGCTCAAGATAACAGATGGCGCGTTGATGGAGGTGGATGGACTGCATTGCTTACTAGAACATATAATACGGCTCAAGAAGATTATACTTTAAAAGTTACATATGATCCAACCTGGAAAAACCGTAAACGCCATGGGGATATATCTTCTGGGGGAGGTTTGGGTTCCGATCTTCGTATAAAACAAAATGTAAAAGTTCTTGGTGTATATCAACCCCTTGGTCTTACATTATACAGTTGGCAATATCGTAATAATGATACTACTCGCTATGTAGGCGTTATGGCACAGGACTTGTTGGCAAGAAGGGACCTTGCACATGCTGTTTCCATTGCGAAGACAGGTGAATTTGCCAATTTTTATCAAGTTGATTACACCATACTTGGTATGAAAATGATTACAGAAGCAGAATGGGACAAGTTAGGACTTGATGCAATTGTAGCCAGTTTGACAGCCTGACTTTAAATCAAGGATGCCATCTGTAAATCCAGTCCTGTCTTTGCAGCAGTCGTTTACCAGAAACTTTATTTAACCCAATATTTCTAACTGCTGCTGCAATGCCAGATAAGTGATATATTTGGCCATTTGATCGAGCGGTTTTTGCAATGCGTTTTATCCTGGGGAGTCTGATTTGCTCAAATTGCTTTAAGGCAGTTTCTGTATCACCAGTTTTTGCAAGACATTGTGAGAGCACATGCGAATCCTCAATTGCCTGAGCAGCACCTTGTGCAGCAAAAGGGAGCATTGCATGAGCAGCATCCCCAATGAGCGCAACTGTATTGGTAGCCATTGTATTAATGGATGTTGTCTCATACAGAGGCCAACCCGACCATTCAGCATCACAGTTGAGCAAGTTAGTGAATTCGTGATCCCAATGTGAAAACTTCTTGTTCAGCTCTGCTTTTGATATCTCATTTGTATTTGAGGTTTCAGCTTCTTGGGTAACAGCAATTACGTTCAGAAATTTCGCATCGCGAACCGGATATGTCACCGCATGTGCCTTTGGTCCAAGCCATACGACTGTATTGTTTAAGGGTGTTTGTGTTTTTACGTGTTTGGCAGGCACAAGCGCACGCCATGCAGTCTTGCCGCTATAGATTGCTGGCTCAAGACCTAAGATATCATTGCGCACGCGTGAGTGAACACCATCAGCTCCGATTAGAAGATCACCAACTTTTTCTTCAACTTTACCACTTGATTGTATGAGTGCAGTTACACCATTTTTGTGAACTGCTGCATCAGTAATTTCTGCTCCAAAAGAAATTGAAATATCGGGATTTTCTTCACACGCCTTAAAAAGAATGTTTTGAAGATCTGCCCTATGGATAACGATGTAAGGGGCATCATATTTATCCTGGATATGAAAGCCCAGCGGAATGGTGGCAAGCTTTGTTCCCTTGACGGCATTCATCATCACTATGGCTTCAGGTACATTACCTGCTGACAAGAGTTCATGATTTAAACCAAGTATCCTTAAAACATGAAAAGCGTTGGGAGAAATCTGTATGCCTGCACCGAGTGGTTCAAGCGTAGGTGCGCGTTCAAAAACGTTTACTCTATTGCCTGATTTTGCCAAACAAAGTGCAGTTGTTAAACCAGCAATCCCGCCGCCACTGATGAGTATCTTGCGACGAGTCACAGTCAACTCAGGGACTTAAGCAGCTTCATCGTTGAAGGTGCAACCTTCCGGACGTGTATCGTGGCCTTTAAGATCGTCGGCATGTCTATAAACCGTTGAGCAATATGGGCAGACAATTTCACTGTCACTGCCCATGTCAAGAAATACATGTGGGTGGTCATAAGGTACGCTGGCACCACAGCACATAAACTCCTTTACACCAATCTCAATGACTTCAACGCCCGCGTCGTTTTGAAAATGAGCAACTGATGTTTCAGCCATAACCATATCCTTGTAAATTTGCTTTTTAATGTAATAGTCTTCTAAAAGAATGAAACGTGTATGCAAAGAAAATAATTGAGTGAACCCATGAAAATTGCAAATCTGGATACTGCCAACATCGTATACACGGATGAAGGTGAGGGAGACCCTGTTTTACTGATTCATGGATTTGCCTCAAATGCAGAAACCAATTGGACAGGGCCAGGTTGGGTTCAACTGTTGGTTGATAGTGGGTATCGCGTAATTGCGATGGATAATCGTGGCCATGGCGGTAGCCAGAAGTTCTACGAAGAAGCGGCTTATTCGCTTGAAAATATGGCGAGCGATGCTGCTAATCTCCTAACGTTCCTAAACATCAGTAAAGCGAATGTCATGGGATATTCATTAGGTGCACGTATTGCTTCAACGCTTGCTTTTCAATCACCCGAGTTGGTGGATAAACTTATTCTGGCTGGCAATGGTTACAATATGATTGAAGGTGCATTTGACTCATCTGAAATTCATAACGGCCTGGCGGCAAATACAGTGGAAGATGTAAAAACAAAAATTGGTATCGAGTTTAGAACCTTTGCAGAAGCAACAGGAAGTGATCTGAAAGCCCTTGCCGCATGCATTATGGGAGGGCGTTCCTATATTCCAAAAAGTCTGTTTGAATCGCTTAAACCTGAAACCATGGTGATCGTTGGTACGCAGGACACAGTAGCAGTTGATGGCGAAAAACTCGCTTCAATCATCCCAAATGGACACTTTAAGCCCATCCCAAAGCGCAATCACATGAACGCCGTTGGAGACAAGGTTTACAAGCAGGCTGTACTGGAATTTTTGGCAAACTAGCTTCGGTTTACAATTGTTCACTAATTTTTGCCTTGTTATGCAGCAATCATGGCTTATATTCTAAAGTCTGTTTTGAAGGACAAAGACCATGACATCTGTAGAGCTTAAACGCAACGAAACTCCTAAAGTTGATCCTGTTTGGGAAGCTATTCGCAAAGAAGCAAGGGCCGTTGTTGAAAAAGAACCGATGATGTCCTCGTTTATTTATAACACAATTCTTAATCAGGCATCTCTGGAGGATGCCGTCATATACAGAATTGGCGAACGTCTTCATAACCGCGATTTTTCTGCTGATCTTGTACGCCAAAGCTTTCAACAAATGAGAGAAGACTGGAGTGAATGGTCGGAAATCCTGCGCATTGATATTGCTGCTGTTTATGATCGCGATCCGGCCTGCAGTCGCTTTATTGACCCTATCCTTTATTTTAAAGGTTTCCATGCCATACAGACTCATCGTTTGGCGCATTGGAATTTGAACAAGGGCAACAAGGATATAGCGCTTTATCTCCAGTCTCGTTCATCGCAGGTCTTCCAAACAGATATCAATCCTGCTGCCAAATTTGGCCGCGGTATTTTCCTCGATCACGCAACTGGCCTGGTTGTAGGAGAAACTGCTGTTGTAGGCGATAATGTTTCGATCATGCAAAGCGTTACTTTGGGCGGCACTGGTAAGGAAGGTGGCGATCGTCATCCCAAAATTGGTAACGGCGTTCTGGTTGGTTCCGGAGCAAAGGTTCTTGGTAATATTGCTGTTGGTGATTGCTCAAGAATTGCAGCCGGTTCACTTGTTATCAAGCCGGTCCCAGAAAAAGTAACGGTTGCCGGTATTCCTGGAAAAGTGGTCGGTGTTGCAGGATGTTCTGAACCTTCACGTACAATGAACCAAATTTTAGCTGAAGATAAAAGTTAATCCATAAAGGTATAAGTTAATACCTTTACACTGCATGCTTTGCAGTGCAGAAAGCAGTGCAACAAAACACACGCTGGAGGTTATCACGTGACACCTGAAGAAATTAAAAAACTCGATGCTTATTTCAAATCCGTTTTTGGTAACGAGCAATTAGCTGTAAAGCCACGTCCAAAAAAGACAGACTCTTGTGAAGTCTATAAAGGCGATGAGTTTTTGGGTGTGATTTATTTGGATGAAGATGAAGGTGAGCGCTCGTTCAGCTTCTCGATGGCAATTTTAGACATTGATCTGGATACAGTTTGATTAAATAGCGTCAGCTATTTAAGTTAAGTGTTGGACTCACGATCATCGATTTGGTCAGTGCCCTTATGGACTGTTCAAGCTCAATCCAATTTGACAAATGCTTCTGATGGAAACGGTAAGTTAGCATCAGGTTTTTTCCAATATGAATATCCCTTATGCAAAAGGGAGTTGTTGCTGCAACTTCTCTTACGCAACGCGTTGCAAATGGATAAGGGCTGGAAGCTGCATAATATAAATCTTCATCAATAAAACCGCCTTTTGCGCTCAAGGGCTGCTTTACCAATCCGGAAATGGTTGGCACAGGGTTTCCCTCAAAAAACTGGGCATATATGGGCGCTATACGCCCAGACATGTCAAATGACATATTACGCGGCTCAATGGATATAAAAACCAGATTGGCATTTTCGGAAGAGTCGTTGAAATCTGCGCTCAAACTATCTTTAAACCCGGATAAAGAGGGCCAATGCAGATAAAGGTCCAGTTTTTCATGTGCGCCTGAGCTGCGTTGAGAGTAAAACCTTACTTTGTTTGCAGGTACGATTATATACTCATTGCCAATAATAATTTCCAGATTACGGGTTGATGATGAGTGTCCGGCTCTTGAAAGACTGTCACCAAAAAAATGAGCAGATGCAAACAAGGCCATAGCAGCAATTAATAACGTAATTGTAGTAAGGAATAGTCTTTTCAATAAGTTTGGGTTGATTTTTTCAGGTCTTTTTTCACTCTCCATGCGTGTTTTTGCAAGACGTTCTATATGACCTGGCATCTGACGCCGAAAAGCTGCATTGCCTGATCGTCCCGCAACCATGAGCGGGTCAGAATATTTACTACTTTGATTAGCGCTATACATAAATAAGTAATCCAGTGGTTATGTATTTAAAATCATGAAGTTTGGCATGGTTATTGCTTCGTTAATGCGAATTGAGTTGATGAAGCAGATCTCTTGACTCTACACTCCTTTAACATGGTAAATACTAAGTAAATTTATAGGTAATGAGTTAAATGTTGGCCGTTTTTGTAATTGTGTTCGGTTTTGTAACAGCAGGTTTAATCGCTTCAGCTTCTGCAATATACCAAAATACCGAAGGCTCAATTGAGTTGTCTATGGATACACCCTATGAGGCTGCCAAAGGTTTTCTACTTTGTATGTTCGTTGGACCTTATGTAATTGCAAAAAACGGATTATTTTTATGGGGTAAGCAAAAAATAAGCTTCTTACTTTTGGGAGCATGCCTTTTCATTGCAACCATGTGGAGCTTTTGCATAGGCATTGTTTCCATTCAAACCCTGGTTGGTTTAGGGCTTTTATAATTAAAGAGTTTTACATTTAATCGTATCAAAAATTGCGTTGGTTTTACGCATTTGTGGTATTTTTGTAATCAGGAAAACACAAAACGCTACAGGAACAAGATTAATGCCACTTTATGAACTGGATGGAATTAGGCCTCAATTAGCAGATGGGTTTAACTGGATTGCCCCCACAGCTATATTGATAGGTCAGATCATTGTTGGTGAAGGTGTTGGTATTTGGTTTGGAAGCGCTCTGCGAGGCGACAACGAGCCAATAACTGTTGGTGATAATACAAATATTCAAGAAAATTGTGTGATGCACACTGACCCCGGATATCCTCTCACTATTGGTGAAGGTTGTACCATCGGCCATAAAGCAATGCTTCATGGTTGCAAGATCGGTAACAACTCTTTGATAGGTATGGGGGCTACTGTATTAAATGGTGCCATTATTGGTGAAAATTGCCTTATTGGGGCAGGCGCTCTTGTCCCGGAAGGCAAGAACATTCCAGATAATTCTCTTGTTGTGGGTGTGCCTGGTAAAGTAATCAGGACGCTGGATGATGACGCAATCCAGGCATTAAAAATATCTGCTCAGCATTATGTTGCAAATGCAAAACGTTTCGCAGCTGGTCTAAAAGAAATTTAACTCAAAACTCTGGTTCTTAAATAAAAAGGAGGCCGGTTTGTATTAGATACAAACCGGCCAAATTGATCTGGTCTGGTGGGGACGGGGGTAGGTGGGGATCGACCAGATCAAAACCAAATTACCAACCCAAAGTCGTCGTGTTTTGTTTATCCCTTAAGGTCTACAATTTTGGTCCAGTGACCAGAATATTTTGCTGACTGTCTTTTAAGATATGTATATTCCGTTTCATTCCACTGTTTTATCTTGTCATTCAGATTATCCAAAATATAATCGGCATTATCAGTTCTTACAGTTAGAACTGCATGTCCTTCGCCATTTGGTTGTAATACAACTGTTATCAAAAGAGCAGAAGCTGGCCACCCACGCTGCATCAGCATGTGACGTTTCATAAGTACATAATCTTCACAATCGCCATAACTTGTTGGATAAACCCAATGCTCTTCTATGCCAAAGCCCTCCATGTCCGTAACAGGTGCAATGGTAGAATTTGAATAGCTGTTTATTTCAACAAGGTCTTTCCAGCGTTTGCGAGTAAGCTTCGGTATGCTGGAATTACGTGTATTGATCTTGCAATCAGATGGATATTGCTTGCAGTAGTTATGATGTCCAATTGGTTGGGATGTAAATCCTGCCAACTGCATGTGAGCAGTGTTTGCTGCTTGTAGTGTTGTCGTTGAAAGCGCAGTCATTGCTACCGTTATCAATAAAGCTTTTTTTATTTTGTTTTTCATTTGTTTATTCCCCGTCTGACAAGACAATGACAGAGAGGTATTGAAATCAAAAAAATAAATTTGTTAGAGTTTTAGGACAGTTTGAACTGTATTTAAGTTGTTTTTTGTTCAAATTTTTTGAAAAATTAAAGGTAATTTATATAAAATTTTATTGAATATGAAAAATGCAATAAAACTTATTAAAATCATTTAAATACAATGGCTTAATAAAATTATGGAATTTATAAAATGATTTGTTTAATTAGATTTTTGATGAGTTTACTCAAAGAGACTGATACAATAAAAATATTGACGGCCGTATATAATTAAATAACAGCCAAAAAAATTTACGAAACCCGATTTTCGATGAGAATATCTAAGTCAACTTCAGACAAAATAATGTTTATAGACTTATTGGGCGATGAAACTTCGCAATGTGTCGTGTGTTTGAAGAATGGCAAATTCAATCGCTACCCCATCATCAAAGTGACGAACAACACGGCCTCTCATGTTGCCAAGCCACATCAAAGTACCAATAGCAGGTCTTACATCCATTTCAATTGCGGCACCAGAAAGTGACAGGTCAATGATACGAACATCGTATGATCTTCCGTCTTCCAGCTTGATTTGTGTAATCTGGTGAGTTGGTGCAATACGTTCATGACGACGATCTTCCGGAAGGCTTAACTCATGCCTGTTTGCAATCCATGTAATTTTTGCAGCCAGTTTATCACGCTTGTAGGTTGTCGCATTTACAGTCATTGCGAACCCTCCGTGGAAAACACGCAGAATTTTACCTTCCAAGCGTCCAACATGATCCACATACGCAATAATTCTTTCATCAATGACACCAACGTGTGGCGTAATCAATGTAGCGCTTCCTGATGACATACTTTGTACCTGGCAAGGGAACTCTCTCTTGTCCTGCATCATAAAGCGACCAAAAAGAGTTACTTCGACACTTTGAAACTGCATTTCAGAGTCAGAAAGTTCAAGCGCATTATTTGTTTGAGCAAAACCTACCATTTATCAGCCATGTTAGAGGTGAACCTTAGAACTTCTATTATCGTCTGATTAGGTTAATGAAAGGTTTTATTCTATTATATGTTGGTGTTTTTTTAAGAATTTTTATTATTTGACTGTATCGCAGGTTTTGTTAGCTTAATCTTCCAAACCACCTTCAAATATAGTCAGGTGGCCAACACGTCGAGGCACGTTTTGTGGCTCGTTTGAAATTGCAGGTAAATCTGGTGATAACGCCGGTGCCTCCATCAAATTTTCCAGGCTGACAGTACGAACCGATTTTATTCTGTTATTGATAACAGGATCAATGCCAACCCAGATCGGGTTTTCAGAAGGTGCTGCAGTTCCCAATATTCTCACAGTTTTTGATGTACCATTAAGAAGTGGCAACAGAAGGGTTTCATACTCGAGAAACTGTTTATTTTCTGTTTCAGCAATATGAGCGATGACTACAGGTTTTGCATATTCGTAAACCTGCTTGACGGCATCAAAAATCTTTAAATTGTCGCATTCATCCCAAAGTCCCAGATACCCGACACTTTTTAATTCACGCCCGTAAGAGCTGCATAATTTTGTTCCGGCAAGACGAAAGCTAATGGTACGATACAGCTGATCAACTTCCAAAATAAAAGTGTCGCCTAAAATATCTCTAATATCGCTTGGTTCTATTTCGGTCCGCTCAGGGGCAATTCTTGTTCCTCTAAGGTTCTGCCAATAGGTGAAAATCTTCTTTGAAGTCTTATGTCGCATTCTAATACCAGCCTTATTGCTATTTCGGCCGATATTCCAAGTGTCTCTTATCATGACAGTTTGTAATTATTTGACCTAATAGTGCTGATGATTGCAATTGCTGTGCCAGTTCCGGTGCAGGGGTATTGGTAGAAACTGCTTACTATGTTAGGTAATAGTTTTTTCACTAAAGATATTAACCTTAATAATAAGTTAAGCTTGCTGCAACCTTGGGTTTGTGGTTGTTTTTTAACAACTCCATAGGATGCAAAGTTAACGAGTTGAGCATTCTTTACTTGAAGGTCTGGACTGAAGCGTTGTTTTCGGTTGGGGATTGACCAACAGCCCAGGGTTTGATGCCTTGGGCTTTTTTTTGCCTGATGTTCTGATAAGTTCATTTGATATTTAAATGGGAAAAGCAACAAAGATGACTGTATCTGAAACAGAAGAAGAGCTTTCCAAAAAACAACCTGTCTTTAATCTGCCCTGGATAATTCCGGTTTTGATTGGTGTAATGGTGCTTGTTCATTTCCTGAGAGTGTCTCTTGTTTCACAAACAATGAACTATCGGGTGATTGTGGAGTTTGCTTTCATTCCCATGAGATATTTTAATTCTGATTTATTGGAGCTTTCTCCATTTGCGATTTATTGGTCGCCACTAACTTACAGCCTTTTACATGCTGATTGGGGGCATGTGCTGATGAATTCATTCTGGTTGCTGGCTTTTGGAGGCGTTACAGCAAGACGGTTGGGAGCTTTGCGATTTATGATTTTATTTATAGTAGGAGCTGTTTGTGGAGCAGCGCTACATTATGTATTTCATTCAAATGATATATCACCGATGATTGGTGCATCTGCGTCAGTTTCTGCATGTATGGGGGCAGCAATGCGCTTGCCATCATTTTCGCAAGCCAGTTTTGAGGGGGATATAACCAAAATGCGTATTCGTTCCCTTGTTGAAGCACTTACAAATCGCCAGGCATTAACTTTTATTGCGGTGTGGTTTGGTGTGAATTTATTGTTTGGAACGGGTGTAGTGGACATTACAGGTACTGGAAATTCAATTGCTTGGGAGGCTCATATTGGCGGATTTGCGGCGGGGCTTTTTTTGTTTGGTTTTATTGATGGCTTATTTGGTAAGGATGAAAATTACCAAAAACGGACTAACTAATCGCTTCTAAAAAACCGTTGTCTTCAAGAGCTGCTAATTCATATTTGGTTTGTTTATAGCCAAGCTCAATCGACTCACTCGCCATATGAAAATCTGTGAAACCAATGTCTGCAAGTTTGGGTCTAATGGTTATGTCAGGCGGGTCTCCCGCTAGCCGTGAACGGATAATCCGATTCTGAATGATGTTAAAAGCTTCAATCATAACGCCTGTGATACCAAGTTTTTGCTTTTTGGAACTTGTGCTGCTGCTAAAACTAAACGGCAACCAGGGGGAAGACGCTGGTTCTAATTCATTTGTGTTTCTTTCATCTGCGTCCATATCAATGGATGTAGACCGAACTACAGATGATCTTGCGAAAACTTCGCGGTCAAGATTAACAGCCATAACGACTTTTTGTTCAAATGCACGGCAGGCTGACACAGGAACAGGATTTACAAGTGCACCATCAACAAGGTGTTTTCCCATGTGGGTAACAGGCTGAAAAACACCAGGAAGTGCATAAGAAGCACGAATAGCTGGTGCCAATAAGCCATTTTCAAGCCAGACTTCGTGACCGGTATCAATTTCAGTTGCAACCGCCACAAAGCGTTTGTGCAAATCTTCAATGCGGATATCACCCAATTCATGATCTAGTCTTTCCGCCAAACGATTTCCTGCGATAAAACCCGATTTGCCTAGAGTGAAATCAATATAGCGCAGAATATTTCTTCTGGTGATTGATCTTGCAAATTCTTCCAGTTCATCAAGTTTTCCGGCAAGATAACAACCTCCTACAACAGCACCGATTGAAGTGCCTGCAATCATGGAAATAGGTATGTCTGCTTCATCAAGTGCGCGTAAAACCCCAATGTGTGCCCAACCTCTGGCAACGCCGCCGCCAAGTGCTAATGCAACACCATTTTGGTTGTTCGAGTCTTTCTCATTTTTTACAAGCTGTAGATCAGGAGAGCCATTTTTTATGGTTTCAACAGTTTCAGCATCCAACCGTGCTTTTTCAATCTCGCTCTCTTCAAAAAGCTGAGTAACAGAACCATCTGAAATTTTATCGTTGGCACCCATGTGCTTGCCTTTGATCACAGTCCCAATATCCAACATCAATGCCGAAAAGCAGTAACCACTTGATGTTTATCCATGATAGTAAACCAAAAAAGTTAAAACAATGATTAGTTAGCTGGATGACTGAGAAGCTACTGCCAATAAAACTACTATCACCATGGAAACTGCCATAAATATGTTTATTACGCGTTGAGCGAAAGGAGGAAGGTTAAGCTTGCGCAAGGTAGCGCCAGCGTAAAGCCAGCCAAAATGAACAGGTATCCAGATTGCATTCACAATCAGTATTTTAATCAGGATCATTTCAGTAAAATGCTCAGGCCAAAAATTAAAGGTCGTGAAGAATGTCGCATTCACGGCATAGGCTTTTGGGTTTATTGTCTGCAATGTAAGTGCATCATAAAATCCGGGGATGCGATCTGCTTTGATAAATGCTATCTCACTGCCTGCAAATGCTATTTTGAAAGCAAGATAAGACAGATAGGCAAGTGATAGTCCAAGCAAGGTTTCGGGCATGTAAGGGACAGAAAATATTACTGCCTTGAGACCAAAAATAACCGCAAGACCTACAAGAAAATTCCCAAGCCATAACCCCCATAAAAACCTTTGGCCTGCGATAAATCCATAACCTGATCCAACACCGGCTATGCTCAAAACCCCAGGGCCTGGAGTGATAATCAAAAGCAATGTCGCGCCAATGTACTCCAGCATGGGGTTTAATCTTTTAAAGGCGTCAGGGTTGGCTGGTCGGCCTTGACTTCAATCTTCCGGTAAAAACAACTGCGTGCTCCAGTATGGCAAGCGCCATCACCTTCAAGATGAACTTTCAGCAAGATTGCATCCTGGTCACAATCAAGGAGTATCTCCTCAACATGCAAAATATTTCCGGAAGTAGCCCCTTTAAGCCAAAGTTCTTGCCTGGAACGGCTCCAAAAATGCGATTGTTTTGTTTCGATGGTTTTTTTAAGTGCTTCTTCATTCATATGGGCAAGCATAAGAATTTCACCATTGTCAAAATCCTGGACAATGGCAGTAACCAAACCATCTGCATTAAAGCGTGGAGCTAAAATACTTCCTGTTTCAAGTTGTTTTTTGTCAGTCAAGGTTGGAAATTCATTAGACATAAAGGCCACCAGAGTTTTTCTGATAGCCTTATCGTTTATTCCTTGCCCATACGCAACATCGAGAAGAAATTCTGTTGTTCGGCAGGATTGTCATGAAATGCACCTGTATAAGCGGTGGTCACAGTAGTTGAACCCTGTTTCTTGATGCCACGCATCGCCATACACATGTGCTCAGCTTCAATCATTACGGCCACACCACGCGGTTCCAGTGCATCAGTGATTGTATGAGCAATCTGCGCTGTCATATTTTCCTGCGTTTGCAGACGCTTTGCAAATATATCGACGGTGCGGGCAATCTTGGAAAGACCAAGAACACGGCCATCAGGTAAATAAGCAACATGCGCCATGCCAATAATCGGAACCATATGATGTTCACAATGCGAGTGAAATGGAATATCACGAACCAGAACCATATCGTCATAGCCGCCAACCTCTTCGAATGTTCGGCCCAGCACATCTTCTGCATCAAGGTCATAACCACCGAATAATTCCAGATAAGCTTTTGCAACACGTTTGGGTGTGTCTACCAAACCTTCGCGTTCAATATCTTCGCCAACCCATTTCATTAGTGTGCGAACAGCATCTTCTGCTTCAGCGCGTGATGGGCGATCTTCTTTCGCAAGAATTTTGCGAGTTTCAACCTTTTTCAGGCTTTCGAGAATTGCGTCCATGCCAATCTCCTCTTTCGTCATGTGTTAAACTCCGCGTCAATTGATCTATTCGGACCAGTCGCAGCCTTTAACTCTTACTTTGCGAAAGAGTGGCTTTGGCCGGGTTCCGGGGCTTTTGGGAACTATTTCCCGCCAGCACGGTGACCTGACATATTCACGATATAGAGTATTCTTTAGAATGCTCAATACTTTGTCGCATTAAAATTTTCACTTCTTTGTCGACGAAATGTTACTTGATAATTATATTGTGACATGAATGAGACATTATGAAATGATGTCTGAACTTATACTAAATAAATTTGTGAAAGATAAAATGCTGGATTCTATTTATAATTCAAAAATCCTGGAATACGCTGGTAACATCCAAAATATCGGTGAATTGGATAATCCGGATGCAGAATCACGCGTTCATTCCAAATTATGTGGCTCTACTGTTGATGTTTCCCTGAAACTGGACGGAAATAAAGTTTCAGGATTTGCCCATAAAGTAAAAGCGTGTGCGCTGGGGCAGGCGGCTTCATCCATTATGGCACGTGTTGTGGTGGGGTCTACTGCAGAAGAATTACGTGATTTACGTAACACAATGTATAAAATGTTGAAGGAAAATGGTTCGGCACCTACAGGCAAATTTGAAGAATTCAAATTTCTGGAGCCTGTTCGTGAATATAAGGCCAGACATGCTTCGACCCTTTTGACGTTTGATGCGGTGGTAAATTGTCTTGATGAAATAGAAGCAAAGCTCCAAGCCGCTCAATAATGTGTAGTGAATCAAAAAATCATAAAATACTGGCAAGTGTTTCAAAAGAATCAAAGAAGTCGCAAAATCGAAACTGGCAAGGCGAGTGGCGCAAGACCCCCGGGCGAATAATTGGCACAAGCTTAATCAGGTTCTACCAACTCACCTTTTCCAGCATGATTGGTTATGGATGCAGGCATTTGCCGACATGTTCAGAATACGGTTACGAGGCAATTGCACGCTATGGATTGTTTAAGGGGAGTTGGCTCACATTATTGCGAGTTGTAAAATGTGGCCCGTGGGGTACAAGCGGACATGATCCTGTAGTCCCGCTAAAGAAGACCAGAAATGAAAAATAATCCTGTAACCATCGTTGAAATTACGCGTGGAAACTTCGTTGAGAGCACGCATGAAGTGGATATTGTGGTCGCTGATAGCACTGGCAAGATCGTTTCAGCTTTTGGTGATGCCGGTCTTCATATTTATCCGAGGTCTTCAAACAAGTCCTTGCAAGCCTTGCCTTTGATTGAGTCAGGAGCGGCAGATGCCTATGGGTTTGAGGACAAACATTTGGCACTTGCCTGCGCATCCCATAATGGGCAGCCCATGCATGTTGAAGTAGCAAATGAAATGCTTAACATGGCCGGACTGGATGGCACATGCCTTGAATGCGGTGTTCAGCTGCCAAAATGGCCTGAAGACCAAATGATAGCAATGCGTAGCGAAGGTGGACTGCAACCCGTCCATAACAACTGTTCAGGCAAGCATTCTGGTTTTTTGGCTTTTGCAAAATATACTGGCCTGAAAATCAAGAGCTATATTGGTTTTTATCATCCTGTTCAAAAAGAAGTGGCCAATGTGCTTGAAGGTGTAACAGGTGCAAAGCATGGGGCAGATAATTACGGCATTGATGGGTGTTCTATTCCCACTTTTAAAATTCCACTCGAAAACCTGGCAATTGCATATGCAAAATTTGGCGTGGGAGATAACGTCTCACAATCGCGCTCAAAAGCAATGATACGTCTGCGGGACGCATGCTTGAAACATCCGGAAATGGTGGCAGGCGATAATCGTGTTTGTACTCAACTCATGAAAGCACTTGGCAATCGGGCATTTGTCAAAGTGGGTGCAGAAGGCGTTTACACCATGTCTTTGCCAGAACTTGGCTTGGGGGTTGCCATGAAATCGCGCGATGGTAGTTTCCGCTCCGTAGAAGTAGCGGTCTCACAATTAGCTTGCGACTTGCTGGAACTTGATCAGCAAGAGCAAACTGCAATGAAACCTTTGATAAATCCGGTTTTGAAAAACTGGAACGGCATTGAAGTGGGTAGCGCAAGGCTTGCTAAATGAGAAAGTTTGCAGAAGCGGCAATAAATTCACGATATCTGATCTGGATTGTCCTATCTATTCCTGCCTTGGAATATATGCACGAATTGATGTATCCCTCACGCTATTATCCCGAAATGATGCAAAAGTCGGGTGAGTTATCCATTCAGATCCTGGTTTTCACACTTTGTATTACCCCGCTTGCGCTGGTTTTGCGATATGTTGAATGGGGAAAGGTTGTTGCACGTTGGCTACTCAAAACGCGTCGTTATTTTGGCGTGGCGGGTTTTGCCTATGCTGCTATTCACACAATTTTATACGTAAGACAGGTCTTTGATTTGGAGCTTGTCTGGCTAGAAGCTTTGGATTGGCCATTGGGAACTGGCTGGATTTGCGTTCTGATTTTGTTGCCCTTGGCCCTCACTTCCAATGCGAAGTCCATTCATGCAATGGGCAAGTCCTGGAAGTGGACGCAGCGACTGTCATATGTTGCAATTATTGCTGGCTTTGCCCATTGGCTTTTGCTTGATTTCTTTATAGATAATGCGATGGTTTGGATTGTGCCGTTAGTGATTGCAAAGCTGGTGCATTTGGGATTTCGCCTGTATAGCAGACTTAAAACCCGCGTACCCAAGGCACAACTTACATGAATTACCGTCATATCTACCATGCAGGCAATTTTGCTGATGTAGTGAAACACATTATTTTAAGTCGCG